>CBCXVS010000113.1:0-21562 GCA_965178525.1 uncultured bacterium | reverse complement strand
TGGACTTTTGAATTGGGCTAACCTGTTGATCTACTTAACCCTCCGCCTATTCTGCCAGGGGAACTTCGGTCTAGAGGAAGGGAAAAAAGCACGGGAAGATGGCATAGGATAATTCCTGACGCCTAAAGATGCTGGGTTAAGCCGCCGTCGACGGGGAAGATCTGGCCGGTGACAAAACCAACGCCCGTGCCGGCGAGCCAGACAGCAATGGGGCCGATGTCTTCGGGGACGCCAGGGCGCTTGGTGATGGTGAAAGGGCACGGATCAGGTTGTGCACGGCGCCGTGGGCGGCGGAATACACACTGGAGTTGGCAACGCCGCGTTGGCCTAACACATGTGTGATGAGGACGATGTTGCCGCCGGCACCTTGCTGCAGCATCACGTCGATCGCGGCTTGGCAGGCGTAAAATTGAGTGGTGTAGTTGGCGGTCATGACCTGTGCCAACTCGTCGGCTGTAATCGAGGTGACCGGTTTGGCCAAGAAACGGTCCGGGGCGCTGGCGAGGATGTGGAGACCGCCGAGTTCGGCGGCGGCGCACGTCACGGCCTGCCGCACGTCGCCGGCTGTCGGGGTGTGGAGACGGGCGACGGTCCCGCCGGCTTCTTCGTAGGCATGGGCAATGGCCTGACCAGGAGGCGTTTCGGCGCTTAAGACCACCGCGTTGCGGCCGGTCAGGTCGAAGTGGGTGACATCGATGTTCATCAGGCCTCTCCTGCATCGGACCACTCGTGCTGGGGCACGAAGCCGGTTGGGCCGAGGCCGCCAGCGAGGCCGCCACCGTCGATGATGAAGCTGTGCCCGGTGACATAGCGTGATGCCTCCGACGCTAGGAAAACACAGAGCGGTCCTAATTCCCACCATTCGCCTAGGCGGCGCACGGGTACCATCTGGCCACGCCGCTCGTGGTCGGCCGCTTCCTGGGCGTTGGCCGGCGGGCCTTTTTGCACCGTGCCCGGGATGATGACATTGACACGGATGTGGTGAGGTCCCAAAGTAGTGGCGGCCGATTTGGTGAGGGAAATCGTGCCGCCTTTAGCGGTGGGATAGGCGAAGTGCCGGTTGCCGCGTAGCGCCGTGCCGGAGGCCACGTTGATGATCGCCCCCCCGACGCCGCGTTCCACCATGTACCGGGCGGCGGCACGGTCACAATAGAAGTTGCTTTTCAAGTTGGCGGCGAGCACCGACTCAAATGCCTCGTCGGGAAATTCCCAAAATTCCCGGGGGCCACGGGACAAGCTGCCACCACCAGCATTGGCGACCATGACATCAATTTTGCCGTACGTGTCCACGCATGTCGCCACCAGATGGTCCACCTGTGCCGAGTCGGTGACATCGGTCGACACGGCGATGGCGCGACCGCCCGCGGCGCAGATTTCCCGCACGGTCTCGTCGATTTGCGCCTGCGTCCTGGCGGCGCATACCACATCCGTTCCCGCTTGCGCCAGCGCTTTGGCCATGGCTTTGCCCAGGCCGCGGCCGGCACCGGTGATCACGGCAGTTTTTCCGTCGAGGCGAAGCGTTTCCAGCACGTCCGTTTCTCCCTTCTTGACCATCGCGTGAACGGGGGAGCACGAGGATACAGCGCCCTTTGGCCCTAATCCCGGTGCGCGTAGTAGGAATCGGTCGCCCGCTTCAGGCCGGCCAGGCGGTTCATCTGCAAGGCTTCCTTCCGATCACTGGCCCATTGGTTGGAGACGTTGATGCCGCGCAGTGTTCCCTGGAAATGTGGCATCACATAGCGAGCCAGCAGTTCGTAGCTGTGTAGCACCTTTTCCCGCTGTCCCCAGTCCTCCACCCGCACCATGAAACCGCCAAAGCCCCCGCTGATTTCTTGCAGGCGTTCAATCGCGGCGATGCAGTCGTCAGGCGTGCCGATCACCCACTGGTTGCGCTCGACCATGTAATCGACAATCTGGTTGGCAGGCACATCCGGGACCGGGTGTCCGAGCGTGCGGCCGAAGTATTCCGTCGTTTCACGGCCACTGCCGACCCGGACGGCCTCGATGGCTTCTTGGCGGCTCTCCGCCAGATGCACAGGGACGACCAGGCTCCAATCCTCCCGGCGGAGGGTGTGCCCGTGCGCTTCCGCCGCCTCTTCACCAATCGCCCACAGCTCTTGTAGGCTGGTCTGCCGCACGGTATCGCGCGGGATACTCAGCGATAATACCGATGCCCCATGCTTTCCGGCGACTTGTACACCCGCCGGGGACTGCACCGAGGCCACGGCAATGGGAATCGACGGCTGCTGATAGGGGCGGAGCTGCAGCACGGCTTCATGGAGCTGAAACCAGTCGCTGTCATACGTCAGGGGTTCGGTACTCTCGAACAGCCGGATGATGATCCCCAAGGATTCGTCCATCATGTCGCGTTGGCGCTCGGGGTCGATGCCGAGCATCAGGGCGTCGGAGGCCAAGGCGCCAGGCCCGACGCCCAGGATGACCCGGCCTCGGGTCAAGTGATCCAACAAGACCATGCGGTTGGCCACCATGTAAGGATGGTGATAAGGCAGACTGATGACGCCGCTGCCGAGCCGGATGCGCCGGGTGCGCTCGGCGGCGGTGGCCATAAACACTTCGGGCGAGCAGATCGTCTCCCAGCCGGCGCTGTGGTGTTCCCCAATGTAGGCTTCGTCAAAGCCCAGCACATCGAGCCATTGGATCAGTTCCAGGTCGCGTTCCAGGGCCAGGGTCGGATTTTCTCCGGGCCGATGGAAGGGCGCCATGAACACGCCAAATTTCATTCTGGCAGGTGCGGTCATCGTCTCATCCTCCCTCAGGGTATAGGTGATGTAGCGCGAATCATTCTACCATGAGCGTGACATTTCCTCATATCCCCATGCCTTCTCCTCCCCTTAGCCCCCCTTCGCGTCCTTCGCGGATCCATTCTTGACCTAGCCAAAGAGGATAACGAAAAGCCCAAAACATATCACCATGCCGAATAAGATGGGCGCCAAAATCCACAAGGCATTTTGTATGATGAAATATAAAATGAAGACGCCTAGCGCAGACAAAAATAAGGTATCTAATGATGCAATCCGATCCGCGTTCCGCCGAGATAACAGTTTTCTCAATAAAAATGCGGTCGCGCCAATCATGACGCCAAGCCCCATATCATACCAAAATTCAATGCGTGCGATATAGGACGTGAGAGGGAAAGATCGTTCGCTTTCAGCTACCATCGCGAAGATTAAGATGATCACAGGCAACAGCGCACCGACCAGACGGCGAATGGCGCTCGCCCCGCTCGATCGTCGTACAATCGCGATGATGGCCACACCGATATAAATCAGGATGCCGATAGCCAGGGCCGGATAAAAAAAATCCGTAACCATCTGTCGTAGCCAGCTTTCCACGTTTTCCATGCGGTCTCCACCTCAACAACGCGCCCGCCTTTGCACGCACACCGCCAGTATGATAGGGTCATTTTGTGTGGCACACACCCGGATTGCAGAAAGGAGTATGATATGGCTATCGTACCCGGCATGCCGGAGGTTGAAGAGGCGGGCAGTGAGGAGGTGATTCTCTACTTCAGTTTTGGCGGGTATCGGCACGCTGAGACCAGGCGTGATGGAGCGCTTCGCGCGGGAGGTGATGCCGCATTTTGCGGCGAATGCGTCGTCTTCAACCTGACGATATCCCCGAGCCTCGCTTTGTTCTGTGCCACATGTTGTAAGTACCGAAACAAAATTAAATTTATATGTTTCCGCTGGAGAAATGTATCAAGGCAATGCTGTCCAGGTACTTAAGGCTCTATAGAGCAGGGAACGAGCGCATCCTGTTTATGCCACTTTGCCCAAAAGGCTTCAATTTCTTCTTCAATATAGAAATGCCGAACGTACTTTGATGTATACATCATATTAAGATAAGCCTCAGGTAACACTAACGCGTTTATAAACTCTCTATAGATATTGTGGTAGGCCTTTTCACTCGCAACATTCTCTTTAAATGGAGTGAAGTGTTCAATGTTAAGGAATTCCCGGAAAGCATCCGGTGCACACTCGTTAAGATTTTCTAATCGAAAGAGCAAAATCTCAGCATCGTCTCCTTTGTATATATGATATCCTTTCGATGTTGAGAAATCGCTTGCAAAAACATCGATCCCAAATACGGGTTTTAATTTTTTATCAATCCATTCTAAAGGGACATGATGTTCTCCAAATCTTTCTAGGTAAATCTGTATTAACTCTTCAATCTTTATTGTATGATTGCGATACTGCTCATAAAAACTTGGTAACAAGAAGTCAATGAGCTGAAAGAACGAAGAAATATTTCGAGCAACGGGATCTCTTACAAGTGTGACGATCTTCCGCTTTCTATTTTTTTGTCTTTTATTTATTTGTCTAATTAAGTATTGGCTTTGTAAAAGATGACTGCTTTTCTTGGGAAATGGTCTTCTGAAAAAATGAGCATATTTACCGTAATAATTTTTATTTGAATGATTGATGTCTTCTGTATTGAGGTAATGCACATGATAAATAGACATATCTGATTTTGCGATTTTTCTGAGTGAATTGGCCATCGTTGATGAACCGACTTTTCCCATTTGATAGACAATGACGGGTTGTTTGCCTTGAAAATGATCAAAATAAAAACACCTATACTGGAATGCTTTGGCAATATAATAATTTTTTTCCAGTATAGGTGAAATCATGTGCTTTCGTATACGTGCTGTGAGGTCTGGCTTCATCTTCGATCCTTACGCGATATCCGTTTTATTCTTTTGTTCCGGATCAGATGCGTAGACGTATCTTATGCGTCTTATCGGAGCAACGTCACGCGTTGTCCATGACAAAAACGTCAGGTTCTTCTAGGGCCGATAGACGAGGAAGCTGACGGCAACCCGAGCCGAAAGTGAGAACCGCCCATGGAATCCATACTGCTGAAAGCGAGTCGAGTGTTTGACGATGTGGCCGAGCGAGCCGTCGAACACGCCTACGTGATGATCGACGGCGATACGATCGTCGCCACCTCCGTGGCGGCCGAGGCTCTGGGCCGCCATGACCTGGGCGTCCTGGCGCCGGGCAAGGCGGCGGACCTGTTAGCCGTGCGGGGCAATCCGCTGCAGGACATTCGCGACCTGGCCAACACGCGGCTCGTGGTCGCCCGTAGCCATGTGATGGATGGATCGCCGGTGGAATTCGCATTGCAAACGATAGGTATACAGTAGTATGGTGTGTAGAGCAGTCCATACACCACCCCACTCTTGCACAGACTAGGATGCGCATGATGACCTCCACACTCTCGGCGACGGCGCCACGGTTCTTCTACGGCTGGATTATCCTTGCGACCTGTTTTTTCACGACCATGATGGCCTCCGGCACGATGATGGCCTTCGGCATTTTTATTAATCCCCTAGTCGAGGATATGGGCTGGTCGCATAGTGCCCTGTCTTTTACCTATGCCATTTCTTCGATCATCAGTGGCTTAGGTATTCTGGTGGTCGGCTCGCTCATGCATCGCTGCAGTTTACGCGCCCTTTTCCTGACCGGGATCATTGTGCATGGCGTCGGCATCTATATGACGAGCACGGTGACCTCGATCGCGGGGTTTTATTTATGGTACGGTTTTGTCGCCGCCTTGGGCCGCAGTGCTTTTTTCATCACGACGACCGCCATGGTGACACGCTGGTTCGAGAAACGGCGCGGTATGGCCATGGGGCTGACGATGTCCGGCAATGGCCTGGGTCCATTCATCTTTTCACCGCTCGTCACCTGGGTGATTCTCCGGTGGGACTGGCAGACGGCTTTTGTCGCCATTAGCATCACCATGACCGCCTTCCTGAGTCTCGCCTGCATCTTCATGCGCAATCACCCGCATGACATGGGTTTAACCCCCTACGGCGGCAATCCCACCTCGCCGCCGACACCATCGCCCCAGAACACGGCCAAGGCCAGCGCCGCGCCGCCATCCCATTCCGTGGGCTCGATGTGGGGCCGTGTCTTGCGTCACCAAGGCTTTTGGACGCTCTCGTTCGTCAACTTTTTCTGCTGTATGTGCCACTCGGTCCCCTTGGTGCACATCGTGGGCTTTGCGCAGGCCTCGGGTCTGTCGGCCTTTGCCTCGTCCTGGGTGCTGGCGATTATGGGTATCTCCTCCGTCGTCGGCCGGATCTTCTGGGGCTTCTTTGCGGACCGGCATGGCGCGCGGCTGACGTTGATGATGACCCTGTTTATGCAGGGCGCCTTTATCCTGTGGTTGGTCAATACCCAAGATCCGGCGATCTTTTTCCTCTACGCGCTAGCCTGGGGGTTTGGCTATGGCGGCGTCGGCACGCAATATGGTGTGGTCGCACGCGAATTATACGGCATCCGGCTGTTCGGACCGGGGTATTCGGGGCAGAACTGCTTTGCCATGGTAGGCATGGCGGTGGGCGGTTTTCTCGGCGGCTATCTCTACGACGTGTCCCAGAGCTATGTCACGTCCTGGCTGATCAGTTTTGGCGCCGGGATTGTCTCTTCCCTTTTGGCGATGGATCTCCTGACGCAAGGGGAGCAGGCCAAAGCGGAACGAGAAGCCGCCGAGGCGGCGGAAGCGGCCCAGCCCGCCGAGGCCGTCGAGGTGTAAGCAGCCAGAAACGCTATCCAGGTACCCAGGCGATGAGCTGCTGCAGCGAGGCGTGGAGTTCAGGTAAGCCTTCCGCTAGCACCCCAATCGTGGTGCGGAGTTTCAGGGTCAATCGCGCCGCGGTCTTTGGCTCCCAAAACCGTTCTTGTGCGGCTTGATTCATAAACTCCTTGATCCACAAGGAGATCAGATGCGGCAGAACGGACGAGAGATCTTGTAAGAGATAGCGATCCGGCATATTCCCAGCCACATCCAGAGGTTTGAGCGTCGACACAATATATGGCCCGCCCCTCAGGTTACCTGGCAGCGCATGGAGGAGGACGCGAGCCCGGGCATAGTCATAGTGTTGCAGCAGCCACTCAGCCGATGCCTTGGCGACGCTCTGTCCCGCAGGTGGTTGTGTCACCGGCATATAGGTCACATTCAGCTCACGATGCGGTACGTACTCGACCAGGCGGGTGATATCCACGATCAGTTGTAAATACGCCCTCACGGTTTCCAGATACTGTGCCCTCGCATGCTCGGTCGGCGGCGTTCCCAATAAGACATAGCTATAGAGGCCATAGCCCTCCGACTCATTTTGATCCGGCGTCAACAAAGAGCGGCCGGTTTCCCGTGAGCGACGAGCGCGCAAGGGGGTCTTCACAATGACCTGCATCACACACTCGGCGACTGCGCCCCGGGCATTACTGACGCGCACGGTCGCCGCGTATGGCCCTGGTCTCACATCCGTAAAATCCCACTGAGCTTCCGTGCCATGCTCCTGCAGGCGGCCGCCCGTCGCTGTCCAGCCATAGTGCAGCGGCTGTGCCGATGCAGCCGCCGCCCACACCCGCAAGCGCACCCCTTTCCCATAGCGCACCACAGGTTTATCAGGACTGCAGGCGATCACCTGGGACGTCACCTCTCCCTGCCCCTGCTGCACGTGGGCAGAGTCGGCTGCGGCCGCGCGATCAGACGCCACATACAGTGGCGCAATTCCCGTCCCCATAATGACCCACACGAGAAACGTGATATGCCAATGCTTGCTCACTTCAGGCTCCTGTGTTGCCATAGACGGTCCCAACACCACTTCACGAAGAAGACCACCATGGTACACAGAGCGATGACAATGGTGGTCTCATTCGGCTTCAACGGTTCTGAGTTCACATAGAAAAAAACCCACAACAGCAATGCCAGGGTAATGATGCTGCTGCCTGCAGCCACCCATCCCTTCAAGGCGGCACGTGCACCTCGCCGTGAGGGAGCAACCCGGACGCGCTTCGGCATCGGTAGGATTTCCTTGCCGGGGGCATCCGCTGGGACACTGCGACCTGGCTCAATATCCAATGCTTTCAATCCGGCTATGATGCGGGAAAGAATGATAGAGGCGCCTTCGGGAGGAATAGGGATCGACACCGCCGCTCCCACCGCTTGCCGCCACTCTTCCTGGCGCGTCTGAAACTTGGCGTGGGTGATGTCTCGCAGCACCGGAATAAACGGTTTGCCACACTCATGGGCGCGCTGTACCTCTCGCGTCACTTGTTGCGATCCCAGCGCATGGGGAGAAATCACCAGGACGACAGCGTGCGATTGCTCGATGGCCTGGCCGGTTTGCAGCAGATAGGAGACGCCGGGAAGGCTATCACGCGTGTAATGCCAGGTCGTGTACCCCACCGCTTCAAGACCCTGCGCAATCTGTTCTGCGATATCGACGTCTTCTTCAACATAGCTGAAAAAAATGTCCCTCATGATCACCCCTGTGAGGAATCTCAGCGGCCCAGAGAGCCGTGGGGGCACGTGTCTCATGCAGCTCCTGAAACATTCGAGGCGCGACTTTTTCCATCTGAGAGAATAGACGTTCGACAAGGCGCGCTCGTGAATTTTCCAAGTTATCGGCCTGTCGTGTGTATGGCTCCTATTCTGCCTCAGACATGGGTGGAGCTGCTCGCAGTACCCGGATAGAAGCTTTGATGTGTCACGGCTAAGTGTACCCATGAGTGAGCCTTTGATTCTGTGACGGAACGCACCCCGACGCGGTGACCTCAGTCACCTGCCGTTTCATCTCGAATGGTGCGAAGGCTGCTTTATTTAGCCATCGGAACAAACACGAAATCGCCCCAGGCATGACCGGCAAACCGGATTGGCTGATATCGGGGGATCTGTTCCACAGCTAAGGCATCAGCCGCAAAGGTGACCCGATCACGGACTTGACTATACAGGTCCAGCCCCAGGAGGATGCCCTCGTTTTCCCGCAACACGTTCAAAAACGCTCCGGCAAACACCGAGTGTCCCCTGCCACCAATATCCAAAGTCGGCTCTACACCGCCGGACGTCAAGACAAGCCGGGCACGCTTTTGCGCCACAACCTTCAGAAAATGCTGCCGCGCTGCCGCCGATGCCCCCGCTTCGAGCCGGGCTACCGAGGAACGTGTTAAGATGCCAGAGTAACAGGAATCCGCCACCACGAGCACGTGTTTGGCATCTGCTGCGCTTAGGATATCGGTCACCCTGAACGCCGGGATCCACGCGATATCACTACTGAGTTCGCCATCGATGGGTACCCAATAGCCACGACGATTTTTTTCATCCAGATGCCCGTGCCCGGCGTAGTAGACTAACAGATTATCTTTCTCGGACAGTTTGGCACGATAGATATTGAACGCCTTCAGAAGATCGTTACGCGTCGCATCGAGGAGGAGTTCCACCTTAAAGCCATACTTCTCTTCAAGCAGCTTGGCGACCGTGCGGGCATCATTTTCAGGCGTTTCGAGGACATCCCAGTAGGTGTACGTCTCATTCCCGATGACCAAGGCGTGATAGCGGCCGAATGCGATCGTTTCAGACACCGTCGATGGCCTGGCAGGCGTCACTTTCCCATCTTGGCTACGTGTGATCGTGTCGCGCCGTTGTCTGACCTCCGCCGCTTTCAGACCCGAGGCCCGACGATTCCACTGCTGTGCCGTTGCCGCATCACGCTCGACCCCCAATCCTTGCTCATACAGGTGGCCGAGATTGACTTGCGCTGGCCCGTAACCTTGCTCGGCAGCCTTACGATACCACGCTGCTGCGCGCCGGTAATCGGGCGGTTGCCCTAAACCCTTCTCATAGATCTCGCCCACGTTGGTTTGCGCCACCTTGTCGCCTTGCTTCGCCCGCGGCAGCCACACTTTCAACGCGGTGGCGTAATTGCTGCGGTCAGGCGGGGCGTACGCTCCCCCTCTGCGTCGACAATCCTGCGCCGAGGTCTTGACCGGGCGACTAGGCGTCATGTGGATCCGGCCCCGTCCCAGACGGCGCACCTGGCCGGGAAGGAGGCAGTCTACTATGAAGAACCGGTCGGCTCGACGGCCTGAGCGCTCAGCAGCCTCCGGCCCCGGCGCTGTATCAGGAAGAGATGTCGAGAGCCACACCGCCAACACGAGCAGGAGGCGTACCAACCCCCGGAATGTCAGGCTGCCATAGCGCCAACGGCCCTGACAGCAGTTTGGCGAACACGTATGGATCATGGTGTCGTCCGTCCCTCATGGGTTAGATCTCACGGCGCACCCCCAAGGTAAAGGTGTGCGCCGTGACGTCACGCAATCCCAACACGGTATCGTAATTCACAAAAGCCGACTTGCCAGGCGCAAAGATCGCGGCGAAGCCGACGCCGAGATTGAAAAAATTCCTGTCCGGGTCATCGGTCGCAAAACGGGTTGGCGTCCGTCCGCCTCCCGTACTCGGATCACCGCCGGGATCATTCACAAACCGAGCGGTAATGATCCGACTATCATTTTTAAATTCGTGCTCCCACTCCAGCCGAATATGCGGCTGTAACACCCCCCTTTGCATGCTAATGGCATAGGAAGCCTGAACTCCCAGGACGATTGTCAACGACTCGACATCTTGGCTGTCAAACTCCAAGGCCCAACCGAACCCCGGGGATGTATTGTCGATGTCTTCGCGATACGCGTCGATATTGACGTCAATATAACTGAGACGAGCAAACGGCCCAAACGTCAATCCACCCTTGTTAACGTCATAACCCGCCCCAAAGCTCAACGAAATTTGGTTGCCGTTCGTATCACTTCGTGCGGTTTGATCGACAGTGGTGGTATCGACTACATAACGAATATTACGCTCTATCTCATAGTCGTTCCAGCCGATACCCACAATGCCATCGATATAAAAGGCGTCTGACACATAGTAAGTCCCGTAGATCGAGACACGAAATCCCTTTGCGTCCACACTGCCACTGAAGGCATCGAGATCAACATCAGTAGAGAGATAGTCAAACGCGATCCCCAGGATGACATGGTCGGAGAATCGATAGTCAACTCCCGCCGTGGCGCTAAACGCATCAAAGTCAAAACCGGACTCGATGATATCGTTTTGCGTGCCGCTACGCGTTTCATCTTTATCACCGTAAAGAAAGGAACCCGTAGCGAAAAAGCCCAGTTGTCCCAAAAGCTCCGGCGCCGTTTCAAGCTCTGTACGGTCGTCGGCTGCTTGCGCGACGAGGCTGGCAACGAGCGTGCCGGGCAGGCTCGGTGTATCGATATGCAACGCGTACCGGCGCAGGCTGAGACCTAACGCCCCACTGCGCAAGGCGGCGAGACGCGCGCCGATCGTGTTGTTCGAGGTCTCGATGGAGCTGGTTCCTTGAGAGGCGGCTTCTTCCGCTGCAACCTGTGTCAGAGCAAAACGCCCTGCAGCAGTACTGCGGACAAGCCCATTCTCAGTCGGACGGTTTAGTTCACTACAGCGCTCGCCGAGGTCCGTCTGTGCACCGGTTAGTCCCTCTCTTACTGCGCCATCCTCTAGTAATTGTCTACAAATACGTGCAGGGCCAACAAACAACGCATTTTCAACCGCCTCGCGTGGTGTCTGCGCCCACACTGGGGCCACCATACACAGCTCTAGGATAAGCACGACAGCCCCTGTCATGTTCACTCCGATATAGCGTCGCACGATCCTGTAATACGTCTTGACCACATCTCCCCTTTGAACGGTCAGGCTGATATGTGCACCGCGTTTTGCTTCTACCTGCATCATATCTCACCTCCTGATGTGATCTATCACACGCCTGCAAGTACGAGAAACATTTGGCATCATACTATATAACGATCGTGGATGGAGCACAACATTTTTTTGCCGTGAGAAACACGAAGATCATGTGTAAATTATATGGGGATTACATGGGATTGACGTGGGATTGACATGTATGATGCCAAACACAGTATCCTGAAGCAAAACAGTAACCACACCTGAAGCCTCATGGCCCACAGGTGTCCGTGTACTCGCGAATGAGGTCGAGAAAAATATCGCCGTATTTCTCTGCTTTGGCTGTCCCAACACCGCGAATTTGCAACAGGCTAGAGCGATCGGCCGGTTGCCGGATAGCCATGTCGCGGAGGGTCTGATCGTGAAAGACACAATACGGCGGGATGGATTCGGCCCGGGCCAACGCCGTGCGTTGCGTGCGCAAGCGCTCGAACAGCGCCTCATCCGCTTCCGGTAAGCTGGCCGCCGCCGTGGCAGGGGGCTCCGGCTCCATCGGTTTGACCACTTCTGGAGTGAGGATCGGCACCGTTGCCGGCGGCGTCACGGTCACCGCATCCTGTACCTGTGAGGCCGACGGCGTTGAAGACGTAGGCGATGCCGTCGTCTCGGGCAGCGCCAACTGCACGGTGTGCTGACGGCGCATCACGGACCAGCCGAGCCGCGTGAGGTCGAGTTTCGGAAATTCGTCACCCACGATCTGCACACACTCGGCCTGCAGCAGGGCCTCCAAATACGTCTCAATCACCGGGCGTGGCGTCCCTTTCAAAATCCCATAAGTCGAGAGGCGCACGAGATGCGTGTCGCGGATTTCCCGGGCCCGCGATCCCATGAGGACCTGGATGACTTTGGCCTTTCCATAGCGCCCTTGCATGCGGGCAATACAGCTCAGGATTTTTTGAATCAGCAGCCATTCCGCCTCCTGAGGCTCACGTATTGGATGGCGGGCGGCCTGGCCGGGGAGGCGATCATCGAGACAATGGTCACAGGCGGCGCAATTCGGTTCATCCCAGGGCTCGCCAAAATAGCCCAAGATGCGGCGGCGGCGGCACTGGCGCGTATTGGCATAGGCTACCATCTGCCGGATTTTGCGCAGTTCATGCTGTTTACGGCGCTGCAACGTCGTGTAATCGAGGCTTAACTGCGAGGCCGCAACCGGCTCGGCCGTCAGACGGATCAGCGGATTGGCCAGGGTCTCCTCACTGTCGTAGTGCGCGAGCCGTTCGACATAGCCAGCCCGCTCTAGCAGCTTGAGGGTGGCATCCACCTGCATGGCGCTGTTGCCATAGCGGCGGTGGGGGAGCAAGGAGCGGAAGGCGATCTCGGGCTGGCGCTGGTGCAAGGCCACGAGATGGCTATAAATTTCCTCGATGAAGTCCCGCGGCGGATGGCTCTGCTCCAGAAGAAATTCCTGGATTTTGACGTCACCGAAGCTAAACAAAAGAATACACTGCGCCGCCTGTCCGTCGCGGCCCGCCCGGCCGGCTTCCTGATAGTAGGCTTCCATGGTGCGGGGCAGGTTAAAATGGATAACGGTACGCACATCCGGCTTGTCGACGCCCATGCCAAAGGCATTGGTGGCCACGATGATCCCCTGGTCCCGCTGCATAAACGCCTCTTGCGCCCGGCGGCGCATCGTGTCTGGCAAGCCAGCATGGTACAGCAGCACGTCGCAGTCCCGTGCATTCAGCGCCGAGGCGACTTCTTCCACAGCCCGACGCGTGGAGGCATAGATGATGGCGCTGCCTTCGGGTTGGGCCTGTAAAATATCGCCGAGTACTTGCAGCTTGGCGGCGGCGGCATTTTGCGCCACGACGCGGTAGGTCAGATTGGGGCGGTTGAACCCGGTGACAAACCGCTGCATCTCACCACAATCGAGCTGTTGCTCGATGTCCTCTTGCACATCGACCGTGGCGGTCGCCGTCAGCGCCAAGACCTGGAGATGGTTGAGCTGCGCAATGGCCTCACGCAAACGCAGATAGTCGGGGCGAAAATCATGGCCCCATTCGGAGATACAGTGCGCCTCGTCGACGGCGAACAACGCCACGCGCGTCTGCGCCATGGCCTGCACAAAGCGCGCATTGCGAAACCGCTCGGGCGCGACATAGAGCAAATCGTACGTTCCGGTCCGGCAGGCGCGCAGGCGCTCGGCCTGCTCCGATCCCGACAGCGAGCTATTGATATAGGTCGCCGCGATCCCCTGCGCCTGCAGGCCGTCGACCTGATCTTTCATCAGCGCAATGAGGGGCGAGATGACCAGGGTACACCCGTCACATAATAAGGCCGGCAACTGATAGCAGAGCGACTTGCCACTGCCGGTCGGCATCACGACCAGGGCGTTATGACCCTGCAGGACGGCCTCGATAATCGCCGCCTGGCCGGGACGAAAGTCGCGGTAGCCAAAGCGATCGTGCAGCACGTCATGGGCGTGGGATGAGGGGCTGGTTGTCGATGTCATAACCCGATGCCATAAGAGGTTGACCTGGTGACTGAGCATAGCCCAGGAGCCGTACGAGGTCAATCCGGGCGCTGCCATTTTCGGATCGAAATTTTGCTATTTTTGACAGGAGAAATTGACAAAAAATATGCACACCTGTTATAGTCCCTCCTGACATCCTATGGATGAGGAGTACGGTCATGCACTATGACATACAACTCGACAAGTCGCCAGCCGGACAGATTCTGCGGTTGCTGCAGCAACAGGGGACGCTGCGCATCACCGATATCGAGGCCGCGTTGGGCGTGACCAAGACCGCAGTGCGACAGCAGCTCACCACCTTAGTGGCCGAGGACTTGGTGGCGAGCACCACGATCCGGGAGAAACGTGGCCGCCCCCATGCCGTGTATCGTCTTTCGGAAAAAGGCCAAGCGCTTTTCGCCCAGGGATATGAGAATTTGGCGTTGGTGCTGCTGGAAGAAGTCCTCGAACTGGCCGAGCCCGACCTCGTCCGGCGGCTGTTGCAGCGCGTCAGTGCCCGCTTAGGGCAGCAGTATGCCGAATGGATGCAGGGCGACATGGTCGCCGACCGCTTGCAAGGATTGGCTGATCGGTTGCACGAGCGCGGTATCCTCAGCCATGTGGACGAGGACGAGGACGCCTTTTTGCTGACCGAATTCGGCTGTCCGTACTATAGCGTGGCGCGACAGCACCGGGAAGTCTGTGAGATGGAAGTCGAGGCCATGGAGCAGGCCTTGGGGTCAGAGGTCGTCCTGTGTCAGTCCCAGCTCGACGGGCATCACGGGTGTCAATTTCAGGTCAAAAAGTAGCCCGGTCCGGGCTTGGTTTAGCTATCAGCTATCAGCTATCAGCTATCAGCTAAAACACTGGAAGAAGAAATCTTGTATCTTCTTTTTTAGCTAACAGCTAACAGCTAACAGCTAATAGCTCTTCAAAATTTGGAGAAGAGATGGGGACCGATTTAGTCGTTCGCAACCTGCGGGTCAGCGTGGAGGGCAAGCCCATCCTGCGGGGGCTGAACTTGGAGATCAAAGGCGGCGAAATTCATGCCCTCATGGGGCCGAATGGCTCCGGCAAAAGCACCCTGTCATATGCGCTGATGGGGCATCCCAAATATCACATTGAAGAGGGCGAGGTGCTGCTGGGCGGCGAGAACCTCCTCGAACTGGATGCCAGCGAACGGGCCCAGCGGGGGATGTTTTTGGCCTTTCAATATCCCACGACGATTCCTGGGGTGACCCTGGCTAACTTCTTGCGCAGTGCGGCAAGTGCCGTACGGCGCGCCCGTAGCGATGCACCGGCCGCCGAGGAGAAGGGTGCGAAGAAACAAATGCTCATTCCCATGCGGGAATTCCGCCGGGACATCACCAAAAAAATGAAGGATCTCGGCATTGATCAGGCCTTTGCCCGCCGCTATCTGAACGAGGGGTTTTCGGGGGGAGAAAAGAAGCGGGTGGAGATCTTACAGCTGGCCATGCTCGAGCCGAGGATCGCCATTTTGGACGAGACGGATTCGGGTCTCGATATCGACGCATTACGCACGGTTGCTGAAGGCGTCAATGCGCTCGTGGGCCCGGAGTTGGGCGTTCTGCTCATTACCCACTATCAGCGGCTGTTGGACTATATCGAGCCCCATTTTGTGCATATCTTGCTGGATGGCCAGATCGTCGAGTCCGGCGGTCCGGAATTGGCCCAAACGCTCGAAGCGAGAGGGTATGACTGGGTCAGAGAAAAGCATGCCGAGCCCGTGGCCGAGGCGACGGGCTCGTAACGCCATACAGGAGGTGCATGATGGCCGAAGTTGCCGAAGAGCGCGTTGAAGTGGCCGCCATCAAAGGTGATTATCAGTTCGGATTCCACGATCCGGATGCGTCGGTGTTCCGGGCGCGTAAGGGGCTGGACCGGGAGATCGTGGAGCAGATTTCCGACCTCAAGGGCGAACCGGATTGGATGCGTGACATCCGGCTCAAAGCCCTCGATATCTTTTTGCAGAAGCCCTTGCCGCGCTGGGGCGGGTATCTCGATAATCTCAACTTTGATGACATCTACTACTATGTGAAGCCGGCGGACCGCGAGGGCCGGACGTGGGAGGATGTGCCGGAGAATATCAAGAAGACCTTCGATCGCCTGGGCATTCCGGAAGCGGAAAAGAAGTTTTTGGCCGGCGTCGGGGCGCAGTACGATTCGGAGGTGGTGTATCACAGCCTGAAAGAGGACTTGCAAAAGCTGGGCGTTATCTTCGTCTCGCCGGATCAGGCGCTGCAAGAGTATCCGGATCTCGTGCGGGAATATTTCGGCACCGTGATCCCGTCCGAGGATAACAAATTTGCCGCGCTCAATACGGCGGTGTGGAGCGGGGGCAGTTTTATCTACGTGCCGCCGGGCGTTACCGTGGATGTGCCGTTGCAGGCGTATTTCCGCATCAACAGCGAGGATATGGGGCAGTTCGAGCGCACCATGATCATTGTGGATGAAGGGGCGCAGGTGCATTATGTCGAAGGCTGCACAGCGCCGACGTATTCCAGCGAATCGCTGCACAGTGCGGTGGTTGAGATCATTTGCAAACCGGGCTCGCGGGTGCGCTACACCACGATCCAGAACTGGGCCGACAACGTCTACAACCTGGTGACGAAGCGCGCCATGGCCTATGACAACGCGACCATGGAATGGGTGGATGGCAATCTGGGCAGTAAGCTGACCATGAAGTATCCGTCCGTCTATTTGATGGGGGCGGGTGCGCACGGCGAGATCCTCTCCATCGCGTTTGCCGGCCAGGGCCAGCATCAAGACGCCGGGGGCAAAATCATCCATGCCGCGCCGCATACGTCGTCGATCATCACCTCGAAGTCGATCAGCAAGGACGGGGGCCGGAGCACCTACCGGGGCTTGGTGAAGGTGGCGGATGGGGCCAAGGACGTGAAGTCGAAGGTGGTCTGTGACGCGCTCATTCTCGACAAGGATTCGCGTTCCGACACCTATCCGGTGATGGAGATTGACGAAGCCGAGGTCAGCATCGCGCACGAGGCCTCGGTGAGCCGCATCCAGGAGGAGCAGCTCTTCTACCTGATGAGCCGGGGCCTCTCGGAGACGGAAGCCTCGACCATGATCGTCAATGGGTTTATCGAGCCGTTGGTAAAAGAATTGCCGATGGAATACGCCGTGGAGATGAACCGCTTGATCGAACTGCAGATGGAAGGTTCGGTCGGCTAACGGCGCTGAGGAAGGAGGCAACGTGACCGTTGATGCTACCGTGGCCGCTCTTACCGGCCCCAGCGCCGAGGCGGCCGAAGCCCTCAGCGCCTCCAAGCAGGAACCGGCTTGGATGCGCGATAAACGGCTGGCAGCCTGGAAACGGAGTCAGGCGCTAGCCATGCCTGCCGGTACGGAGGAGGCGTGGCGGCGCACCGACCTGCGGGGCCTGCGCTGGGGGGATTATCACCCCGTCCCCCTTCAGGTACCGATGGCGGCGGTTCGGGAGGCACTACCCGCTGACTTGGCGCCGCATATGGGTCTCCCGGAAACGACAGTCGGCGGCGTGATTATGCACCAGGATGGCTCTCCGCTCTGGTGCGCGCTGCATGAGACGTTGCGCCAACAGGGCGTCATTTTCTGTGATCTGGATACGGCGGTGCAGCAGCATGCCGATCTCGTTGAACCGCATTTCATGACCGGCGCCGTCCCGGTTGCCAGCAACAAGTTCACGGCGCTGCATGGCGCTTTATGGAATGGCGGCGTCTTTTTATACGTCCCCCGCGGGGTGACGGTGGCCTTGCCGTTGCAGGCCGTGACGGCCCACATCATGGCGTCCGGTATGGAACAGTCCCATACCCTGGTGATTGCCGAGGCACAGAGTCAAGTCACCCTGGTGAATGAACAGATGTCCGGTCGTCCGGATCTGCCGGGCTTGCATAACGGTGTGGTTGAATTGCATCTCAAAGCCGGCGCTAATGTGACCTATTTGCATATGCAAAATTGGAGCCGGCGGCTCTGGGGGTTTGCCAATCACAGCGCCGTGCTCGCGGCCGATAGCCAGTTGCGCTGGGCCACAGCGGGGCTGGGCAGCCGTTTGCACTGGACCGGCCTCAATGTCCGGTTGCGGGAACCGGGCAGCAACGCCCAGCTATTTGGCCTCATGTTCACCGATGCGCGTCAGCACTTGGATTACCAGACCACCCAGGACCATATGGCGCCGCATACGACGAGTGACCTGCTGTTCAAGAGCGCGCTGCTCGGGCGCTCTCGCACGGTCTTTCGCGGCGTGGTTTGGTTGCATCCCGAGGCGCAGCAAACCGATGCCTATCAGTCGAGCCAAAACCTGTTATTGAGCAGCCGAGCGCGTGCCGATGCCATCCCGATTCTCGAAATCGAGGCGGATGATGTCCGCTGCAAACATGGCGCGACCACTGGGCGGATCGATGATGATCAGATGTTTTACCTCATGAGTCGTGGCCTATCATACCAGGAAGCTCAGCGCATGATCGTGCAGGGGTTCTTCGAGACGGTGGTGACGGAATTTCCGGTCGAGGGATTACAAGAGAAGATCCGTCTGACGCTGGATGCGCGGATTTGATAAGCTCTTAGCGCTCAAGCGTCCTTGCAGGGACCGCCCTTGCTTTCCTGCAAGGACGGTCAAGGGCGCGCTTAGCTCTCAGCTCAAAACAAGACGAGGAAGAGGAGAAGATGATGGCTGAGTATGTTCATCCGGAGATGTTAGTGACTACGGATTGGGTGGCGGAACACCGCAACGACCCGTCGGTGCGGATTGTCGAGTCCGATGAGGACATTCTGTTGTACGACGTGGGCCACGTTCCGGGTGCGATCAAAGTGGATTGGCAGAACGAACTGCAAGATCAGGTGGTGCGTGAATACGTCAACAAAGACGCGTTCAGTAAGCTGATCGGCGATAAGGGTATCAGCAACAATCACACCATCGTGTTCTATGGTGACCGCAACAACTGGTGGGCCTGCTATGCCCTGTGGGTGTTCAAGATGTACGGCCACACGGATTGCCGCATCATGAATGGCGGCCGGCAAAAATGGATCGATGAAGGCCGAGAGCTGACCACAGACCGGCCGACTTATCCCGCCGTGCCCTATACCGCGGGCGATGCCGATCTCAGTATTCGCGCCTTTCGGCAGGAAGTGCTAGACCACTCCAATGCGCGCAAGCCGCTCATCGATGTGCGTTCACCGGGCGAATACAGCGGCGAACTGACGCACATGGCAGATTATCCCCAAGAGGGGGCGCTGCGCGGCGGACATATTCCGGGTGCGGCGAATATTCCGTGGGGGCAGGCCGTGGCCGCAGATGGCACGTTCAAAAGCGCCGACGACCTGAAGGCGCTCTATGAAGGCAATGCTGGCCTCAAACCGGGGGACGATGTCGTGGCCTATTGCCGCATCGGCGAACGCTCAAGCCACACGTGGTTTGTCCTCACCTATCTGCTGGGGTATTCCAACGTCCGCAACTACGATGGATCATGGACGGAGTGGGGCAACCTGGTCGGCGTGCCGATTGAAAAGGATGTCTAAACATCGAGGCAGGCGCGCTCAGCCTGTGGGTGCTCCTGTCCCTAACAACTGCGACATGAGCAGGAAGGACCAGCAAGGCCATGGCGGAGTGGGTAAAAATCGGAGAAGTCGGCGACCTGGCGCCCGGTGAAAAAAAGCAAATCGATCTGGATGGGATTGAGGTTGCGCTATTTAATGTAGAGGGCGCCTATTACGTCATCGAAGATATCTGCACACATGACGGCGCGCCCTTGTGCCATGGTAAGTTTTCCGGCGAGGAAATTACCTGTCCCCGGCACGGCGCACGCTTTAACGTCAAAACGGGAGCGGCGCTGTGTATGCCGGCATTTGAAGCGGTGGATACCTACGAGGTCAAAATTGCGGGGAACGATCTTCTCATTGAAGTCGATCTCTAAATGAATAGCTATAAGCTCTTAGCTATAAGCTCTTAGCTAAAAAAAGAAGATACAAGAATGATGATAGGGTTTGTTGCCGTAGGAAGGAGCGCATATGCTGGATCAAGAAGCCGTGTATGACATGCTGAAACAAATCCATGATCCCGAAGTGGGAATCAATATTGTCGATATGGGATTGATCTATAGCCTAGAACTCGAAGACGACAAAGTGGGCATTTACATGACCCTGACCAGCCCGGGCTGTCCGGCTGGGCCACAGATTCTCGGGCAGGTCGATAACAAGGTGCGCGAGCTAGAAGGCGTAGAAGATGTCGATATCAACGTCGTCTGGACCCCGCCCTGGAGCCCGGAGATGCTTTCGGATGAAGCCAAGGACGAGCTTGGCATTTTCTAGGCGGAGGTATGACGTACCTGGGTGCGTTGCTTCCGCAGTGGAAGGAGAGGGCGTATGGGTATCAGCAAGCAAGAATACGATGAGCAGCTAAACTTTCTGCTGAAGCTCAATCGCGACAGTGTCACCACGCGAATGCATCGGGGCTACGGGGGTGCGGTCGAAACCACCTTTGATCGTCTACTGTCCGAGTCCCCGCCCAAGCAAAGCCGCCAAGCGGACGAGATGCTCTGGGCCTGCGTGCGCAAAGCGAAAGAAGCATGGTTCGTACGCGGCGTCGATCTCCCGTTCATCACTACGAGCATTCGGGAACAAGCGACGGAAAGTATTGATACCTTTCTTCACTTGGCCCGGCAGAACCTCGACGAAAAATTTTAAAAAAGCTGTTAGCTGTTAGCTGTTAGCTATTAGCTTTTAGTCATCAGAGTTCCCCCATTCTGAGCTAACAGCTAACAGCTAACAGCTAACAGCTAACAGCTAACAGCTAACAGCTAACAGCTAACAGCTAACAGCTAACAGCTAATAGGTCCCCTTATGAGTGATATCGCATGGCCTGAACCCCTGCAAGAAATCGTCGAATCGTTCGAGGATGCCACCCAAGAAGATCGCCTCGAAATGCTCCTGGAATTTGCCCTGAGCATGCCCGACCTGCCCGAGGAACTCGATAGTGCTCGGGATAGCATGGAGCAAGTGCACGAGTGTCAAAGCCCGGTTTTTCTCCTCGCCACCATGGACGGCGGCAAGATCTACTATTATCTCGATGTGCCTCGGGAAGCCCCCACCGTGCGCGGCTTTGCCGGTATCCTACACGAGGGTCTCAACGGCGCTGAGCCCGAAGCGATTGCCGCCACCCCAAACGACCTTTACCAGCGCATGGGCTTGCACAAGGTGCTCTCGCCGCTGCGTTTACGTGGCCTGACGGCTCTGCTTGGCCGCATGAAACGCAACGCTCAGGAACTGGCGAGCGCTGTTTAGGGTGTTATCTCCTCCCGTGCGATGCCCTTACCCTGGTCATCGCACATTTACATAGCGGTGATACGACTCGTTGGATACGAGACTTGGCGGCTTGATGATCTCTCTCTTCGTGTAAGTAAGCTTCCAAAGGGTTCCGAAGCCGTCTCGATGCGTTTCGACACAGAGTATATCGAGTTTATTGCAGGTTATTTGTTGCGCTTCGCACAACCATTGAAAAGATTGGAA
>CBCXVS010000112.1:0-21758 GCA_965178525.1 uncultured bacterium | reverse complement strand
TGAGCCGTGTGCGATGAAAGTCGCCCGCACGGTTCTGAGGGGGGGGGCATGGCGACATGATGCCCCTACCCGATGCCCTCGCTGTGGGCAGAAGCGCGAAAGAAAAGTGCTTGCGCCCCTGGGAATGCTCTGGTAGAGTGAGGCGCTGGCTGTCATAGAAGTCATCAGTTATATGTGTGATGAGGTCCAGAGTGCCAGGGGGAGAATGTTATGTTACAAGCGACCGCAAAGATATGGATGGATGGCTCTTTTGTCGAGTGGGACAAAGCCCAGGTCCATGTCCTGAGTCATACCCTGCACTATGGGCTGGGAGCCTTTGAAGGAATTCGCTGCTACGATACGGTACAGGGGCCAGCGATTTTCCGGCTTCCGGAACACCTGGATCGTCTGTTGCAATCGGTACATATTGCTGGCCTGCAGGTACCATTTTCCCGCGATGAAATCACTTAGGCCGTCATCGATACGATCAAAATCAATGACATGCGCGAGTGCTACATCCGACCGCTGGTCTACCTGGGCTATGGCGAAATGGGCATCAATAATGCCCATAATCCGGTCTGTCTGGCGATTGCCGTGTGGCCCTGGGGCGCCTATTTGGGCGAAGGCGCCTTGGAGGAAGGTATCCGGGTGCGGGTCTCTTCCTTTACTCGCCATCATGTCAATGTGACGATGACCAAGGCGAAAATCGTGGGGAACTACGCGAATTCGCAGCTCGCCAAGATGGAAGCGATCAAAAGTGGCTATGACGAAGCGATTATGCTGGATCCGCAAGGTAATGTCGCTGAGGGCTCGGGGGAGAATATTTTCATTGTGCGCCGTGGCGAACTGAAAACCCCGCCGCTGACGGCGATTTTGGAAGGGATTACACGCAATTCTATCATTGATTTAGCGCGTCACGTGGGTCTGACAGTGCACGAGGCGATTTTGTCCCAGGATGAGCTCTACATTGCCGATGAGGCTTTCTTTACGGGTACTGCTGCGGAGTTGACGCCGATTCGCGAAGTCGATGATCGCAGGATCGGGAGTGGACGTCCCGGACCCATCACCGCGAAACTCCAAGAGGCGTTCTTTCGCGTGGTGCAAGGCAAGGACGAGACCTTTCAAGATTGGCTTACCTACATCTGATATCTGACACGTGTAAGGGATGGCGTAACACAGCTGTTCCCTTACATGCCTGCGCTGCGATACGATCAGAGCCGTGGATGTTACTCGTATGTGAGACACAAGATGTAATTCCCATATAGCATCAAGCAGTAATATCTTTTTGGTTCTGGCACGAAAGCTCTTGTGTGGTCTCTATTATCGCCTATCTCCTTACATCATTGATTGGTCAAGAAATTTTTGTGCTCTTAAAACTATTAGAGGCACACCATAGGGGTTCGTTCTCAGGCCTTATAGTCAGACCTTGTTAAGCGTTTATCGTAGCGAACCCATACGTTCTGCGCTTTTATGTCTTCGTAGTTTTTTCCCTTGACGCTATATGGTGACTCTGCTAGTATGCTTTCGTGATCCCATTGGAGATTTTTCGATATGCTCTTGAAGAGTTTCTACCGCATTATTGTTGACGCTAGTATAGATAGTATCACCTAGTTGTAGTGCCCGAATAGATTTATCTGTAATATATATGTTGATTTGAAGATCAAGTGGTGATTTGTGGCTCTTCTATGCAAATATGAGAGACTTGGTTTCGATCCTAGAAAAGGCGAATCGCTCGTGATGATAGGCTGCAAAGCGGTAAACCTGAGTTCTGAGTATAGACGAGAGGCACGGGCTACTGAGTGGAGAACGCCTGAGCTGGATAGTCTATACAATGACGTTTGCAAGCGTACATAGTGGCTCTTGGGGCTGGTGCCGTTTGTCCGCAGGTTACCGTGAGGGATGCGCTGGGGGGAAGGTACCTACCGCGCGGAGGTCAGGGCGATGGTGAGAGCCAAGATTTTGGTGGTGGACCCCGAGAAACAGGCGTATGAGCCACTAAAGCCTGGCCTGTCCCAGCATGGGTATGAAATCCATACAACCACAACCGCATCGGAAGCATTAACGTTGGCTGGCGTGCATGATTACAAAGCCGCGTTGGTTTCCCTCATCACAACGCGTGATGAGGGGTTATTGTCGGCCCTGCATGCTGAACTTCCCGAGCTTCCGGTGATTATCGTGTGTTCTCCAGAGGCCCGGCGCATTCCCACCCCCGTGATGGCGTGGGCTGACAATGCGATGGGAAAGCCGCTGGCGCTGGATGCGGTGCGTTTGATGTTGGACCGGACGCTCGAATTGGCCTTGTTGCGTGACCGGCAACGGCAGCAGCGTATGAATGGGTGTTACGCTCTGCCGGCAGCCTTGGGATCGGATGCATCCGCGGCGCTGGCGGAACACGATGTGGTTTCGCTGGATGAATTATTGGCCCACAAATTGCGTACGATTGTACCCAATATGGAAGTTGTCGGGCGCGGCGCCTTGCACCGGGCTGTATTGTCCTATGTCGAGAAACTGTTGTTGACCATCGTACTCACGGAATGTCGGGGGAATCAAGTGAAGTCTGCGGATATTCTCGGCATTAATCGCAATACGCTGCGAAAGAAACTGCGTGAGTTCGGTATCTCATCGCCCCGTCGTCATGCCTGAGTATCTGTGGCTGCTACACGCCCTCCTCTTGCTGTGATCATCATTGGCGCTGGTCAGGGGACGCGCATGCGCTCCTCGCTAGCTAAGGTCCTCCATCCTTTAGCGGGCCGGCCGCTGATTGCTCATGTGTTGGCACTGGCGACGCAACTCGCGCCGCAGTATTTGGTCGCGGTTGTAGGCCATCAGGGTGAGGTCGTGCGACGCGTTTGCGAGCCGCAAGGGGCGATCTGTGTGCGGCAAAAGCCCCAGCTGGGTACCGGGCACGCCGTGGCGCAGGCGGAGCCAGTCTTGGCCGATTTCGAGGGCGATGTGCTCGTCCTGTATGGCGATGTTCCCCTGCTGCGCGCCGACACGGTGCGGCAACTCTGGGACGAGCACTGCCAGCGCCAGGCGGCTTTGACCGTGCTGACGGCATGCATGCCGGAACCCAGCGGGTATGGGCGCATCGTGCGCGATACCCAGGGCCAGATCCAACGTATCGTGGAAGAGCGGGATGCGTCGGAGACCGAACGAGCGATCGGTGAGATCAATAGTGGTATCTATTGCTTTCGCGCATCGTTTTTGTTTACGGCGTTGCAACAGGTGGGCCGGCAGAATGCGCAAGGTGAGCAATACCTGACCGATGTGGTCGAGATTGCGGTGGCGGCGCAGCAGACGGTGGCCTACGTTACGGTGGCAGATGCCGACGAAATTACGGGTGTCAATACCCGCGTGGAGCTGGCCCGTCTCGAAGCCGTCCTACGCCGGCGGCTGTGCGAGGCGCATATGTTGGCGGGCGTGACCATCGTCGATCCGGCAACGACGGTGATTGATGCGGCGGTACGGATCGGCCAAGATACGGTGGTGGGGCCCCAGAGTCATCTTCTCGGCCGCAGTAGCATCGGGGCAGGTTGCCATCTCGGGCCTCAGGTGGTCGTTCAAAATAGTACACTCGGCGATGGCGTCCGGGTGGAATCGTTTTGTGTCATCCGTGATCAGGCATTGGCGGCCCATACCGTCGTGGCGCCCTTTTCCCATCTCTATAGGACTGAGGACTGAGGGCTGAGGACTGAGTAGGAAGACGACTTACCTACTGACTTTATACTCAGTCCTCAGTCCTCAGTCCTGCTTTCCCATAACCCCAAGCGAAGATAAGACACTGCATGGACACGCTCATCCAACGCCAACTCAATCCGCCGCAGCAGCAAGCTGTGCAACATACCGATGGTCCGCTCCTCATATTGGCGGGAGCCGGGTCCGGAAAAACCCGCGTGATTACGTATCGTATTGCCTATTTGATGCAGCAACACGGCGTGCTGGCGACTCAGCTCCTCGCCGTGACCTTCACGAATAAGGCGGCAGGAGAGATGCGGCAGCGGGTGCACGATCTACTGGGAGCGCCAGCACAGTCGGTGTGGATTAGCACCTTTCATGCCGCCTGTGCACAGATGCTTCGGCGTGAGGCGGCCGCGGCCCGGCTCTCGCCACAGTTTGTGATCTATGACACCACGGATCAGCTCACGTTACTACGTCAGTGCCTCAAGGAGTTACACATCGACCCGGAACTATACGCCGCACAAGGTGTCATGCGCCGTATCAGCACGCTGAAAAATGAGCTTATGGATGCGGATACCTTCGTGCGGGAGGCCGGAGATTTTGGCCTCGATGAGGTGGTCGCACGAGTTTACCCGCTGTATCAGCGCTGCCTGCAGGACAACGCCGCGGTGGATTTCGATGATCTGCTCATGCGCACCGTGCAACTCTTGCGGCGCCATCCTGACGTACTCGAACGTTATCAGCACCGCTTGCGCTACATCATGGTGGATGAGTACCAGGACACCAATATGGCGCAATATCATCTCTTGCAACTCCTGGCCGCCCGCTACCGCAATCTCTGTGTCGTGGGCGATGATGATCAGAGCGTGTATCGCTTTCGCGGCGCCAATGTCCGCAATATTCTACATTTTGAGCGGGATTATCCGGATGCCACGGTGGTGAAGCTGGAACAAAATTACCGCTCTACGGGCACGATCTTGGAAGCGGCGGGGGGCGTGATTGCGCAGAACGCCAGCCGCAAGGAAAAGACGCTGTGGACGGAGAATGACCGGGGTGCACCGATTGGCTATTTCTGCGCCCAGGATGAGGTGCATGAGGCCGAGGTCATTTGCCAGAATATCGTCGGTTTGCATCGCAGCGAGGCGGCGCCGTACCGGGATTGCGCCATCTTTTATCGCACCAATGCGCAGTCCCGTGTGCTCGAAGATGCACTGCGGCGCGCCACGATTCCATATCAGATCGTCGGCGGGTTGAAGTTTTACGACCGGCAGGAAATCAAGGACGTCCTCGCCTATCTCCGGCTCTTGGTCAACCCGCAGGATATGCTCAGTCTGCGCCGCATTATCAATGTGCCGCGGCGTGGCATCGGACAGGTGACCTGGATGCGCCTCGAAACGCTGGCGGCTGAGCACGACCTGCATGGTCTGGAAGTACTGCCAGCGGTGTTGCAGAGTGATGTGGTCGGGAAGGGTGCGCGTGCGAAACTTCGGGCGTTTGACGGTCTGCTCCACCGCCTGCGCCAGGAGACGCCGCACATGCCGGTGGCCGATATCACCCGTGAGGTGCTCGATCGTACCGGCTATGTCGATCAACTCGAAGCGGAGCAAACGGCCGAGGCCGATGCGCGACTCGACAATCTGGGGGAATTGGTCAGCGCTGCGGTCGAATTCGACCGCTATGGCGAGGGCGAAGGGCTGCAAGATTTTCTGACCCAAACCGCCCTGCTGTCGGATCAAGATACCCTGGAGGACACCAGTGGCGCGGTGGTCCTCATGACGTTGCATGCCTCGAAGGGCTTGGAATTTCCCATCGTGTTCATGGCTGGGATGGAGAACGGCTTGTTTCCCCACAGCCGCTCGTTCGATGAACCGGCCGAGATGGAGGAGGAACGCCGCCTGTGTTATGTGGGTATCACGCGGGCTCAGACGCAGTTGTTTCTGACCGGCGCCTCCCGCCGCCGCATTTATGGCGTGGAGCAAACGCACATGCCGTCGCTCTTCCTGGCCGATATCCCGGCGGCCTGCGTGCATGACCACTCGCCTCAACCTATCCTGGAACTCGCCCGGAAACCGTGGGATACGACGGCTCATTTTCCCTCGGCCGAGCCAGCGCCGTCTGGCCCGCCTCGCCAACCGGCACGGCAACCCCAGACGCTTGCCGCTCCCTATGCGGTGGGCTCGCAGATACGGCATCAGCAATTTGGCCCTGGCGTGGTGCAAAAACGGGAAGGAGAGGGGGAACAGCTCAAGCTCACCGTGATTTTCCGCGACCACGGCATGAAGAAAATTCTGGCCAAATATGCCCCCATGCAACCCGCGTAAGGACTGAGGATTGAGTGCTGAGGACTGAGTCGGAAGATCGAGTGCCGCGGGCGCATGCTATGCCGATCCCCAATACACCCTATACGGTTTCCCACTAAACCTTTATACTTACCTGCTGAATTTATACTCAGTGGAGTTTCAAATAAGTCTTTATACATCTATCTAGGTTCGATCCCTTGGGGATGCGTGAGTTCAGAAATCGAATGTCTAATAACTTATTTGAAACTCCACTCAGTCCTCAGTCCTGTAAGCGAGGTATCATGATTTCCCTGGAGCAAGTGGAGTATGTGGCGCATCTGGCGCGCCTAACGCTCAGCGACGCGGAGCGGCAACAGTTTGGCGAGCAGTTGAACGCCATCTTGGCCTATATGGACCAGCTCAATGAAGTCCCTACTGACGACGTCGAACCGACCTCGCATGTCCTCGATTTGGTGAATGTGTTCCGAGAGGATAGGGTCCACCAGACCTTGCCGGTCGAGGATGCGCTGCGCAATGCACCCGAAAGCACGCATCAGTATTTTGTCGTGCCGCGTATTATTGAGTGACGTATCATGGCCGTATGTCATCACACGATCCACGCCCTACACGCGCAACTCTCGCGGGGTGAACTCAGCGCCGTCGCGTTGACCGAAGCGGTTTTGCAGCAGCTCCAAGGCGTTGAGGCGCACATCCACGCCTACATCAGCGTGACGGCTGATCTGGCCCGAGAGCAAGCGGCGGCGGCGGATGCCGCCTTTGCCCGCGGTGAGATCCGGTCGCCCTTGCAAGGAATACCGCTGGCCATTAAAGACAATATGTGCACCGATGGGGTGCGGACAACCTGCGCCTCACGGATGTTGGCGAACTTCGTGCCGCCGTACGATGCGACGGTGGTGCGGCGCTTGCGCGACGCCGGGGCGGTGTTTGTCGGGAAGACGAACCTGGACGAGTTTGGCATGGGCTCGTCGACCGAAAATTCCGCGTTTGCTCCGACCCGCAACCCGTGGGGCCATTTTGACTATGTGCCCGGTGGTTCCAGTGGCGGCTCGGCGGCAGCGGTCGCCGCCGATGCCTGTATCGCGGCTCTTGGGTCCGATACGGGCGGCTCGATCCGGCTGCCGGCGGCCATGACCGGCGTCGTTGGGCTCAAACCCACGTATGGCCGGGTGTCTCGTTACGGCTTGGTGGCCTTTGCCTCATCGCTGGAGCAGATTGGTCCGCTGACCAAAGACGTACGAGACGCCGCGTTGCTCTTGCCGGCCATTGCCGGCCACGATCCCTGCGATTCGACCTCTGGCGACGTACCGGTCCCGGATTATACGCGAGTGCTCGCGCATGGCGTGCGCGGTATGAAATTGGGCGTACCCCAAGACTATTTTGTCGAGGGCATGGACCCGGAGGTCGAGGCGGCGGTGCAGGCTGGGATTGAGACGTTGCGCCAGCTCGGGGCGGAGCTGGTCGAGGTGACCTTGCCGCACACCCGCTATGCCGTGGCCACGTATTATATTTTGGCCAATGCTGAGGCGAGTTCGAATCTGGCGCGCTACGATGGGGTGCGATACGGCCAGCGCGCTGACTCAAGTACGGATCTCCTGACGATGTACAAACAGACCCGGGCCGAGGGGTTTGGACCGGAGGTGAAGCGGCGTATTATGTTGGGGACGTATGCGCTCAGCTCGGGCTACTACGATGCCTATTACAAAAAGGCGCAGCAACTGCGCACGCTGTTCCGGCAGGATTTTCGCCAGGCATTTACCCAATGTGACGCCCTCGTCACGCCGGTGTCGCCGACCCCGGCGTTTCGCCTGGGCGAGCGTCTCGATGATCCGTTACAGATGTATCTGGCCGATGTATTTACCACGCCGGTGAGCCTGGCAGGGCTCCCGGCGATCTCGATTCCGTGCGGTTTTACGCCGCAGATGCTACCCATTGGGCTACAAATTATGGCGCCGCCGTTTCGGGAGGAGACGGTGCTGCAAGTGGCCGCGGCGTTCGAGGCGCAGACGGATTTTCATACCCAGAAGCCGGTACTCGACTGAGTGCGGCAGGCGGAGTCGTTTTATGGCATACGAAAGTGTGATCGGGCTTGAAGTGCATGCCCAATTGTTGACCAAGTCTAAACTTTTCTGTACGTGTTCGACCACGTTTCAGGCCGATCCCAATGAGCATGCCTGTCCGGTGTGTCTGGGCCTGCCTGGCGTGTTGCCGGTGCTGAACCAGCAAGTGATCGAGTTTGCCGTGCGCACGGGCCTGGCGATGCAGGGGACCGTTACGGATGCCTGCCGATTTGCGCGGAAAAATTATTTTTACCCGGATCTGCCCAAGGGCTATCAAATTTCCCAGTATGACGAGCCGCTGATCGCGGGGGGGCATCTCACCATTGATGTCGAGGGCGTCAGCAAACCGGTGCGTCTCACCCGTATTCACGTGGAAGAGGATGCCGGCAAGTCGATTCACGGCGAGAATCTCGCCGATCGGACCAAGAGCTATGTGGATCATAACCGCTGTGGCGTGCCCCTGCTGGAAATTGTCAGTGAGCCGGATTTGCGGTCGCCGGAAGAGGCCAAGGTGTACCTGCAGAAGCTGAAGACGATTCTGGAGTACATCGAGGTGTGCGATGGCAATATGGAGGAGGGGAGCCTGCGCTGTGACGCCAATGTCTCGCTGCGCCCGGTTGGCGCCGAAGCACTCGGCACGCGAACCGAAATCAAAAACTTAAATTCGTTTCGCCATGTGCAGCGGGCGTTGGCGTATGAAATCGAGCGGCAGGCGGACATCTTGGAGAGCGGCGGCCGTATTGAGCAGGAAACGCGCCTGTTCGATGCCGATCGGGGCGTGACGCAGCCGATGCGCAGCAAGGAAGAAGCGCATGATTACCGCTACTTCCCGGAGCCGGATCTGGTGCCGTTACATATCGATCCGGCCTGGATTACCCGTGTGCGTCAGGAACTGCCGGAACTGCCGGACGCCAAACAACAGCGGTTCGTGACGGACTATGGCTTGCCGGATTATGATGCCGAGGTGCTGACCGCCTCTCGCGACTTGGCGGCGTATTTTGAAGGGACGGTGCAGCGTTTCAACCAGCCCAAAGTGGTGAGCAACTGGGTCATGGGCGAGGTCATGCGCGAGCTCAACCGGCAGCACCTGACGCCCTCGCAGATCGCGGTCACGCCAAGCCATCTGGCCGGGATGTTGCAACTGGTGGACGACGGCGTCATCAGTGGCAAAATCGCCAAGACGGTGTTCGATGAGATGGTCAAGTCCGGCCAGCAGGCCCGTGCGATCGTGGAAGAGCAGGGTCTGGTGCAGATGAGCGATCGTGCGGCGCTGGAAGCGGCGATTCAACATATTCTCGATGACAATCCCTCGCAGGTTGCGGACTATCGCGCGGGCAAGCAGAAGATGATGGGCTTTTTCGTGGGCCAGACGATGAAGGCCACACAAGGCAAGGCCAATCCCAAGATGGTCAACGAACTCCTGCGGAAGCTCTTGGATGCCTGAGCACGCCGTCCTCAACCCGCAGTCCTCGCATAAAGGAGGTAGCATGTCTGAGCGGCCAACTGCCTATCTCGTGGACGGATCTGCCTATGTGTACCGGGCCTTTTATGCCCCCCGGCAGGGCCTCTCTACCTCGTCGGGCATTCCGACTAATGCGGTGTTTGTGTTCAAGAACATGCTGCAAAAGCTCATGCGCGAGGGTCAGCCACAGTACCTAGCGGTGGTCTTCGATGAGCGCGGGCCCACGTTTCGGCACGAGTTTGATCCCACCTATAAAGCGCACCGCCGCCCGATGCCTGAGGATATGGTCACCCAGTTGCCGTATATTCATCGTTTAGTTGAGGCCTTCAACATTCCCAAATTGAGTTTGCAAGGCTACGAGGCGGATGACATCATCGGTACCTTGGCCCGGCGTTTTACCGCCGAGGGCTGTGATGTCGTCCTGGTGAGCAATGACAAGGACCTGTATCAACTCGTGGATGAGCATGTCACGATCTTCGATCCTAGGAAGGAGCAGCGCATCGGCGCGGCGGAGGTGCAAGCGCGCTTTGGGGTGGAACCGGCACGGGTCATCGAGATGCTGGGTTTGATGGGCGATAGTTCGGACAATGTCCCCGGTGTGCCGGGCATTGGAGAAAAGACGGCCAAACAACTGCTCACGACGTTCGGGACGATCGAAGAGGTATTGACGCGCGTCGATGAGGTGAAACAGCCCAAGATGCGCGAGCGCTTGCGCGAACATGCCGAGTCGGCGCGCCGCAGCCGGCAGCAGGTCACGATTGATGTGGCGGTGCCGATTGAAGTGACGCTTGCCGAACTTGCCGTGGATGATGGGGATACCCAGGCGTTGCGCGCCTTGTACGAGGAACTCGAGTTCAAGACCGATTTGCAAATGCTGGAAACCGAGTCCGACAGCACTCCGCCCGCGGTCGACAAACATTATCGCACGATTTTCACGCTTGACGAACTCGATGCCGAAATCGCCGCACTGCGCCAGTCTGCAGGGTTTGCCGTTGACACGGAAACCACAAGCCAGGATCCCATGGTGGCGGACCTCGTCGGGATCGCCCTGGCGCATACGCCCCATGAGGCGGTCTATATTCCTATGCGCCATAGCTATCTTGGCGTGCCGCAGCAGTTGGACCGGGAGGTGGTGCTGGAGCGTTTACGCCCGCTCTTTGAAGATGCTGCGATGTCCAAGTACGGCCAGAATATTAAGTACGACTTCATCGTGTTGCAGCGTCACGGCGTGACCCTGCAGGGGATTGCCTTTGATACCATGGTAGCTGGCTACCTGCTCAATCAGTCGCGCCGGGCGAACAATCTCGATGCCTTGGCGCGCGAGTATTTACAATACACCCCCATGAGCTACGAGGAGGTCGCTGGTAAGGGGGCGAAGCAGGTGACCTTCGACCAGGTTGATATCGAGCGCGCCACCCCCTACAGCGCGGAAGATGCCGATGTGGCCGCGCTGCTCACGCAGATGCAGCAGCCGCGTCTGGCGGCGCATCATCTCGACCGCCTCTTTCACGATGTCGAAATGCCGCTCATCAAGGTGCTCGCCGCTCTGGAGATGCAGGGCATGATGATCGATGCCGCCTACCTGCACGGCATGTCGCTGCAGCTACAGGGACAGATGGAGGGCCTCTTGCAGGACATTTTTAGCCTGGCTGGCGAGGAGTTCAACGTCAATTCGTCGCAGCAATTGCAACAGATTCTCTTCGAGAAGCTCAAGCTGCCGCCGGGCAAAAAGACCAAGTCGGGGGGCTATTCGACGGACGTCTCGGTGTTGGAGTACCTGTCCCTGGAACACGACCTGCCGCGCCTGATCTTGGATTACCGGCATCTCGCCAAGATGAAGTCGACCTATGTGGATGCGCTGCCGCAATTGATTCATACCCAAACCGGGCGTATTCATACCTCGTTGAACCAGACCATTACGGAGACGGGCCGCCTGAGTAGCAGTAACCCGAATCTGCAAAATATCCCCATCCGCTCCGATCTGGGCCGGCAAATTCGCCGTGCCTTCATTGCCGCGCCGGGCCATCTCTTGGTCTCGGCGGATTATTCGCAGATCGAGCTGCGGCTGCTGGCCCATTTTACCGAAGACCCGGTGCTGATCGATGCCTTTCGCCAGGGACAAGACATCCATACGCGTACAGCGATGGAGGTGTTTGGCGTTGACGCGGACATCGTGGCCGGCGACATGCGGCGCATGGCGAAAACGGTCAATTTTGGCATTATCTACGGCCTCAGCCCCTTTGGCCTGGCGCAGCGCCTGCATATCAGCAATGAGGAGGCCCGGAACTACATCGAGAGTTATTTCGACCGCTACCCGCTCGTCAAGGCTTATCTCGATGGCATTATCGAGCAGGCCCGTGAGCAGGGCTATGTCACCACGTTGTTGCAACGCCGCCGCTATCTGCCGGATATGAACCACCGCACCCGAACCGTCCGCGAGGCGGCAGAACGCACGGCGATCAATATGCCGTTTCAAGGCTCGGCTGCCGACTTGATTAAATTGGCGATGGTGCAATTGCACGCGCAGATACAGGCGGAGCATCTGCCCTGTCATATGCTGTTGCAAATTCATGATGAACTGCTTTTCGAGATCCCCGAAGAAGCGGTGGATGAGATGATTCCGCGCATCCGGGAGATCATGGAGCAGGTTTGGTCCTTGCAGGTGCCGCTGACGGTGGACGTGGGGCGGGGGCAGAATTGGGCTGAGGCGCATTAGATTGCGGAATGCGGAATGCGGAATGAAGAAATGGCGGGTGCATAGCCGTGAAATTTTTTTGCAAGCATGAGTTGACAGGCGCTGCGACCCTATGGTAGGTTGCCATTACTAAACGTTTGTTTGATTGTCATGTTCAGGCGGAATCTCAATGAATCACGGTTCGACCATTATCCAGGGCATTTCCTCCCGGCGTACCCATCAGACTGGCGGCATGTGCTGTTGTGCCCGTGCGTGTAATGTCTGCTGGCCGAAAGGGAGGAGGTGAGTCAGGTCGACCCGGACGCTTCCATCATAAAGTGACGCTTTTGCAGCCCACTCCCTTTCGCAGGTGAGTGGGTTTTATTTTGCAGCCCACTCCCTCTTGCAGGCGAGTGGGCTTTTTTGGTGGGATTACGTCCGGCAACAAGTCTACCACCGCAAGTGAGGGTGAACGCTGCATGCTACTCCGAATGTGCAACCACCGTGAGGATATCGATGATGAGCCAAACGATGACCTGGAAAGCCAAGCTCGAAGGGCAAGTGGCCCCTGAACTGGAACACGATATTGACGTGTTCGAGACCCAGATCAATCTGAAACGCCAGGGCAAAATCGACGACAAGATTTTTGCCGAGATCCGCCTGCGCCGTGGCGTCTACGGCCAGCGCTACGACAACGGCCAGCGCCACGACGGGACACAAACTCAGCCTCTTAATTATCCCTCTGGGGAGCTCACCAAGGGGCCAGATACGGCCTGGGATGCGCCGGGGATGCAGCGCATCAAGATCCCGTTTGGCGGTCTCACGACCGAGCAAATGGACACTTTGGCCGATCTGGCAGAGGAGTACTCCGACGCCATCTGCCACGTCACCACGCGCCAGGATTTTCAGCTGCACTTTGTCCATATTGACGATACGCCGGACCTCATGCGGCGCTTGGCAGCCGTGGGCATTACCACGCAGGAGGCCTGCGGCAATGTGGTGCGCAATGTCGCTGCCTGCCCACTCGCCGGTGTCTGTAACGATGAGAGTTTTGACGTCACCCCGTATGCCCGGGCGCTCGCCTATTTCCTCCTGGGGCACAAGGATGCACAGGATTTTGGCCGCAAATTCAAGATTTCGTTTTCGGGCTGTTACGATCACGCCTGCGGCTTGGCCAATATGCACGATCTCGGACTCATTGCCAGAACACGGGTCGAAGACGGCACCGAGCGCCGCGGGTTTGAGTTCTATGTTGGCGGTGGCCTTGGCGCCGTGCCACATCAAGCGCAATTGTTCGACGCGTTTGTGCCCGAAGACGAGATATTGCCACTAGCCCAGGCGGTATGCCGGGTGTTTGCGCGCCTCGGTGAGAAACGCAATCGGGCTCGGGCGCGTCTGAAATTCTTGGTTGCCAAGTTAGGCCTCGAGGAATTTCGGCGGCTCGTGCTCGAAGAGCTGGCGAATTTGCCGGAAGACGAGCGCTGGACGGCCTATCTGGACGATCTTCACATCACGGATGAACAGCCGACGCGTCCTGGGCAACTGCTGGGGCTGGAGATTTATCCCGAGGGTTTTGCGGCTTGGATGGAGACGAACGTCCGGTTCCAGGCGCAGCCCGGATATGCGGTCGCGACCGTCTGCCTGCCGCTGGGCGATATCACGTCCGAGCAAATGCGGGCAGTGGCCAACATGGCCCGCCGCTACAACGGGGGGCGCGCGCGGACGACAGTGGAGCAGAACATTGTCTTGCGCTGGATCAGTCAAGCCGATTTGCCCAATCTTTATACCGAGCTGGCGGCTGCCGGCCTGGCGCAGCCGGGCGCGAACACACTGGTTGACATCACCGCTTGCCCGGGAACCGACACCTGCAAGCTGGGTATTTCCTCCTCTCGTGGACTGGCGGCGGAGCTGCGTCAAAGGATTGCCGTCCGCAACGTCGCGCTCGATGAAGCGGTGAAAGACTTGAAGATTAAAATCAGCGGCTGTTTTAATTCCTGCGGTCAGCATCACGTCGCCGACATCGGCTTCTATGGCGTCAGCCGCAAGGTGGGGAACCATGCCGTACCGCACTTCCAGGTGGTGCTCGGCGGCCAATGGACGGAGAATGCCGGCACCTACGGACTCGCTGCGGTTGCCATACCCTCGAAGCGTATTCCGGACGTGGTGACCCGGATTACCGACTTCTACGTGCAAGAGCGGGAGCACGGGGAAAGTTTTCAGTCGTTTATCAAGCGGACGGGCAAGGCGCGCATGCGCGCCTTGCTAGAGGACTTGACCAAGGTGCCCGACTATGTCGTGGATCGAAGCTACTACGCTGACTGGGCTGATCCTCGCGAATACAGCCTCGGCGATATGGGCGTCGGCGAGTGCGCCGGGGAAGTGGTGTCGCTGACGCAATTCGGCCTGGCGACCAGCGAGCGGCAGGTCTTTGAAGCGCAGGTGCACTTGGATGATGGTGAGACGGTGCAAGCGGCGCGGATGGCTTACGAAGCGATGCTGCAGGCAGCGAAGGCGTTGATCCAACATGACAATATCGACATCTTGGACAAGCCGGAGCACATTATCGAGGAGTTCAGAACCCGTTTTTATGACACCGAACGCTTCTTTGATCGGTTTGCCGGTGCGAAGTTTGCCAATTATCTGTTCCGTATTCACGAGGAAGGGATGTCGGACATTAGTCCGGCCGAGGCGCATCGGCGTATCGAGGAGGCACAGCTCTTCATCGAGGCGGCGCATGCCTGCTACAATCGGCTCGGGCAGCAGCAGCTACAGCTCGTATAGACCGGATTTGCTGTACGCAGTACGAGTCGGAGAGATCGCGGCGATCTCTCCGAAAGGACGTTGGTGTATGGATAGCGTGAAGTATGAGCTGAAACTGTTCCTTGAAGATGTTTCCGGACTCGATCCGGAAGTGTTGATTCCTATTTTCACCGATGGATTCAAGAGCAACGTCTTGATGGTGCTTATCGATGGCGGATTACCGCCACGTCCTGTTGGTCCGGGTGTCGTGCTGATTGCCCACGATGCGCACTACGCCATCGACATGACCGGGACATTGGGGCTGCTGTACAGTCGAGGCGCGAAACGCATCACAGCCGCCGTCCTATTCAGGCGAGGAACGCCTCCGATCCGGTTTCACTGCGCCTGACGGCCTGCCACAGCCTTGAAACTGATCCCTCTCTGCAGGGACGTCTGCGGTTTCGGGCTGATGAACTCCTGTTGCGGGTGAACGACCGGTTAATGGCGCCCAACACCGCCGACGCCTACGATGCGTTGCGCGTTCACCTCGAGCCGTTTCTGGCACGACTCTATCCTGAACGCGAGGTGGAGGTGGCGCATATCGTTGAGGCCGCATCCCGCTTAACGATCGGTATTCGAACCGCCGATACGCCGGGCGTGGAAGCACTACTCGATCGACTTCATCGATCCTATGCTTAAACATAGGCAGGCCCGTCGCTGTACAGACGTTGTTGCCACTCACGGCACTGTCGAGCTGCGATGACAGCTCGACAGTGGTCGGTCGCTCTCCTCCGTCAAACCTCTTTTTCTTTACTCGCCAAACTCTGACGATGTCCATTCTGTATTCCGCATGCTCATGGGTTGTCAAACGGCGGATGACGCGTTATCATTTAGCGTCCTGAGGCAAACATTTCCTAAACGTTAAGGTACTGCTCATGGCCGAAAGCGGTCGTAAAATTATATGTGTCAATAAGCGCGCCCGCTTCGATTACGACATCAGTGATATCTACGAAGCTGGGCTTGCTTTGCAAGGCACCGAAGTCAAATCGTTGCGCCAAGGGCGTGTGACTCTGAAAGATGCCTACGCGGACGTACAGGACGGCGAGGTGTATTTGCTGCATGCACACATTGATCAGTACGAGCAGGGCAATCGTTTCAATCACGACCCGGAACGGCCGCGTAAGCTCTTGCTTCACAAGCAGGAAATTCGACGCCTGATTGGCAAGACACAGGAACGCGGCTTGACGCTGATTCCCACGCGTATGTATTTCACCCGTGGCCGAGCGAAGATCGAGATTGGCGTGGCCAAGGGCAAGAAACATTACGACAAACGGCAAGAACTCAAACGCCGTACGGCGCAGCGCGATGTCGAACGCGCCCTCCGGGGCGAGTGAGGCGCTGGTCCGTGCCGCTGATACGAGGGGGCGCACTGGTTTCGACGGGGGTATATGAGGTTGCAGTTGCATGCCGAGGACTCCGCTGGCCTCGTAAAAAAGCGGAACCAAAATCAATTGCCAACGATTACGAAGTGGCACTGGCTGCTTAACACCGGCCAGCGTCCGCCCGGCACGTGCCTACCGTGTTGGGACCGGGCGTAACGATGTAGGATAGCCTGAGCACGAGCCCCGCCTGGGGCGCGAGCTAGTGCAAAACCAAATCCAGGCTAGTACACGCCTTGCCCGGCTGGGGAGGTTGGGCGGTGCGAACGATTTTCCCCGGATAAGCATGTAGAGGCTGTGACTGAAGGCTTCCGGACGCGGGTTCGATTCCCGCCGCCTCCACTTTTGCTCTCGAACACGAGAGCGGCATATCAGGTACAAAACCCCAACAAATCAAAACACTTACGCAACCCGCTGGTCGGGCTGCGACACACCGGGCTGACAAATCCGAACACCCAAATGACGCATTCTTGCATGAAAAGTGTGTCCTATGTGTGTCAGACTTCCTCGATGATTTCCGCATGGTGGTGGATTCCTGGGATCGCTTGCCTGATGTAGTGAAGGCAGGAATTGTGGCGATGGTCAAGGCAGCGCGGGAGATGTGAGTAGCGGAATTTTGAATTCCAAACTCACGCTCATTGATATTTTTTCTCTTTTCGCCTAAAATTTTATACCAAGATATCGACGATGAGGTACTTCGTAGCGGTTCTGTCCCTACGCGGTATCTTTTCATTTCGTATACGCTAATCGCTGCCGCAGATTATCCAAAAAGCTGATTTTCTCCCGTGCTACCTTCCTGAGCAACACCGAACACGTCCTGCGTTGTGGGTTGAGGACGGTTTCCAATTTTCCTTGCCCATAGAGATACTCCACCAAACACGCGAAATCCCCGTCACTCGTCACAATCGCGGCTCGATCATAGTTGGGATACTAGATCAGTGATTTCAAGGTATGGTAGCCTTGGTCTGTTGATTCTTGAGTAATTTGGCTGTTGATACATGCCCCTTTTTGGGTGATTTCTTAGGCTTGGCACGGGATTTCCTCGGCCTCGTCGGACTGTTACGAAACGCTTCGAGACGGACATGCTGGGCCCGATCAATCAAGGTCTCGGCGAGTTTGGATGAAGTCATGGTGGAAAAAAGACCCCACTCGGGCTCCGGGATCGCGATCATCATGCCTTTATACGTCGTGGCGATTTCGTTAGCGACATAATCGAGAGAGACTTCTTGATCGATCTTCTCGTGGCCATGGACGCCTCGTAAAGCGGCCAAGACCACGGCCAGCACGTTGTAGGCCACTCAGGCCAGACAAAACCCGAACAGTGCCGCCTTGGGATAACCTAACGTATTGATTTCGGAGTGAAAGTAGGCCTCGATGGGTTTGAAGGCGGTTTCCAGAGTCCAGCGCTTGCGGTACCGGTCTGCCACCTGTCCGCTTGGCGCCGATGCGCGGGGTAAATGGGTCCAGATAGAGAGCAAGGTTTCCCCATCTCGGGTCGCCTCCTTGAGCTTGAGGCGCAGGCGGCGGCACTTGTGGAGTTGGCCATGCGTATCGACAAAGCGAACCCGTTGCTCGGCCACTTGTCCCGTCTCGGTTCGCCGGTTAACCCCGAGTGGCCTGACAATCTCAAAGGGAAAGCTCTGATGTTTCCGGATCACGAAGCACGCTCCCTGGCGATCGAGTTCAGCGAGAAATTCACGGGGACAAAAGTTGCGATCGGCAATCCAGAGCTCATCGCGTTTAACGGTCTGCACTCTCTCTGTAAACAGAGAACGTTCCGGGGCATGGCCATCTTCACACGGCAACACATCGGTGACCCAGCCACAACTCGGTTCATAAACTACCAGGGATTTGCCGGGCAAGGCGGCGGCTTGAGCGTCGCGCAGGGCTTTGAGCCGGCGCTGACTGGCTTCGATACCATTGCCATCGATAATTTTGACTCGGTCGCCCTCAAGCCAGGACTTGCGTTTCCCGCCGACCTGCTCGATCAGCGGGGTGAACTCAGCGGCGCTGTAGCGCACGAGTTCTGAGGCGGTGTGAGTCTCTAACCCATTGAGTTGGTTGTAAACGGAAGTCAGAGAGGTTGCTATATCACCTGGCCGAGCCGGATACGCGGCCCGAACTGAGGGCTGGTGACGAAAGACCACGTCACTCATCAGCTCGTACACAGTCGAAAACAACAGCTCGCGAGTATATTGGGTCTCGGCTGTACGCTCGTAGAACTGATCGAGTTGATCGGCTCCCAACACGCGTTCGAGTGTACCCCGAACCATCACCGAGAGGGGACTACTTTGCACAAAGCGTTGAAAGACCTCACCGAGCATGATGGCCTCCTTGGTGACATGTCATGAGAAGGCCTATAGTCTACACGAATTATGGCACCTTGGAATCACTGGCCTTGAGGCCAACGAATCACATCCCGACTCCAGCGGCCTCTTGAACCCGTTTTGGGTGCCGCCTAGCGACGACCAAAGGCCGCCAAGATTGAAGGGTCATAGCCCTCGTAACCATCGCTGAACAAGACTGGTAAATGACCCGTTGGTAAGCGCGATGGCGTATCGCTGACCAACTCCTGAGTCTGCTCTTGGGTGCGTTTGCCCACCACTCGTGACACGATCCACTTGCTGTCGGGTGCAATCGCCCTATGATCCCAAAAGTCGCCCGCTTGACGGGACGCGTCAGCCTGACAGTGCTTCTGTTTTTTCTTTACAAAGGTCCATGGCTCGTCAAATTGCACCGCTCGTGGCCTCAGGTCCTGGACCTCTTGATCATGGAAGCGCTGCGCATGGCGGCCACGGGTTTTGAGCAACTGAGCCCCCGTTTCTTTCACCACTTTAGTCAGTCGAGAGGTGGAGCGGACACTGCATCCTGCGTTGAGATGGTCAATGACCTCCTCGGCTTTGGCTTCACTGATCTTGGTATTGAACAAGGCGGTGTGGCGTCGTTCGGAGAACTCATCACGACAATCTCGACAGTGCAACAGAGGAATGCGATCTTTTCCATCGACCTTCCGCATGACGAGATGGCCCTGGCATGGGCGGCCAAAATGTTGGCATTCGACGTTGACACAGGATAAAGTAGCAAGGTCGGGTCGTGGCATGCGGTTCTCCTTGTAGTCAATGCTGGATTTTGGAGAATTTCATACGACTTGACACCTACTGTCAAACCTCGCAAACCTCGTGCGATTATCTTAGGACACCACCTACTGTATCTTTTCATAATATTTTGTACTATTGGAAAATAGTATAACAGATTTGCTCATTCTAACTGACTATAAACCATTGTTCGCCTGCACTGTTAATGACGGTCTAAAGCTACTGTGGCCGATTGTTCGACCCCAAGCTCATGGTCTGTCTTGCCAGCTACCTGAGCGATCTGCTCAACTGATTGCCGCATTGTATCACGTATCTCCTCGAAAACTTGACGATGCATGGGCGAATCATCAGTCTTGAGTGTCAGAGCTACGTCATTTAGCCTACGGCTCAAGTCAATAAACACATCGATCTCGTTGCGTAATGCGTAGAAACGGCGCTCCTCAGGGAGTAATTGATGGGCGAGTTTCCAGACACCGGCCTCTATGAGAATGATACCAATCATAACGACTGCAATCTGCCCACGTATCTCTTGGAGAAAAAGTACCGCGGCCAAAATGGCGATGACGCCGAGCATCGGTAACCCCATATCTAATAACTTCCGTAGCTTTCTCAAGCTCCACCTCCTTGCTTCTATATAGCCACGCAGCATGCCTACATGACCTGTCTTTACAGATCAATTTATGGAAATGAGTTTTATATGTTTTATTAACAAAGTTACTAAACCCTTTAAGTTTAACATTTGGATTGTATTTAATCATCCTATCAATAGTATTTTCTGAAGGAGTTCTACTTCTCTTGTCGGTGAAGGCATATCGGCCCTTGAGCAGCGTGTGAGCACAGGGTTAAGCTCTGACAGCTGCAAGCGTTCCTCCATATTTATAGCTATAGACCCTGACGACCTGTCAACTAAAAGAGCAGGAGACAGTGATATGAGTGTTCAGGGGAATCGTGATAAAAGCACTCGTTAAAACCGTTTGGCATAGATGGTCTGTAATACACTCAATGTCCTATTGCTACGATCGGCGCCACGTGCCACAACGTTAAAACGATGTATTCCCGTTGGAATGCCAATACCTATCGTCAGGCTGTCGCGTTTGAAGTTCCGTTGCTCAAGCGTATAACGCGGGAGGGACGCTGTTTGGCTAAGGCCATGGGGAAGACCGCCTATTTCAATAGAAGCACTGAACCAATCAAGATTGATCCATCCTGGGTGGCCACCTTCAGCAAAACGACCAGTTATTGAATTTTCGTTGAACTCCGCTCGGCTCGGAAGATGTTCGACAATGGTTTCGCCCGTCGAAAGTGCTAATTCTGCTGCATAGAATGCCACTTTGTGATTTCTATCATTGCTTGCGGCACGAGTTTCGATCGTACTTGTTGTAGTTGCAAATTCGGTCAGGATGGAAGCGGCGGCGCGGCTGATGATACAGCTATCCCCACGAAACCGCGCCATGGCGATGATCTGATCGGCGCCGATGTTCAGCTCCATGCGGATGCGATCCCCACACAGCGGGTTGACGTCTTCATAGATACCCATCATGGTAAGAAATGCAAGCGTTAATAATCCTATGATAAGTGTGACGCTGTCTTCAGTCCGGAGACAACGACGTATGCGTTTCATCCTGTGCCTCCAGATATAAGTCATGACGCTCCTGCAGAGTGGGAGGCTTGACGGTTGGGAGCAGCCCCCAAGGGCTGCCAAGTTAACGGGCGGAGTGATGCTTAGAAGTCACCGTCTTCATCCCGGCCCTGGGCATCGAGTTGCTCTTGGTTACGGAGATACCGGCGAATCGGAGCCTCCTCGAATCCGACCGTAGAAACCGCGTCACCTCTGGCCCAGAACGCCTCCCCGTTAAAATTGCGCTGGCGTCCCCCGAACTGGCGAGCCACCGCAATCGCCGATTTGCCCTTGATATACCCGACCCCTTCGGCGACCGAGTACTAGGGCGGAATCCGGATCAGCATGTGCATCTGATCTTGCACCATGGGTCCTTCGAGAATCTGACACCGGCGTTGACCCGCTCATTCATGAAACACCGGTCCCAGAAACTTTCGGCTCTTGCCATAGAGTTCCTTCTTACGGCCTTTGGGCACCAACACGATGTGATATTTGCAGTCCCATTTTGAATGACTTAAGCTCTCATACGTCGACATATCGTTGCCTCCTTGGTGGACGCCAAGCCCCCTTGGAGGCGCTATCTTTGACATGCCTGCCCGGCTTCACAACACTAAATCTGTAGGCCAAGCCTTGAGAGTCTCCCTAGTCCGAAGTTCCTCCCGTGATTCGGCGACAACTTGTTGAAATAAAAACTCAAAAGCCTGAAACGAATTGACC
>CBCXVS010000111.1:0-21786 GCA_965178525.1 uncultured bacterium | reverse complement strand
GGATGCTCGCCCCCGCCTCCGCTACCGCCTCCTTGCGCATCAAGCCGAGCTGTTCGTGCCGTAGCCGGGTGCGCACGGTTTGAAAAAGCGTTTGAAAATGTTCGCCCAAGGCAAACAGGCGCAGTTCCGTGGCGGTTTCACGCGAGGTCAGCAGCCAATCGTAATACCAACTGCGCCGCTCGTCCTGCGTAGTGCGCAGGTACCACTGATAGCGCCGAATGCGGTGTCGGAGGACGACGTAGAAGGCGGGCAAAATGCTCGCGATCAGGGCCAGGGGCAACCACACGCCATACGGCAGCAGGACGATCACCATGGCCACGAGGGTAATGCTGTCCTGAAACATGCTCCCTAAGTGCTCCAGGACCGTCAAGGGGCGATGGCTGGACCCCGCCTGTGCCCGGTACAGGTGGTCGAAGTAATCCGGTGCGTCATAAAACGCTAAGTCGACGGCCACGGATTGCCGGTGAATCAGGGCTGAAATGTGATCTTGGACGTGCTCGGCTTGGGCGCTGCGGACGTAATTGCCGGCGCTGTGCAGTAGCTCCGTCAGGACCGTTACGCCGACCAGTACGAGCAAAATCAGCAACGTCGGCTGCCAGGCCGCCCACGACGCGCCACTGCCGAGCAATTGCGCCAGGCCATCCACGAGACAACGCGTCAGGAGCACGGCGAAGGCCGGTAAAATCCCCTGCAGCGCCAGGAGGATCAGCCAGACGAGCGTCGTGGGGCGTGACGCGGTCCAGACCAGCAACAGCGATTGACCGATGTGAGGGATGTGGGAGAGAAACTGGTGGATTCGTTGTGTAACGGGAGTCGAGATCACGACTGACTATATCGTAACGAAAGTTTGCTGACGGCGGCTAACGCCTCTGGCAGGCTGGCAAACCGTTCGGGAAACTGCTCTATTACCCGTGCCGCAATGGTCTCGAGGGACTGCGTTCCATCCATTAACCCTAACACATAACGATCCAACTCGCCTGTGGCGTTGCGTCTGGGCATATGCTGGGCGGCGCGTTTTCTCAGCTTTTCTAAAGACAACGGCATGCCATCAAAGGTGGATTGGGTGAAACGGGCCTTGACTCGATTGCCGTTCCCTGAGCTCACAACACGTGTATCCCAACGCCACATATAGTCCTCGTCTATCAGATGCGCCTGCAACGTCAGCGAGACGATGTCGCCAGGGACGACAGGAACAGGATGCGTGAGAGGGACAAAGGGACTGCCATAAATCAGCTCGGGCTTATCGGGTGCGTTGGAAAATGCAATGCCTTCAGCCAACGTGGCGTCAAACCAGATCATAAAGCCGTGCGCCGTACCTTCTTGTGTGACTTGCACCTCGAGGCGCCCTGAGATGTGTGGACTTTCAATGGTGCGATATTCGACCACAGCCCAACAGGCGGGCTCGACGAGCGTTTTCAAAATTTGATTGTGATTTCGGCGAGATCTCGTCCAGCAATTTGTCACAATGCGCCGCGCCGCTTCCATATTGAGGCCATACGTCTTGGCATCCCAAGGGGCCGTGAGATCCTGGTAATACTGGGGGGCTTCCACGAGGGCGGCAAAGAGCTGATCCCGCAATGGAATCAGGGTCCCTCCCGGGGCTAGGAACCGTCTCCGTGCATCGACGATGGATGGGATGTGTTGCTCCGACAATGGCAAGCTGCCGCGCATATCGGAAATGATCACATCCACTTTTTCGGGCAAATCGATGTCTGTCGACATGCCTTGGTAAAACGTGATCCGATCTCTATAACCATTGGCGGCGGCTATGTCACGCGCCACGTGAATCGCATCGTTCGATTCTATGGCATACACATGAGCAGCCCCGAACTGGCAAGCCAGCAGGGCAAATATACCAGTGCCGGTGCCAATATCCAACACGGCGCAACCTGGCTCTATGGCCTGACGCAACGCCGACACATACGCATCCATACGTATGCGATCTTGAATCATACTGCCATAATCGTATACAGAATACATCCGCTTTGATTCCTATGCGACTTCCCAAAGCGCCTAGCATCGATGAGGGACGTTTTCGCCGAGATCAGCCAGGACGGATTCCCGGACCTGTGGCAATAGCGCAAACTTCTGTGGATAGTGCAAACGCGACACGTTTACATGCGTGGCAAGATGGGCCACCTGGTGGAATTCGTTGCTGATGCGTTCGGGGTCCGTAAGGGCAAGACGAAAGCTGCTCTTGAGCAGGGCCATAACGGCTTCGCGTGCAGATAGCGGCTGAATCGTCACGAATTCCGAGTTCTCATCGTCTTCGTAAGGCATGAGGTCATAGAATTGTATCAACGGCGCCGGACAAGACTGAAACCCAAATCCCTGACCGTCCAGAACCAGGTATTGTTTGTCCGTATCATGACTGACAGGGCGCAAGGTCGTAACAGGCGGCGACAGGTCCCCTAAAGAATCAGGCCACATCCTGATGGCCGGGTAGCTCGGAATAGCCCAATACTGCTCCGCTTTCTGTTTGATCAGTAGACAATCATCGGCCAGGAGTTTCCAACCCCATTCACATAGGCTGGCCGTCAAGGTTGATTTACCATGTCCCGATGGCCCCAGAAAGGCGACGGCGCCTTTGGGCGACGCCACCGTGCCCGCATGCAGGACCAACTGATCCTGCATGCTGAGATATAGCGGGAGAACCTGATCGAGAACGATGTGCGGGACACTCGATAGGGAGGCCGTTATGTGCGGATAACATGTGATCCGTTTGTCGCTTAGCGACAAACGGAAGTCTCCGAGATCAGGAAAATGCAGCAGATAGTCTAAGCCGTCGCGTGCGTAAAACAGCGGTATGCTGTCAGAATTCTCATGCCCCACGGGCTGCCAAACAGCTTCTGAAAAGGTGACGGTGTGGGTGTCATCGATGACAACGGACAGGTCAGCGTCTGCATTGTCTCTGGCGCTAACGCAATCTACTAAGGGAAAGTCACTGGCAATGGTCAAACCACACAGGTTGTATTGGGGCATACCTACGACGTGTCCGATAGGGTTGAACGCAAAATATACCGCGCACAAAGAACCAACAAGAACCGCAGCAAAACGGCCTTCTGAGGAGGGACCCGTGTGCTGCGGTCTCGTACTGACCTCAGGCTGACAATGACCCGGATGTGAGAGAATCTCCCGCACCCTAGGGGAACATTATCATGGCCGTCATCATCATACCCTCCTTCGTCGGGCCACTTCCACCCATTGTCAATTCCGAAACCGAACCGTAGTGGCACAATGTGGGTCGCTTATAGACCTTCTTACGTGGTTCATAGGTTTCATTGTTTGCCATAAAAGTTTCCCTCCCGGAGAAAAAAACATCATACAGTACCGTTACGGATCCAGGATCGAGACCATACTAACATAAAGAAAGGATAAAAACAACGCTATATCCAGGATCATGGCATAGGCATGTGCACAAGGTAAAAACCCGCCAGGGTACGGGCGGCGTTCCACATGCCACAACCCGCCGAGGCTGAAGGTTAAGCTCCCTGCGGATGACCGCAGAGACAACCTCACAGCCGAGTTTAGAATCGTGGCGGTTTACGTGTTGCGAGACAGCCATAGGGAGAGGGTTACAGCCGTCCACACATGATCACCGTCGTTCCAGATGCTATCCTCGTCAGACAACGTATCGTACCTCACGCACCGGGCTTGACACCGTTGATAGGCTTGACGCACTGCTGTGATATCGACGTATTCACGGATATTATCGATTTGCTCATTGACGACGTGCTCGATGAGCTGATGTTCGAACTTCCACCAAGCGTACGCAAAACACGGACCGACGCTCTCGAAGTTACGTCTTGTCAATATCTCGGACGGTAACCGGCCATGCATGGCACGCCGTAAAACGGGCTTGGACCACCCACCCAGCGCTTTGTGTTGCCAGGGCAGCGCGATGCAGAAATCGACGACGCGTTTGTCCAATAAAGGCCGGCATGCCTCAACCGAACAAGCCGCCGCGATACGGTCGTAACGCTCAAAGGCGACGGTCATATAGGAGGCGTTGATGGACGCGGCATGGTCCGCTCGAATGCTCTGTGCCCGGCCCATATTCGCTGCCAGGTATTGTTGATACCGTTCGGGTAGCTCTAAGCGATGTGTGAAGTCGCGGTTGATCACGGAGGCCGATAATGCATTTGCCACCAGCCGCCGTTGCATGAGGCCCTGCAAATGGCGAACCAGCCATGCCGGAAACCAGGCAGAGACAGCGGCCCGCAAGAGATAGGACCACGGAGACTCCTGAAAGAAACGCGCGCAATCGAACGCTACGCGCATCGCATCTCGTATCTGGCTATGGCGTAAAAGGAACGGTAAACATCGCGTCCACACCCAGATTACCGTATCGCCATCCAATCCATCCATGACACGTCTGATACCTTGCTGATGCGCGAGATTATAGATGGGCACCATGATGGGGTAAATGACAAAGTCAAAGAGATTATCCGTGCTGTGCAGGAGTTGCATGAGCCGGTCTTGATGTGGTATGAGTTGACCCGGACTGATGGTGTGGGCCACCAGCCCGCCCGTCTGGATGACCTGCTCAATGGCTTGCGTTTCGATCTGCTCCTCCAGGGCGTTGTGCGCGATGGCGGAAATCGTGTGCAGGGGGGAGCGCCCGGCGCGGGCGAGGATGTCACGTGCGGTCCAGACGATCGAGGACGAGTCCATGCCGTCACTGAGCATGGCGGCAACCGGGAACGCGCTTCGTAATCGGCTTTCGACCGCTTGGGTCAGCACGTCGCGGAACGCCTCGGCATAGTCGTCGTCCGAGGCATAACGGCGTTCCGTTTCGATGTCGGGAGTCCAGTAGCACCGGAGGGTGACGTGGCGCCGACTGACGATCATGATATGGGCCGGTGGCAGGCGCCAGATGTCCTCATAAAAGGTAATCTGCTTGTTGTAACTCTCGAAATAAGGCACCAGATAATCCGCCACGCGTTGGGCATTGATACGCCGCGGCACGTTGGCGTGGCAAAAGAGCGCCTTGATTTCCGACGCAAAGACGAAGATATCGTGGGAGAGGTAGTAGGTTAACGGTTTGGTACCAAAATGATCGCGCGCTATAAAGACACGCTGCTCTGGCTCGTCCCAGATGGCGAAGGCGAAGTCGCCGAGCAACTTGGTCGGGCAATCGGTTCCCCACGCTTGGTAAGCGTGTAGAATCAGGTCGCTATCGGTCAGAACCGCTTGGGAACCCGTCTCCAGGTGCAGTAATCGGATAAGCTCGTCACGATTGTCAAGTCGGACATCGGCGGTAAGGATCAAGCGCGCATTGCGATCGGCGCTGGGCAAGGTCTCATCTACAGACTCGGGTGTTACGTGCAAGGCGCCATGGCCGAGACCCGCACAGCCCTGTTGCCAAGTGCCGATGTTGTCAGGTCCCCGATGGAGTTGGCGCGCCACCATGGCTTGCAGCATACCGGGGTCAACGGGGCGACTATGACGGTGAAAAACGCCGGCAATCGCGCTCATAGGTACTCCAACCTATCCTATTCGTCATGGACGAATCGTCATCCCCGATACTGATGTGGGCATCGTAGCGTATATCCAGGCATAGGAGCAAGTCACTCATCGATGTGAAGCGATTCAGAGTGTTGAGGAAGGGTATGGCCATGAGGACGATGATCGCTCGGTTCAGCCCACTTGAAAGGTGTCGTCGAACCTTCTATTCTCTCCTGAACGTCTATGTGCCGGGAATGGGCTCCTGGCGTTGCCGCGTAGACAAGGTGATCCACAGCCCGAATCGCTGAGAGCAGAAAAGGGCGATGGACATGGTGTCCGGAGACGACTTGGAGGCTGGACATAGCGCCCTTCGGGTGGGCTTTTCAATACCAGGCCCGTTATCAAGGTCCGGCTCGTTGTGCGGTTGACTCATATCTGCCTCGTTTGATTTCCTCGCCCTCGTCATAGATTACCCCGTAGGTCGGATTCCAGATGCGCCACAGCCCCATCTCACTCCGACAATGCTCACAGATCAAGGGGTTGCGACCCGTACTCTTCTCATAACGTTGCTTGTAAGTCATCCGAGGGATGATCTTCACCGCACCCCTGAGCACCTCCTTCACCTTGCTCAGGGCCGCTTGAATCACCTCCTTCACCTTGGCAAACGTCTTGGTGGCCTGCACCCCGTAATACCGAATGCGCTTGAACCCTTTGGGCATCGTGTGCGGGATCATCCGGCCAATAAACGTCATGACATCAATGGTTTCATGTTCGGTCCGGTCCGGTCTGTGAGACCGGTAGTGGTACGTCACCCGCTCACCATCATAGCGGTCAATCCGTCTTACCGAGATCGGCGGACTCACCACATACTTGGCCACATAGCTCGCCAAACTCTGATACTGAGACGGCACTTCTCCCTTCTGCACGCGGCTCACCAAGCCGTCGGGATACTTCTTGAAACACCAATCCACCAGGTCCTTGATCGCATCGTTTGCCAAGGTACGTCTCAACATGTTCATCAGATGCTACTGCCATTTGTGACGCAGCAGATCGTAAGGCAAAAAATTCAGATGTTCCCAGCTCCCGGCCTGATCATCGTAGCCCCCACTCGTGGCGATCACAGGCAGATGGGGATGATATTGACCATTGCGCCCATGCGTGTAGATCACCTCAATATAGCCACCTCTGAGCGTCTTCCCCCTGACCTCGCTATAGAAATCATCCAGGCACTGCGCCCCGCACCGCATCAACTCACTCAACAAGACCTCAGCGTTTTGGTAGAAAGGCGTACGGAACATGGCCGGGACGGTCAGGATGATATGTCGATAGATTACCCCCTCGTGGAGAACCTGGCTCACCTGGCTGACCCAGTTGTCGACGTAGACTTTGGCGCATCGCAAGCACAGAGACGATTTACAACTCATGGAGACCAAAGGCTTACCTTGACCACATTGGAGGCAGCGGTATTCCATATAGCCGATCTTTTCGGGGTTACCACAGACGAGCATCTTGGCCACGAGGCTGTCATAGTAGGATGTTGGGTAGCGGGGATTGGCGTCTTTAAACTCATCCCAGTGATCGGCACAGATCTGTTTGAAGACACTCCAGTGTCCGACGGATGGCGCCATCATGGGGTCGCACCGAGTGAGGAGGATCAGATTGTTATGGTGAAGCGGTTTTACCACGATGGAGCCGCTTCGTCCACCCCTCATCAGTCCTCACCCGGGAACCCTCACTTGGCTCGTTCATCCTTGAGAAATGGGGACTTCTGGGATCGGGAAAATGCACTTTCCTATACGATCAAGATATAACGGCGCGATCGCGTTGGTGGGTGAAACTTGAGGCGCTCTTCAGCGTCGACCTGCGTTCTCTCGCCCTATTGCGTATCAGCATGGCGGTGCTGATTCTTGTGGACCTCGTCACCCGTCTACCGCTCATCAGGTCTTCTACACGGACCTCGGTGTGATGCCTCGCTTCGGGTCCGGAGCGGAACATCCACCCTTCTCCATCTCGATACATATGCTCCATGGAGCTTTTGCTTTTCAGGTCTTGCTGTTTGTGCTCGCGAGTGTCTTTGCTGTCATATTGCTTGTGGGTTATCGTACCCGCTTGGCAACTGGTATGTCATGGCTCTTTCTGACCTCACTCAACCTCCGAAATGACTATATCCTGGATGGCGGGGATTGGATTTTGCACTTGCTGCTCTTTTGGAGCCTCTTTTTGCCGCTTGAAGCACGGTTCTCCATTGACATGCGCCGACGTTCGATGAAGTCGCATCCGCAGTCTACCATGCTCTCCATTGCTAGTGCGGCCATCATGCTCCAGCTTGGTTTTGTCTACTTCTTTGCGAGTCTGCTCAAGAGTTACGGCGCCGAATGGCGGGATGGAACTGCCGTCTACTACGCGCTTCACCACGAATTCTGGGTCCGACCTTTTAGGGTTTGGCTCCGAGGATTTCCAGAACTGGTGAAAGGTCTCAATTACGCCGTCCTGGGGCTTGAGTTTCTCGGGCCCCTCCTACTGTTCGCGCCTCTTTGGACCGTTCCCATCCGAACGCTCACGATTGTTGCATTCCTCGGATTGCAGCTTGGGATGAGCATGAGCATCGAGCTATCGCTCTTTCCGTGGGTCTCGTCAGTCGCCCTGATTCCCTTTATCCCCCGTACCTTCTGGGACCAGGTGCAGCGTGCCGGCTGGCAGCATGGAGGGAATGGTAGCCGTGCGGCGAGGTCTCGAACGGCAACGGCCGATGAGCGGCATCGCCATCATCAGGGGGGCGCTATCCCAGTCGAGTCTATGTCGTCGTCAGGAACGCGTACGATCGCGCGTATACGAGAAGGAATCGCTCTGATCGCGTTGCTCTACGTGTTTTTCTCCAATGTCGAAAGCTTGCGGATCATCTCGGTCGTGCCGCGTCCGATTCAGAGCCTGGGTTACGGCTTTGGCTTGACTCAGGGCTGGGGCATGTATGCCCCGTCTCCGGGTGACGACAACCGCGCTCCGGCTTGATGTGCGTATGCCAACAGGCGCATCGTGCTCGCGATATTGACCTCAAACATATCCCCGGCACCCTCTGGAAACTCACGAAAGCGGCGTGACTGAACCAAATGAATCACCACATCGATGCCTTCTGGCAGAGCGGTGGTCTCCCAGGGGCGTCCCAAATCACATTCGATCCAGGAGGCGTCACGTGCCTCTGGCCCTGTAGGCCGACGCCGAGCCAAGGCATAGACACGATGCGTTTGGCTGAGGCGACGAATGGCCACGGCGCCAATGAGACCGGTTGCACCCGTAATCAGAATGTCCACGACAACACCTCAGACAGAGCGGCCTCGAACCCCTACCCGTGCCGTCTCGCACGTCTTATTTATACATAATGGTACTAATACCACTGGGAGCGACATCGACATGCCGAATCTCCAGCCCGATCTCTCGACCCCAATGACAAACGTCTTCTTCGCTGTAGCGAAAGGCATGTAGCGGACGATACCAGTCAAAATTAATCATCGCATTCGTTAAAAAATCATAGTCATCGTTCCAGAAGCACTTGATCACGTGATCGTAGATCAAACGCTGGACGTCATAGGTGCCTCGCTTGAGACCCAGTACCGGGATATCGTCCTCGAGGTCGACCGTAGCCTGCAGCTGGCTCAAGGCGCGTCCGAACCGTGTGATTTGTTCGGAAAATTCGAGACATTCTTCATCCGACGTCTGCGTAAATATCGTTCGCAGATAGTCGTCAGCGAACTCCCGAAGGGGGCCTTTGATCCGATACACATAGAGGAGGAGATGTCCCCCGGAGCGCAGTAAGTGAACGAGACGCTTAAAATTGCCGGGCGGGTCAGGCGTATGATGCAGCACTTGATCGCAGGAAATCACGTCAAAGAAACCCGGTTGAAAAGGGAGCTTCGCAATATCGGCTTGTAGCAATATCACGCGCTCGCTCTCGTGCAGTCGCTCATAGGCCAAATCGATGGCACGACTAATATCGATACCGAATACCAGGCCATGACAGTTCCGAGCCAGGAGATCGGTGTCGACACCTGTACCGGTTCCGGCCTCAAGTATGTAGTGGGCGGTGTGCAAAAAATCGCGTAGGTCGGCGTCTCCACGGGTAAAGCCAAACCGCTCGTAATACCACCGCTCGCGCTGGCGTTTCGTTACCTGTTCGTGCGCATAATTCGGAATACGAGACCACTTATAGCTAAAGGTCTCGATGGTTTTTTGCTGTTCGTCTGCTAATTGGTCCGTATCGACAAAACGGGGTATGCCACGTCGGATAGGATAACGCCACGTCTCATCGCCTCGGGTGATGAGCTCTCCCTCGATCACGTGATCGCCCTCCATATGACGTACCTCAAGGCGTAACGGCATTCCCGTATGGGGACAAACTAAGTAGTCGACGATAGACTCGCGCATGGCTATCTCTCTGTATAAGACGCGGCAACGACGCAACATCGGCTAGAGTCAGTTTGGTATGCCTATATCACAACCTCTTCAAGTCAGAGCCGACTCTGCCGCCCATCTACTTCTCTCCATACATGACATAATTTCTTAATGTATTGTCTTTTACGGGCAAGCTCGCCCTTTTTTCCCGAGCATACTGGGAAGGGTCGCCTTCCTCATCCGGACTTGCCTCATCGTCCTTCGCCTCGGCCACGCGCCCCCTAGGTCAGAAACAACCGGCACCACCATTCAAAGCTCAGCAACGACCACACCAGGAGCCGATGGTTCTGCTGCCCTGCGCTGTGTTGATCGAGGACGTTGTGCACATAAGCGGGATTCAAGTACGTGTAGATACGGGCCTGTGGAGCCCGCAGAAACCGATTGATATAGTCGATGCTCTCCCCCCGAAACCAGGAGGCATCAGGTGCGCTGAACCCTTGTTTCACCCGGGTCGCCACCTCATGCGGAATTAAGCGCGACATGGCGTCGCGCAAAATCAGTTTACCATCGCTCGAGGGATCCTGCTGGTAACGCCGCAGCTTGCCTTGCTCGTCTTCATCGACCACCGGTGCCTCGGCTAAGTTGCGCAATTTGAGAGACGGTGGCAGGCGCAAGGAAAAGTCGACCAAGTCGTTATCCATAAACGGGACGCGGGTTTCAAGGCCGTGCGCCATGCTGACCTTATCTTCGACGACGAACAGGCCATGCAAAAATGTCTTCACCTCAAAGTACAACGAGGCATTGACATAGTCTGCCGGACCATGCAACGGCAGTCGATGGCCCTCAAATATATCGTAAAAGGCGCGAAACGGATCATGATCCCGGATGTATTTATACGCCACATCGTTGAAGAAAAGGGGGCGCGCTTCGTCAGGTATCAAGCGTTGCCAATAGTGATAGTAGCGCCGGTAGTAATCGCGCCTCCCATTGCTGTTCATCCCCCGATAATAGCGCCAGGGGTACCCCGCGAAAAGTTCGTCACCCCCACCGCCTGACAGCACCACCTTGACAAAGCGGCTGGCCAACCGCGCCACGTAGTAGTTGGGATAGCATTGCCCCACCCGTAAGTCTTCGAGGTGCCAGATGAGAGACGGCAACACATACTCCATATCACCGGCATGGAGCACGACTTCATAATGCTCCGTCTTGAATTGATTGGCCATGACCTCCGACGCAGCCCGCTCGTCGAAGCCTAGCTCGAGACCGGAGGCGGAGGACAGATCGAACCCGCAGATGAACGTCAACGACCGCCCCAGATGGCGCGCCGCCACCGCCGTGATCGACCCCGAATCCATGCCGCTGCTGAGATAACTGCCCACGGGCACGTCACTCACCAATTGCCGTGTCACGGCCTGCTTAAATAGACCATACACCGTCTCTGTGGCCTCCTGTTGCGGCATCGTTGCGCCGGCCGCATCAAACTGATAATCCCAATACCGCGTTTGCTGCAAGCCCTGCGCCTTCACGGTCAGGGTACAACCCGCCGGCAACAGCCGCACACCCTCAAACAGGGTCAAGTCGGACAGAATGTTTTGGAACGTAAAATATTCGCTCAACGCCTCATAGCAGGCCTGAGGCCGAAACCCCGGATAGGGCAAGAACGCCTTGATCTCTGAGACAAACAGGACGGTATAGCCAAGCCGCAGGTAATAGAGGGGCTTGATGCCGTAGCGGTCGCGTGCAAGAAAGAGGCAGCGTTGCCGGCCGTCCCAGATGGCAAACGCAAACATCCCGTTAAAGTGTTGGACACAATCGGTGCCCCACGCCTCGTACGCCCGTAGGACGACTTCGCTGTCCGATTGTGAGAAAAATCGGTAGCCCAGTGCCTCTAACTGACGCCGCAACTCTCGAAAATTGTAGATTTCCCCGTTACACGTGAGAACGACATCGCCCGTCTCATTGACCATCGGCTGTTGCGCCGCAACGGAGAGGTCGATAATCGCCAGCCGGCGATGGCCGAGCCCGACCGGGCCGTCTACGTAGTGCCCATCCCCATCCGGGCCGCGATGCTCAAGACTGTCCGTCATGGACTGGAGACGTTCTGAGCCGACCGGGCGTCCATCCTGATTATATACACCAACGATTCCGCACATGCATCACGATCTCAGCACTACGTTACGTTTATGCCTGCGGCCCGCCGTTTATCGGCCTGGCGCCACGCCACCACCGAACGCAATCCCTCCTGCAGGGGTATCGTAGCCCGGAAGTCCAACAGGCGTGTCGTTTTCTCCGTGCTCCCCACCCGATGGGTGACAAACATCTGTTCTTGCGGCCGGTACTCGGGCTGAATCGGCGACCCGGTGATCTCTAACAGCATGCCGACCAACTCATTGATGGTCGTCTTCGCACCGGTTCCGATGTTAAAAAACTCGTCCGTGGCATCACTTTGCAGAGCGAGAATATTGGCGCGGGCCACGTCACTCACATGAATAAAATCGTAGGATTGAGAACCATCGCCAAAGATCAGGGGCGGTAGCCCTTGCTCGATACGATCGAGTACCTTCATGATGACACTGACATAGGTCCCTTGATAATCCATCCGCGGGCCATAAATATTCATGTACCGCAGCCCGGTATAATCCAAGCTATGCATCTCATAGAAGGCGCGGAAGAACTGTTCGCCAGCGATCTTGGTGGCGCCGTAGAAGGTCCGGTTATTGAAAGGATGCTCCTCAGTCATGGGGACTTGTAGTGCATCGCCATAGACAGAGGCGGATGAAGAATAAACCACTTTTTTGATCCCTAACGCCTGACAGAGTTCAATGACGTTATAGATCTCCACCACATTCACCTCAAGCGCATCGCGAGGTTGCGCCACACACTCCCCTAACCATAGGGCCGTTAGGAGAAACACGTAATCGGCGCCATCGAGAACTTGGCGCAGGCTGGCATGGTCTCGAATGTCCGCCTCAACCAGAGTAACCTTGGGATGACGAACGGCCTGTTCGAGATTCCGTCGCGTCCCGCGCACAAAGTTGTCGAAGATCACAATGTCCCCAACATCTGTCTCGGTCAGCTGATCCGCGATATGGGAACCGACCCACCCTGCACCACCAATCAGAGCAACCCGGCTGCCGGTAAGAGATGGTATATCTTGTTCCTTGTATGGATATCCAGACCCTTAGACGGGGAGAAGTCCGTTATCGATCAAGGCGTATTGGGCCTGGCACACGTGGCACGTATACTCGCTTCCCTGCAGCACCAGCTTCTCGCCGCAGCGGCACATGTAGCCATGTTGCCGGGCCGGGTTGCCATACATCAACGCATAGGCCGGCACGTCGGCGGTCACCACGGCTCCCGCTCCGATGAAGGCATACTCGCCGATCATGTGGCCACAGACGATCGTGGCATTCGCGCCAATGCTGGCGCCCCGTTTGACCACCGTGTCCTGAAACTCGTCCTGGCGCGAGATCTGACTGCGGGGATTGATGACGTTCGTAAACACCATGCTGGGGCCGCAAAAGACATCGTCTTCTAACGTGACGTTGTCATAGACGGACACGTTGTTCTGCAGCTTCACGTTGTTCCCAATGACCACGTTCGCGCCGATAAAGACGTTTTGGCCAATCGAACAATGACGGCCCACCACCGCGCCTGACATGACGTGGCAGAAATGCCAAATCTTGGTGCCCTCTCCCACGTGCGCGCCTGGGTCTACATAGCTACTTTCATGCACAAAATAGGCTGGACTCTCTGCAGCCATCCGACACCCCTGAGGTCTTGCACACGCCATACGGCTTATAAACGAACCGGTTCACCCCCGAGGGCCAGCGACTGGCTCCCGGCCTCGAGCACTTTGACGACGCGCAGGCCGTCTTGGCCGTCGCTGCGCGGGGTGACATCGTCGATGATACAGTCAATGAAATGCTGGCATTCCACACGGAGGGGTTCCCCGGAGGGGATTTGCGGAATGAGAATGTCGCCATTGCGCAGCGTGATCGCTTCGACGTAGCTCTCCACGCTGCGGCGCACTTCCGCACCCTTGTCGTAAATGCGGATTTTTCGGTCGCTTCCATATCGTCGAACACCACCATCTTCTGCTCACCGACCAGCGTGACTTTGCGAATCTTATGGGGATCGAGCCATGACACATGCATGTTCGCCATGCGGCCATCGGCAAACTTGAGATTGGCAAAGACCACATCTTCAATATGGTCCTGCAGATAGGCTTGCCCCAAGGCAGAGACGCACACCGGCTCCGCTTCAAACAAGTAGCAGGCCACCGAAATGTCGTGCGGGGCCAGCGACCACCAGACGTTTTCCGTCTGCCGCACAATATCGAGATTGACCCGCTGGAAGTACAGATAGAACGCCTCGCCGATGGCCCCCTTATGGATCATGTCTTTCATATATTGAATAGCCGGATGGTACTCCAGCAGATGCCCAACCATCAATTTGAGGTTGTGGCGCGCCGCCAGGGCGATCAACGCCTCGCCGTCGGAACGGGTCAGGGTCAACGGCTTTTCGACATACGTATGCTTCCCGGCTCGCAAGGCTGCCTTCGCAACCGTGTGGTGTAAGCTGGCATCGACCGCCACGACAACGGCATGCACGGCACGATCCGCCAGGGCTTGGTCGAGATCCCCCGTCACCACGGTGTGGGGATACAACGCGGTCATGGTCTGGCGAATGGTCGCATTCAAATCACAGATATATTTCAACTCGGCGTGGGGGAGGGCCGCGAAGTTCCGTACGAGGTTCTTGCCCCAATTCCCAGCTCCGACAACCGCGACGCCAATCATGCCCCGGCTCCTTCGAGCGTTTTGCTCACCTCAAGCGGCCGTTCGACAACGAGACCTCGGCCCACAGCGCCTGGCGTTATTTGCAGTACGGCTATGGCAAAGCGCATTTACGGCGTGCTCATGCGGCTGGATTCTACCACACTGGCGGGTCAGACTCTACACTTTAAAAAAGCGTGAGACCATTTTTGCTCCATTTTGGAGCTTAGCGTCTATGATCGGAGGTATGTTAGGCTTTTTTTGTTCTATCGATGGAAACACTCGAGTGCGGAATGCGGAATGCGGAATGGAGGGGATAAACATGCGATTACCCCCTTGACGAAAGGGGGGCGTTCAGCGGTTCCCAGTGTACCCTTAAGACACATCGATCAGGCTGGGCTGGTACAGCTCGCACGGGGCGACGCCCAGCAAGTCCAGAACCGTATTGGCGATATTCGCCAGCGTCGACGTCGCGCCCTGGCGCAGGCGGTACGGGCTCACACCCGCAGGATCATACAGATAGAAGGGCACCGGACTCAGGGTATGGGACGTCTTTGGGCTCAGAGGGGCGTGCAGGGACTCCCACTGCTTCCAGCCGTCCTGCTTGCCCTCAAACATCTCATCGCAGTTTCCATGGTCGGCTGTCACCAGCAAGATGGTGCCGGTCGCGTTGGCCGCATCGATCAGTTTGCGTAACATCAGATCAATCGTCTGCACGGCGATGACCGAGGCTTCCAAATCGCCCGTATGGCCGACCATGTCGCCATTGGCAAAATTGATGCGGCCCACATCGAAGCGATCGGCACGCATGTGTTCAATCGTCGCTGCCGTGATTTCTAAGGCTTTCATCCAGGGACGCTGCTCAAAACTGATACCCTCGTCCGAGGGAATGTCCACGTAGGTTTCCAACGCCGGGTCGATATACCCGGAGCGGTTGCCGTTCCAAAAGTACGTCACATGGCCAAACTTTTGCGTTTCGCTACAGGCAAACTGCCGGGACTGGCGCGCGATCAAATACTCGCTCAAGGTCTGATCGATTTGCGGCGGCGACACGAGATAGGTGCGCGGAATGTTTAAATCGCCGTCGTATTCCATCATCCCTGCAAAATGCACCTGAGGCCGCCGCACCCGATCAAAATACGGAAAATCCTCGTCGCTAAAGGCGCGGCAAATCTGTATGGCGCGATCGCCACGGAAGTTGAACAGGATGACTCCATCGCCGTCGTGCACCGGCCCCACGGGCTTGCCGTCCGCATCGGCGATGACGAACTCCGGCAGATACTGATCCGTCAGGCTCGAGTCTTGCCGACATTCCCGCAGCGCCGCCATGAGCGAGGGATATGGCTGGCCTTCCCCGAGTACATGGACGCGCCAGCCGCGCTCCACCATGCCCCAATCCGCTTCATAGCGATCCATGGTGATGCGCATGCGCCCGCCAGCCGAGGCCGGCACCACGTCGAAATCGTCCATGCGCAACTGCGCCAGCACCTTTTCCAAATGCTCGACATAAATCTCCGCCGACTTCTCGCCGACATCGCGGCCGTCGAATAACACGTGAATCCGCACGCGCTTGACGCCGTCCTGTTTCGCGCGGATGAGCATCTGGTGCAAGTGCTGCTCGTGCGAGTGCACGTTGCCATCCGACAACAGCCCGAGAAAGTGCAGCGTCCCGGCATGCGACGCGACGGAGCGGATGAGGTCCCGCCAGGCGGGTTCCGCAAACATGCGGCCCGACGCCATGGCCTGGTTCACCAATTTCGCGCCCTGATCAAAAATCCGCCCGGCGCCAAGCGCGTTATGGCCGACCTCGCTATTGCCGATATCCGCGTCACTCGGCAGGCCAACAGCCGTGCCATGCGCCCGCAGCGTCGTATAGAGGCCGTTGTGTTTGAGCCATGCCATCGCCGGTGTCCACGCCAGCTGAACGGCATTGCCAAAACGTTCCTCGCGCACGCCAACACCGTCCATGACCACCACTAAAACCCGTCTGCTCATGCTATCCTCTTGATCGATTGATGATGACCGAGGCACCTCCGTATTCCTGCAAGGGAGTATACAATCCTTTTGGTGAGAAGGCTATGTCCATGGCGGATGGCGGAATGTGGAAACCAAGTGAGAGGGCACATGCCGCATTCCGCTGCTTTTCCTGGAGAATTATTGGGCGAGGGCGCCGCCGTCGATGACCAGTTCGCTGCCGGTCACGTACGAGGCATCGTCTGAGGCCAGATATAAGACGTCCGCGACAATCTCGTCCACCGAGCCCATGCGGCCCAAGGGCACACGCCCGAGGCGTTGATCCAGCGTCTGCGGGTCGGGCATGGCGCTGTGCAGCATGTCGGTATCGATGGGACCGGGATGCACGGAATTACAGCGAATCCGGTCTTTGGCGCATTGACTCGCGGTGACTTTGCTGAAGATACGGACGGCGGCTTTGCTCGCGGCGTAGGCGGGCTCCTGGTGCAGAGACTGGCCGATGCCAGCGATGGAGGAGATGTTGACAATTGACCCGCCGCCGGCCTGGCGCATCGCCGGAATGGCGTGCTTGGTGCCGAGAAACACGCCCTTGGCATTGACCGCCATGACCTGGTCCCATTCCGCTTCTGCCCGTTCTTTAATCGGAACCCGTGGGATGATAATCCCGGCATTGTTGACCAGGATGTCGAGCTTGCCGTAGCGGCTCACGGCCTCGTGTACGGCCTGGCGCCAGTCCGCTTCGCGAGTGACGTCCAGGTGCACATAAACGGCCTCGCCGCCGCTGGCGCGGATAGCAGCCTCGACCTGTCTGCCGGCCTCATCCCGGATATCGCCGAACATGACGTTGGCGCCTTCCGCCGAAAAGGTTTTGGCCTCCGCCGCTCCCTGTCCCCGTGCGCCGCCGCTAATCAGCGCCACTTTGCCGTCTAGTTTGCTCATGATGTTGTGGTCTCCTTCTGTGGGTGAGCTGTGCTTTATCTTCGCGGTTGATATAACATACCATGAACATCGCTGCATCACAGGCGGAGAATCCAAGAGAAAATAGAGATCGTGGGAGGGTGCAACATGATAAGCGCAAAACCGCTGCATGGCGCCTTTGGCGCCGCCATCGAGGGCGTTGATCTCAGTCAGGGTGTCGATGCGGACACCATGCAGATGCTGACGCTGACGCTGTATGAGAACCGCATCATCGTGACCCGCAAACAGCGCCTCAGCCAAGACGCCTATCTGCATTTTGGCCGGCAGTGGGGCCGTCCCATTCCGCATGTGCTCGATCACATGCGCATGCCGGGATACCCGGAATTGATGGCCATTGGTAATACCGAAGAGAAGGACAAGAAAGACGACATCCGCAATGCGGCGGCACTGTGGCACACGGACCAGTCCTATGAAGACATTCCGGCCAGCGCCACGATGCTGTATGCCATCAAGGCGCCGCAGATTGGGGGCGAAACGCAGTTTTGCGACATGGTGACGGCCTACGATGACCTGGACGCCGCGACCAAGGCCCGCCTCGATGGTCTGGAACTGGCTCACAAGTACGGCCGGGGAAAACGCCGGGCAGATGAATTGGCCGTCAGCCCCCTGATCAACGACGAGCAGGATCGGCGCGTGCCGCCGGTCTATCACCCGCTGGTGCTGCCGCATCCGATCACGGGCCGCAAGGCGCTGTACGCCCTTGGCCACGGTGCCTATGGCGTCAAGGGCATGCCGGAGGCGGAAGCGGAGGATTTGATCGCGGGGCTCAAGGCGCACGTGTTGCAAGAGCAATACATTTATCGCCACAAGTACGACGTCGGCGATATTGCCGTGTGGGATACGTTTCAGACGATGCATAGCGCCGTGCCTATTGAGGTGGCGACCGGTGAGGCGGATGCGCGTTTGCTCTGGCGCATCAGCATTCGCGGCAAACCGCGGATTTATGCATCCACGGCCGGGTGACGCCTGATAATCTGGCAGATCCGGTTCAATCTCTAGCGTGACGTATGCTGAAAGATATTGTCGAGGTACAGCCAGGCTGGAATGATCGCCTTCGCCTTCGCTTCGAGGATGGGATAGAAGGCGAAGTGGACATCGCTGAGATGATTCAGTTTGAGGGCATCTTCACACCGCTGCAAGACCATGCAGAGTTTCTCAAAGTGCGCGTCGATCCGGAACTCGGCACGATCTGTTGGCCGAACGGTGCTGACCTGGACCCTGATGTGCTCTATTCCAAGATCACGGGAGAAGCTATATCAATTTCCCAGCCGGTGGAGTCGAAGGAACTTCATTAGGATAAGAGAGCAGGCTGAGCGGCTCTGGTCATCTGGCCAGCCGCTCGGCTTAGGCGATAAGGTCACATCTCGAATCTTCAATTTTTCAGTATGTAAATCCGCGATGAATCGATGAGCAAAGGAAAGCATATTGAAAATCGAAACTCTAATCCCATACTCCATACGCCACCACTCGAATTTCATTACAGCGCTGATGACATCTGAGGATAGAGTCAAACAGGTGTAAAAATGTGCTTTAAAATCCTTCCGTTTTTGATATACTATATATCTTTACGACACATGCATAATGAAAACGGGATGGAATGTTAGATTGAAGTTATCGCCATAGCGGTGCTGTTGATTGGGTTGGGATCGGTACTCGAGGTCGCTCAGGCCGTCGAACGCCTCAGCAATGGGGATAGTGAAACCGGCGACTTCACCGGCTGGACTGTGACGGATGTAGGCGGCCGTTCCGGTGAACATGGACGACCACATGGAGGGGGGAACCTCTAGAAGGGGTAAGCGCATGCTGCAACGGCTGATGCCATATCTTAGACACTCGAACATCGCCCTCTTGATCGGGGTGAGCCTCGGCATGGGGTACGGGGCGGCCGAGACCGGCATGGCCCTAACGCTGTCGGTGCAGGATGACCTCTTGAGCATCCGGAGTCAGGCCGAGCCCTTGGGGGCCGTGTTGGCGGAACTGGCCCGTCAGACCGGCATGCAGGTGTATGTGACGGAGGCGGAAGCGGCAAGGAAGGTCTCGGTGTCATTTGACGCCCTGCCCCTGCAGGAGGGCATTGGGCGGCTTCTGCAGGGCTTCAACTATACGCTGCGGCTGGCGCCCGCCCCGACGGTCGATGGGCGCCGTCAGGGACTCATCGTCTCGGAAATCCGTGTGTTCGATCGGGGCGAGCCGTCTGCCACGGGCCGCCAGGTGCGGACCCCGTCGGCTCGCACGCGGCCGGAGGCGCCGTCGAAACCGGGACGGGGGCCTCAACCCGCGCCCGTCAGGCCGCTATCGCTGCTGATCCAGGATGCCTATAGCGCCCCGGAACCGTTGGATCGCATGCGAGCCCTGGCGATGTTAGGGCGTCGGATGGAGGAGAGCGAGGCGGTGCTGCCAACCCTGCTGGACGCCTTGCAGGATGAGCATGATGACGTGCGCAAGGAGGCGTTGGGGTTACTGAGTCAGACGGAGACGCCTGCGGTGATCGAGGCGATGAGTCGGGTGGCGTTAACGGACGTCAGCCCGAGGTTGCGTCTGAGTGCTTTGAGCCTATTGGCGAAGACGAGAGGGCCGATCGCCCGCCGGACGTTAGAGCAGGCGCTGCAGGACCCGGAGCCGCAGATTCAGGCACGGCTCCAAGCCCTGCTGGAGCAGTGGGGGAGCAAACCCTGACCGGAGCTGTGATGATCGTGCGGATGGCCGGCAGGAGACCTGCGATGGCGCCTCCGGGTGTGGTGTAGTGAATGCAGAGGAAAGCGGTTGCGTTTGTGCTTGGCACAAAGGCGTGATGCGAGGGTGACCGTCCGACGCCGATGGGGCGCCGTGACAAATCGTAATCATAGGAGAAAAGCGATGCGAATGGTTGTGGTGCTGCTGACGGTTTTGGATCTGTTCGGGCTGAGTGCGGGTTCGGTGCTGGCGGGACCGGCGCCCCCGCCCAATGACGCCTGTACGGCCCCCACCGCTCTCGGGGGATTACCGGCCTCTGTCATGGGAAGTACGTCGATGGCGACGTTCGATCCTGCAGCGACTTTTTGCGTCACCAGTGCGACGGCCCCTAACGTGTGGTACACGGTGGTCGGGACGGGTAACACCATAACGGCCACGACTTGCAATCCGGGCACGAGCTATGACACCAAGCTGAGTGTCTATTGTGCGGACTGTCCGGCATTGACCTGCGTGACGGGTAATGATGACGACTTCGGTGGTTCACCGTTTCTCTGCTCGACGGTCTCTTGGTGCTCCGTGTCCGGTGCGATATACCGGATTCTGGTCCATGGCTTCGGCGCTTCCACCGGGAGCTTCGACTTGAGCGTGATGGACGATGGCGTGGCATGCATGCCGAGCGTGTCATGCCCTGTCCCCCCGACCTGTAATGGCCTGCCCGCCACTATCTTCGGCACCCCGGGCGACGATAACTTGGTCGGCACTTCGGGCGACGACGTCATTGCCGGCTTAGGTGGCAACGATACGATCTGTGGCAATGCGGGCGACGATCAGATTGTCGGTGGCGATGGCGACGACACCCTGCTCGGCGGTCAGGGCGACGATAACCTGCAGGGCGGCGAAGATAATGACCTGTTAATTGGCGCGACGGGCGAGGATATCCTCAATGGCAATGAGGGAGATGATGACCTGCGCGGCGGTCAGGACAACGATCAACTCCGTGGCGGACCCACGGGCGAGGATACGCTGCGGGGCAATGCAGGGGATGATCTGTTGATCGGTGGCACTGAAAATGATCTCCTGATCGGCGGCGCGGGCGCGGACACCCTGCAAGGCAACGATGGCGATGATGTCCTGCGCGGCATCGGCGAGGATGACCTGATGCTCGGCGGTGCGGGCAACGACATGCTCTTTGGCGGCGATGGGGAGGATAGCATACGGGGCAACGAAGGGGATGACATGTTGTTCGGTGGCGATGACGACGATGATCTGCGTGGCGGCCCTGACACGGATACCTGTAACGGCCAAGGCGGCACGGGTGATACCGCGATCCAATGCGAGACCGTTATGGGCGTGCCCCTAGACGACCGGCGTAGCCCACGGCGTCTGTGACAGAAGGGTCACATCTTCAATCTTCAATGTTCGGTGGATGTATCCGCGATGAACAAAATGAAGACATCGTGAAAATTGAAGGTGTGATCTCATATATCGTGGCTTCACAATAACGTTCCGCCACCTAGACCGAAGTTCCCCTGGCAGAATAGGCGGAGGG
>CBCXVS010000110.1:0-21821 GCA_965178525.1 uncultured bacterium | reverse complement strand
CCCTCATCATGAGAGGAGAGTCGGTCTCAGGCAATCGGCGTAACTGCTTCATCAAGAAAGGAGTTGGCTTAACTTAATGCCATTCGGGGTAGTCCTCTGTTGTCACCCCATTGTTGCACGTCACGACAAAACCCGCCTCCGGATTGCGCATATGCGGCAGATCCTCAAATGGGATCTGACCGTTCCACTCATGCTCACCGGTCCAGCCCGGCACTGGCCGCCAAGCGTTCGCCATCGAACGCAACGGAATCCGCCCGCGATATCGGTAACCGAACGCCTCGTGGACGTCGGCATAGACCACATTGTTGACCGGCTCTGTCCATTCCCGCAGCGCCTCTTCCGCCTCATCGGCCGACTTGGCGACGAGCAGTCGGTAGACGCTGTCCGGCCAGGGCGTCCCGCTCTGCGTGCCGGGGTGGCAGAACGCCAGGCCGGCACCGGCCGCCGGGTCGCCGGTGATAATCGGGCCGTGTTGGGTGGCCACGATTCGTAACGTCTCAGGAGCGCCGTCTCGTACCTGCAGCGTTTCGTCTGCCACCTCTGCTGGCAACCAGGCGTCTTGGTAGGCATATTCGAGCCGTCCATCCTGCGTGCGGAAGCGCTCGATGTACAGATCCTGATAGTCGCCATACCCGTGTGTCATGCCCCAGGCGACATACGCGGTATGACTAAAATGCGGCGCACCGGGCACACCGGGAACGGCGTAGCCACTGACGCGGAAGGTTGGACACGTCATGTGGATCTGGTAGTACACACTCGGCGTGTCAAGGCCCCGATGCGAATCCCCGGCCACGAGGGGCAGCCCTGAAGCCGTGCGAGCGCCGGAAATCACCCAGGCATTGCTGCCGCCATCGACTTCGCCAACCCATTGAGCTGGGCCGCAGCCGTCGCCAGTTCGTCCAGGCAATCGAGCGGTAAGCCCTGGTAGGTTGCCCCAGGCGGAATGGCCACCAGCGCACCCTGCGGATAGCCCGGAAAGAGCGCTGCCGCTTTCTCCGCGCCCATGCTGAGCGCCAATCGGACACGCCACAACTTCATCTCGTAAGTGCCCATGAGCATGTTGCGGACTTTGTAGACGGCGAGACAATGCCAGGGTTCCCAGGGCTCGGGCGTGAGGTCTAAAATCGTGTACTCAATGGGGAGGGACTGCGTCGTCGCGATGAAAGCATTAACGCCCTCGGTATAGGCATCGAGCATCGAGCGCGCCGCGGCGCTCGACACCTGATAATCGGCTTTGGCGGCCGCTTCGAGGCGGAACGTCCGCATGAGCCGATCGTCCTTGAGCCCAGCAGGTCCCGCTAACTCAGCCCAGCGCCCCAGGGCCCGATGCCGATCGTAGTCCATATGCCAGAGCCGGTCTTGCGCCGTGGCCAACCCCTGGGCGACAAACACACCATGCTCGTTTTCGGCCCGGATGTGTGGAATGCCCCAACGGTCTCGGAGGATTTCGACCGGCTGTTGCAAGCTGGGCACGTGCAGGGTGGCGGTCACATCGGGGAGTGCCGCGTGGAGATCGGCATGCGTGATACGACGGGACATAACCCCTCCTTCAAAACCGACCCCCTCTGGTTGGGCCCACTACGGAGGAGGCACGATTTCAATCTCAAAGAGTTTCGGCCACAATTTGCCGGTCACAAAGAGCCGGTTCCGTTCGGCATCATAGGCGATCCCGTTGAGCACATCAACCGGTTGTTGCCGGTCTTGCGGCGACAACAGCCCAGTGAGGTCGATCCACGCGGTGACTCGTCCCGTCTGCGGATCAATACGGGCAATACGATCGGTCTGCCACACGTTGGCGTATATAGCGCCTTGTACGTATTCCAGTTCATTGAGCCGCATGACGGGGCCGGCATGGTCGTGGACATGAATGCGGCGCACCTCCACCAAGCGTTTGGGATCCAAAAAAGACAAGATGGCGGTGCCATCGCTCATGATCAAGCGCCTGCCGTCATGCGTGATGCCCCAGCCTTCGCTTGGATACGAGAACTGCTGCAGGAGCGTAAACTGCTCTTTGTCGTAGACGAAACCGAGACGGGAACGCCAGGTGAGCTGGATAATTTGGGCGCCAAAAACCGTAATGCCCTCGCCAAAAAATGACGCGGGCAGGTCATGGAATTGTAAGACGTTGCCCGTGGCTAAATCCACGCGCCGCAGCGACGAGCGCCCATACCGTCCTGTCCCTTCGTACAGGACGCCCTGGTCGATGACCAATCCCTGCGTGAACGCTTGCGGATCGTGCGGATAGACGCGGATGACTTTGTAGGTTAAAACCGGTGGCGCTTGGTTGGCGGCTGCGACATCGAAACGCATGGCGATTGGCGCCATACTAAGAAACCCGACGTAGAGCAGACATAACAACGTCAAGAAACGGGGCATGGACAACACCTTTATGAGGAGCTGGGAGGGGAGGATGATCAGCGCCATGGCGCCGCTAACCGCGAGCCTTGGGTGACGTGTATGGAGCGGCCAGCAGGCGTTCAAAAATCGTCAACCTCTGTGGATGCGACCAGTCGCGCGGCCCGACGACTTTTTCCACCAGCAGGCCATGCTTATCGACAATAAAACTCTCCGGCACACCCGTCGTGCCATAGAGTTTCTCGACGTCGCTTTTGGTATCGAGGAGAACGGGAAAGGTGAGTTGATATCGGTGCATGAAAGGAGAGATCACTTGCTCCCCGAGCGGATCGAGGCTGACGGTAATAACTTCGAGACCACGTCCATGCAGCTGCTCATAAAGGCGCTGGATCGTTGGCATTTCATCGATACAGGGCTGACACCAAGTGGCCCAGACATTGATAAAAACGACTTTGCCCCGCAAGGCCGATAATTGCACGGATCGTCCCTGCAGATCCGGCAGAGCAAAATCCGCTAGAGGCTGGCCGACACGGGGCAGACCATCTTCTATACGGGCCTCTTGCCGTGTCCATAGCCCATAGCCGAGCACGAGTCCCACCAGGAGTAACGGCATGACCCATAGCAGGGTGACGACCCAGGTTCGAGATGGCGGTACGGATGCTATAACCGGTTTCCTCATGAAGAACGCCCATCCCATGTCGGACGCTGTTCATCCTACTTACATGTTACCTTTGCCGGTTCTATCTGGCTACACAGAAACCCGTCGGTTTTACTCGCCACGAGAAATGCACACGCATTATCACGCGCGGCCACCATCGCGGTATCGGGATCAGCGCCGGATGCCGTGCGACACTGCGTGCGGCCCTTGAATTCGATACAAACCTCACACGTATACTGGGTGAAGTCCATGGACAAGAACAGAATCGCCCCGAGGATCACGACGCCAAAGACAATTCCGATCACCCCCGCTTTTGACATGCCTATCGACTCCTTGGAAGCTATCCCATGCTATCTACGGTTGTATTGTCGCATAGACGGCCGGTGCGCCTCAAGGAAGATCGATCGAATGCGGAATGCGGAATGGAAAAGAGATTAGGTGAGGAGCTGATACTGAGACGCCATCAGACGGGTCATGACCGCGGCAGCGTGTCACGCATGCCTTTCGGTCGCGGCAATATGGTGTACAATGGGCGTGATCATCGCGGTACAGGGGCTGACAATGTGAGAAGGAAACGACAACATGAATCTGCAAACGGAGACGCTGAAAGCGATCTTACGTGATTACCATGGGTTCGAACTCTCCGATGAGGAGTTCGAGCAGGTGCGGCCCGAGTTGGATAATTACGTACGCGAAGTCGAAAAGCTGCGGCAGTTGGACCTGTCGCAGGTGATGTCCAGCCGGCTTCTCCACGCCCAAGAAGGAGGATCATCCTGATGGCAGCGACGGAACTTCTCCGCCTGACGATAGCAGACTTGGGGCCTAAAATCCGGGCTCGCGAGGTTTCGCCCGTCGAACTCACCGAGGCTGCCCTGGCGCAGGCTGAGCGGCTGCAGCCGAAGCTGAACTCGTTTATCACGTTGCAACACGATGCGGCCCTGCAGCAAGCGCAGGAACAGGAAGCGGCCTTGGCCCGCGGTGAATACCATGGGCCGCTGCATGGCATTCCCATCGGTATCAAGGACAACATCGCGACGGCTGGCACGCGCACCACCGTCGGCTCCAAAGTCCTGGCCGGCCACATCCCGGAGGAGGATGCCGAGGTCGTGCGCCGCTGTAAGCAGGCTGGCGCCATCATTCTCGGTAAAGAAAACCTGGAGGAATTTGCCGCTGGCGTCACCTCCAATAACCTGCACTACGGCGCCGCGCATAATCCCTGGCATCTCGATCATGTCCCGGGCGGATCGAGCGGGGGTGGCGGGGCCAATGTGGCGGCGTGTATCACCTTTGCCTCTCTGGGGACCGATCTTGGGGGATCGGTGCGGCTGCCGGGAACGTTTTGCGGTGTGGTGGGTCTGAAGCAGACGTTTGGCCGCGTCAGTCAACGCGGGCTCATGGTGACGAGTTATAATGGCGACCACATCGGTCCCTTGACGCGCTCCGTGTACGATGCCGCTTTGGTCCTGCAGGTCATCGCCGGCTACGATGCGCTCGATCCCAGTACGGTGCCCGTGCCGGTGCCCGATTTCACCGTTGCCCTCGGCCGTGACATGCGCGGGATGAAGATCGGGGTACCCACCAATCATTACTTCGACCTCATTGATACTGAGGTCGAAGCGGCCGTGCACCAAGCCATCACGGCCTTAGAGGGATTGGGTGTAGAACTGCATGAGGTCGCTCTGCCCAGCATGCAATATATCGGCGCGGTGCGTATCGCCGCCATGGCGGACAGCATCGTGACGCATGAACCTTATTTGCAAGCGCATCGCCAAGACCTGGGACAAAACGGTGGTTCCCGACACGCTGGAGTGGACGCTGGAGACATTTAGGACCGGAAAGTTGCGCGATATGATCGCGCGCGCCGGCTATCCGGGCATCGCCGCCGACTACGATCAGCGCGTGGTGGACGAGATATTCCCGGAGTTGGCGAAGCGGGCGAGGGAAATGCAGGCGCAACCTCTGCCCGAGAAACCCACGCCGAATCTGGTTCCGCGCTAATCGACCGGTCTTAGTGCTGCGCACCGCAAATGAGAGAACAATATCAGAAACCGTTTAATAGGCGTTTGGCAAATTGTGCCTCATTGTACGTGGAGCGGTACTTAGCGTCTGACCCGCTTAGAGGGTGCCGGCATCGGGGTCCTTTAACCCAAAGGGAGGGGGAATGCGTACCTTACTGATCGCCACCAATCGGCACAATCGCTGGATGACCCGAGAGGAGGTACGGCCGCTGCCGATCGGACTCGCCTATGTCGCCGCCTACATCGATCCGGAGCGTCACCCCTTGAAGCTCGTGGATTTGATGTTCGCCGATGATTACTTGGCGGAGACGGAACGGGCGGTTCGAGACTTCGCGCCTGAACTCGTGGGGATATCGATCCGCAATTTGGATGACGGTAGCTATGTTGCGCCACAGTCGGCCCTGCCGGTTACCAAGGCGGTGATCGAGAAAATCAGATCGCTCAGCAACGCGTTGATTGTCTGTGGGGGACCGGCTTTCAGTATTCTGCCCGAGGCCTGTTTTGCCTATTTGGAACCCGACGTGGGACTCTCCGGTGACGCGGCTGAAGTGTTCGCCGAGTTGGCGGATTTGATGGAGCAGGGGACGGTCAGGCCGGGAAATCCGCACGGCTTGGATGCGTTGTCAGGCGTGGTCTACCGAGTTGGCGATGAGATGGTGACCGCGCCACAACGAGCCGCCTCGGGATTGACCAAGCCGCCTCGAATTGAGGACTTGGATTTAGATCAATACCGTCAAGCCGGATTTGGCGTGGGGGTCATCACCAAGCTGAGCTGGTACGCCTCAACCGTGGCAAGTCCTGCCGGTGGCGATCAGGACCGGATTGTGCGGGCGGTTCGTGAGGTCGTGGACGAGGTGACGCGTTTACAGCGTCAGTTTGATTTACACCAGTTTTTTTTCATTGACCCGGCTTTTAACCAACCGCTTGACTACGCCAAGGCGCTGTGCCAAAGCCTGCTTGACGCGAGTCTTGAGATCGGGTGGAACTCCAACTTGCGGCCGCAAGCGTACGATCGGGAATTGCTCTCCCTGATGGTCCGATCCGGTTGCCAAATGGTCCTGATCGGCGGGGTGCGAGTCGATCATCAAGACGTGAGCGGCGAACGGGACCGGCTCCAAGACCTGTGCGCCTTATGCCGGGAAGCACGCTTGCCGTACGCGATCACCCAAGGCTTTGGCGAACCCGGCGAAACGGCTGAGACGGTGCAGAGCAAACTGGCGTTTTTGACCGAGGTCGCCGATGGTGAGATGGCGGCCCATGTCAACCTCTTGGCCGGCAATCGGCTGTTGCCGGGTAGTCCGTTGATCCCACTCGCCTTGGAAGAGGGGCTTCTGTCGCCATAGGATGACCTGCTGATGCCGGTATTCTATGTGGCACCGGAAGTCCGTGATAGCCTCCTTGACATCTTGGCCACGGCGGTTCGGTCACGGCCCAATTGGCATGTGATGTAGACGGCGACTGCCGCTTGAGCCGTTTGTGATACGCGACCGCTGGAATGGCCAGGGAAGCCGCTATCCCAGCGACTTGGCTGCCGATACCACTGGAGAACGACATGATGCAAACTTCTTCCTCGCGTTCTGACTATCCCTCGAGCCCAGGTATCTATAACCTGACGACAGACGCCGCGGCAGGGGAGACGGTTCAATACACCCTGCGCATTCCCGAATCCTACGATGGCCAGACCGCACTACCGGTAATTCTCTGTCTTCACTTTGGTAGTCAGGCTTCCGATTTTTACGGCCGTATCTTCCTTGAACTCATTCCCGGGCCGGGTCTTGAAGACCTGCCGGCGTTCCTCGTCGCCCCCACCACCCACACGCGCGACTGGACGACCCCGGCGGGTGAAGCGGTGGCGTGGGCCGCGGTAGAGGAAGTGGAACGCTCACTTCCGGTCGAGACCGGCAAACGCGTCGTGATGGGCTACAGCATGGGGGGCGTTGGGACGTGGCATTTTGCCACCGCGTTTCGCGACCGCTTTGTGGCGGCCATTCCCATTGCGGGTGCGCCGCGCCGCGCCGATCTCAACGCCCTATGCGATCTGCCGCTCTACGTCATCCACAGTCAGGCCGACCGGGTGGTGCCGATTGAGGGTGCCGCCGCCGTGCAACACCTTCGCGACATGAGCGCGCCAGTGAAGTTTGCCGCCCTGCTGGAAGGCGATCACTTCGATTATCGGCTTGTCGTGGCCGAACTGGATGATGTAGCGTCCTGGCTTGAACAGATCTGGAGTAAACCATAAACTAGGAGAGGAACGTATGGCACGCACACCCACGGTCACCCGAGACCAGGTACCCGAGCAGTTCCGCGACGCCTTCGATGCTGAGACCGCCAGTAGCGGCGGTGTGGTCGCTTCCGGCCCGGGGTCGGTGATGATCAATAGCCCGGAGATGCGCCGGCGTTGTAACCAGTTGTCCAGCTATCTCCGGCAGGAATCCTCCCTGCCCAAAAAAATCCAAGAGCTGGCGATGATCACCACGGCCCGAGCTATGGACTGCCAGTATATCTGGAACGCCCACGCCGCTGCGGGACGGCGCGAGGGCCTGAGCGATGCCCTGGTAGATGCCCTGCGAGACAACCAGCCGTTGCCGGCGATGCCTGCGGATGAAGCCGCCGTGGTCCATTACGGCATGGAGTTCTTCAAAACCCACAAAGTCAGTCCGGCTACGTTTCAGGCCGCCCTGGATCAGTTTGGCGCGCAAGGCCTGACCGAGTTGACTACCTTGATGGGGTACTAAGCCCTGTTGGCGTTTAACGCCAACGCCTTTGAAATCGATTTGCCGGAGACGCGCACCGAGCCGGTATTGCCAGTTTAAGGTGTGAAGCATGTGAACGCGAGAGGCGCCGATACCCATTCCAGCGCGGTGGCTTAACCCTCGCATTCCCCGTTTCCCACCCCCTTGTAAGGGGGTGGATGTCGCCTTACGAAACCGCCGCATCCTCTAACACCAACTCGGTGTTTTTCCGGTCCGGGGATCGCATCAACGCCAATCCTCCTTCCGCTGTGTCTGTGGTATTGAAGAAGAACTCGATCCGATTCCCATCGGGATCGAAAAAGTAGACGCTCTTGGTCATCCCGTGATCCGTTAGGTGATCAATGGTGGCGCCGTGTTCTTTGAGGCGTTGATACACCTCTTTCAGCTCGTCCATATCCTCGACCTGAACCGCGAAGTGGTTCAGGCCGAGTCGCCCTTCCGTCACTGGCTGTGCATCTTCCGGGGCCTGAAAGAGCGCCAGGTCGTGATGGATCTTGCCGCAGGTCAGGAAGACGCCAAAGGGACGTTTAACGGCAATCTCGAAGCCTAGCACTTCCGTGTAAAATTTTTCTGACGCCTCGACGTCTTTCACATTGAGGACCAGATGCCCGATACGTTTGGGTGTTACCATAGGACTGCTCCTTGCATCCACGTGCGGTTGAGTGACCAACATGCCGACCCGGGTCGGCCATGGCGCTATCATAGCGCATTGTCGCCTTAGAACCAAGAGGGTTGCTGTCCGAACTGACGAAACACATAGCGGTAAGCCACAGAGCCCTAGACATGTTTCACGAGCCCTGTGTGGCCTTTGGCCACATGGCGGCGGACTGGGCTGCGCTCGGCGCAACCCATCTGATGGTCAACGCCATGTGGGCCGGTTTACAGGGTCCGGATGACCCCATCAAGGCCGTCCGACGAATCAAAGAGACATTAGGCTGCAATCAGTCCTTGTTCGATGGCTTTGGAGCGTAACTCGCCTTCCTTGTCCAAGTGAGCCGTCATCGCTTCTAGGGCGACTCCAACCATCTCCTCGTCAAGCGACGCAGCCGCCTCAGGATATCCTGCTTCCTCAAGTAACTGCTGTCCGTGTTCTCGTATTTGCGCCAAGGACCAAGAGATTTGCGGCGCCGTGTCGACCAAGCCCTCGGGGAAATCTTGGTGTGATCCTCCGGCCCCGAGTTTGTCATAGCCGCCCTTATGCCAATGGCCGCGTGGACCATGAGGGTCAAAGCGTAAAATTTCTTCCCCCTTGATATCAATTCCGAAGGTTGGCCCCCCCATTTTGCTCTTCAGGCACCTCAAAGGCCATAGATACAGGGTGATGTCACCCGATTGGGACAGCGGCCGAATCAGTACCCGGCCCACATACGACTCGCCATCGATCATCGTAGCCATCCGAAATCCCTCCTCGATCATATTCAGAATAAGCGTTTCTCGACCCTATAGTAGCACAAAAAAATGAAAAGCCGAAGACTTGGGCAGGTAAACGCTCACGCCGCGAAGTTCAGGTGTCACCCAACTCAGCGGATATGGTATAGTGTACGTTTGATCCCTTCCCGGCAAGATCACGCCATGCATCAGGAGGGCCTATGGCAGCCCTGTCCATCCAGTAAGTGGGAGGAGTCCACATGATCCCCGTGTTTCCGACCGACCGTGAGGTGAAGCGAAAGGTCCTTCTGGATGCCGTCGACCAGGTGAGCGAGGTTTTGTCTGCCGGAGCTGATGAGGCTGAAGACCTTGCCACATTGCCGAAGACGACGGTCGAGGCTCTCTACGAGTCGGGGCTCTTGGCGCTGAAGCTGCCGGCGGCGTTGGGTGGGGCCGAGGCCGACCTCCTGACCCAGCTGGACGTGTTTGAAGCGGTCACCCGTATCGACACCTCGGCTGGCTGGTGCTTGCTGATCGGCTCGGCCAGCCTGGGCCGGTTGGGGGCCTTTCTGCCGGACGAAGCGCTGGAACGCCTTTTCGTCGATGGCCGCCCACCAAAGACGTGCGGCGTGGCCATGCGCACGGGCGAGGCCCATCCGGTAGATGGGGGGTATCGAGTCAGTGGCCGGTGGTCGTTTGCCAGTGGCATTCAGCACTCAGAGTGGGTGACCGCCGCTGTACGTGTCGTCCGAGGTCGTGACCGCGTACCCGAGTTTCTCGCCGTGGTGTTTCCCACTTCAGAAGCCACGATTCACGACAACTGGCAGGTCGCCGGGTTGAAGGGGACGGGTAGCAACGACTTTTCCGTCGCCAATCTCTACGTCCCCGAAGCCTTCACGTTGGCCCGGCATAGCCTGGATCCCAAGCGGGGTGGGGCGATCTATCGCCTGGGCATGCCGGGCTTTGTGGCGGTTGAACACGCTGGCTTTGCTTTTGGCGTGGCGCGCCGGGCTCTCGACGCGATCATCGCGTTGGCGCAGTCCAAGCACCGTGGGTACACGGCTGCCAGCTCGCTCGCGATGCGTTCTGCGTTCCAACGAGCCCTCGGTGAGGATGACCTGCGACTGCGGGCCGCGCGCGCCTTGGTGGTTGAGATTCTGGAAGAGGTCTGGGCCAGGGTGAGCCAGGGTGACACCCCGACGCTTCAGATGCAAGTGGAGATGCGAAGCTCGGCGACTTATGCGACGGAGGTGGCGGTGGAGATTGTCACACGCGCCTTTCGCTCAGGTGGTGGCAGCGCCCTATTCGAGTCGAGCATCCTGCCCCGGTGTCTACGGGATATCAACGCGGCGGCCCAGCACCTGATGGTGAGTGATGTGGCTTATGAGCACCATGGCAAGATCGCCCTGGGTCTACCCGATGTCGATCCGATGGGCTGAGCGCATCGCGTCATCTCATCCTTACCGTGACGTGACGAGACAAATATGCGAGCTCAAAACACCACCTCAGAAGTTTTGTGTATCGGTCTCCATTTTCCTTTCACTTCTCCGTCATCACCGTCACCCCGGTCCAGGTTTCGTCTACCCCCTCTTCGAGACACCGCGTGGCTTGGCCAAGATAGTGCCACGCGACTTTGTCTTTCGGGTTTCGCTGGAGCACCTTGAAAAGTTGGACCTGCGCCGCTTCAAACTCTCGTGCGTAATACAACTGTTGCGCTTCGGTGAGTTCACCGACGGTCTCCTGCTTCAGCGTCAGCATCTCTGGCGGGTCGGCGTCAAAGACTTCATAGAGTTCGACCGCCTCATTTTTCCCTTTCACCCGCACCTTGTCGAGAAACCGGATCTTGTGGGCGTCCGCATCCGTCAAACGTTTTTCCGTTTCAGCCGTAATGATAAAGGAGATCTGGTAAAATTTCGTCAACCCCTCCAGACGCGACGTGAGATTCACATCGTCTGAAAACGCATCGCCTTGAATGCGATTGGATTCGCCCACCATGCCCACCATCATGTAGGCGGTATTCACGCCGATTCCCACCTGAATGGGAAGCCGACCGCGCGTTTTCCGATAGGCGTTGTACTCTGCGACTTTGTTGAGTTTCTCAATTCCGGCTCGAACCGCGTCATCCGCCTGCTCGGGGAAGACCGCCATGATGCCGTCGCCGAGGTATTTGACGATGAATCCCCGATGGTCCCGGACCACGGGACCGACACGGGTGAGATAGGCATTGACGAAATCGAAGTTCTCCTGCGGCGTCATCGTTTCGGAGATCGTGGTGAAGTCGCGCAAGTCGGAAAACATCACGGTCATCTCTTTGCTGATGTGGTCGCCGAGATCAATGTCAACAATGCTGTCGCGTTGCAGGAAGGAGAGAAATTCATCGGGGACAAAGCGGCTGGAAGCGAGATTGATCCAGGTCAGGCGCAGGTGGGTTTGTAAACGCGCCATCAGTTCGTCTGAACAAACGGGTTTCGGCAGGTAGTCATTGGCGCCAGCGGAAAAGCCGGCGACCAGATTCTCCACCTGGTTCTTGGCGGTCAACATCACCACCGGCAATTCACTAGGGGAATAGCACTGTCGCAATTGTTGGCAGACTTCATAGCCGGACATGCGCGGCATCATCACGTCCAAGAGTATCAGGTCCGGCTTGTTCCCTTTGATGATCTCGAGCGCCTCAAAACCGTCGCTCGCCTGAAGGACGGTATACTGGTGCAAGGAAAGATAGTTGAGCAACACCTGGCGATTGACGAACTCGTCATCGACGACCAGAATCGTGACGTCGCTGGCCCCACGTCGCAAGACAGTGCTAGACGCATGCCGATTTTTCGGCATTTCGATGGGCTCGACTGGCTCGATGGTTGGTACCGTCGAGAGGAGAACGTCATGAGAGACGGCAGATTCCCGAATGGTGGTGATTTCCCGAGGGGCTTCGGATAAGGACGTCGCTTTGTCATGGCTCATCGGGAGGGTGAAGATAAAATGTGACCCCTCGCCGGGCGTGGATTCGACGCGAATCGTGCCGCCATGCAACTCGACCAGTTGCTTGGAGATGGGCAGTCCTAATCCCGTCCCGCCATATTCGCGTTGTGTTGAGGCATCAACCTGCTCGAACAATTGAAAGATGGTGTCAAATTTCTCAGCCGGTATGCCAATGCCCGTATCGGACACGCGCACTTCTATGGCTTCATCCTTGACGCTGGCGGAGACGGTCACGACGCCGTCGGTGCTAAACTTAATCCCGTTGCCGACAAGGTTGAGCAGAATCTGCTGAAGGCGGTTTTCATCGCCTGCAATCGGCGGCAGATCGACCGGAACCTCGTTGAGAAGGGCAATCGGTTTTTCATCGACGACGGGCCCCGAAAGCGTCAGGACGATTTCTACAATCGGGCGCAGGTCGATTGACTTGACCTGCAGTTCAATCTCACGATGTCTCAATTTGGAGAAATCGAGGATGTCGTTGACGAGATTCGACAGGCGCCGCCCGCTGTGGATGATCATCGATAGGTTCTGAATCTGTTCGGGGGTGAGCGTCCCCGTTGCGCCGATCACCATCGATTCGGCAATACCGATGGTGCCGTTGAGCGGCGTCCGTAATTCGTGTGACGTATTCGCTAAAAATTCGTCCTTCAGCCGGTCAATCTGTTGCAAGTGCTCGAAGGCTTGTTTGCGCTCGGTGATGTCGTGAAGCGTGCTCAACAAGCCGGGTTGATCGTTAAAAGTCAACGGCCGTAGTGAAACTTCAACCCACCGGGGCGTGCCATCGGCTTTTTTGATTTGCAGCTCGTAGCTGTTGACCTCACCTTCCTGCGTCAGGATTTCCAGCAGCGGCTGCCGGTCTTCAAGGTCGTAGTAAAAATCGGTGGTTTTCCGCCCGAGCAATTGCTCTGTTGGCAAGCCTATCAAGGGTCCCGCCATGTGATTCGCGTAGATGATCTCTGCATCTGACTCGCGGCTGATGAATACCGGCACAGGCGTTGCTTCGACGATTAACCGCAACCGCCTTTCGCTCTCATGCAAAGCTTCCTCGGCTTTGGTATGTAGCTCTTCTGCGACCATATCAGAGTGCTCGGTGGTCATCTCCATCACCAGTTCGAGGTCGTCCTTTTCTTGCTGGAGTGTTTCGGCCACGGTATCGGAATACTCAGTGATCGTCTCAAACATGAGTTCCAGATCAGCCTTGTCTTGCTGAAGCTGTTCCACTTGTTGGCGGAGTTGTCTCAATTCCTCCATGAGTTGCTCGCCAGAAGGTTCGGTTTGCCGTTGGAGTTGTGACATTATTCAATCTCCAGTTGCAGCCCCAGCAATAGCCTTTGGAAATCCTGCAACGGCTTCTGCTGCCACTGGTGTTGACTGCTACCTAACATCACCATCTGGGTGGTATTGTGCTAGCGGACTTGAATGATCAATACAGGAAAGCCGACAGAGAGGCATTTTAAAGCACCTTTTTCTGCATGTCCACAGGTATTGTCAGTCGGGAGCAGCGCCGTGATCAACTGCGGGGTGGGACGATCAGAGCCCGATCTCTCTGCAGCAGGCTACTTGGAGACGCTCGGGTCACGATGGGGATACGGGCGTCGGACTCCCGGGACAAACTCGCCCCAGGATATCCTGAGCCAATGAGGAGAGATTCTCGTGGTGTTGAGGTAGAAAGAGTTGGAGCTCATCGCCAATGCCGCCCCCGTCATCGCTCTTCTCGGGACGGTTCGGGAACGGGGGGTTCGGCTGCCATCAGTCCATTTCCATTTGCAGCCCCGGCAACAGACGTTTAAAGTTGGTCAGAGCTTTCTGCTGCCAGGGATGTTGGCTATTGCATTTGATGACGACCTGACTGGTTTTATGCTTGCGCACTTGGAGGATGAATTTGTACAGGGTATTGATGCCGGAACTATTGAGAAATTTGAGTTTGCGCACATCGAGAGTCAAGATGTCCGGTTTGGCGTCAGCGGCACCGATTAACAGATCGAGAATCGGTTTGTACTCGGCCCCGCCGCGCAGGCGAAACGAGCCATGGCAGGTGATGGTGGTGTTAGCGGCATCGTACTCGACCCGATAATCGTCGTGGATAATTTCCATCGAGTTGCTCCTTGTATAGATTCGATTGGATTCAGACGAGATAGGAATGGATCGAGATAAAATCAGGACGCCTTACACGGCAAACTGCGCCATCGTCGTCACCATAATGCCGTCGCCGTTCTGGTCCATCGGGACAAACCGCCAGGCTAATGTGGCGCTATAATCATTGAGCATCGTCAGAAATCCCAATCTGGAAACGTCCTTATCATCGCCTTCCGCGTTACGTTCCAGTTGCTCCATGTAGAGCTCGTGCGGGTCTTCGGTTAGCAGGCGTTGGATAAACTGTTGAAACGGTTCAACCATGTGGGGATCGAGGCAGTTGGTGGCGTAAAATCTGATGACATCGGCCTCTAGGTACATCTCAATGATCACCGAGTGGTGAGAGGGCGCATAGCTGAATTTCATGGCGTTATCAAGCAGCTCATTGGCCACATAGCTCACCGCATCCTTGATCTCGGCTTGACGGCCGGCCGAGGCCGAGTCTTCGATCGGGAAGAACGTACTGAGGTAATCGGCGAGAAAATCAGCCGACAAACCATTATTTCGCCAGCGCTGCTGAAGCGGGATGGAGCTGAGAGAAAAGCCAATCTTCAAGTACTCTCCACTCCCTTCCGCCTTTTCAATGAACTTGCCGATTATCGTTGTCATGGCACACTGCTTCCTACTATTGTTGCACCACAAGGAGGATATCATCGCATACCTCTTGATCCCCACGATGAAGCATGAGGTCTACCGCTACCGCACGCGGCGCGCACCACAACCTACCCATCCATGCGTCACCATTAAATATGGTTCTCCCCGAGCAGTTTTGCCGGATACCCCGATATGGCTCAAGAGGCTTGCAACCCGGAGATGACGGTTGGTTCAACCGCGCCGTAATTAAATCCATTCTTGGTCCAGTCGCCGGCCAAGTAAAGGTTGTTGAAGCCAGAGTTACCCAGGGCCAAGCGATACTGTATGGTATCGTGCACCGACAGGACATAGCGCTGGGTCGGGTTGATCTCCGCGGTCCAAAATTGCGAATTGAATCGCTCCTCGCCCTGTGTACCGGTCACGATATCGACCAAGATATTCCAATCGAAGCCATCGGGTCCCACCGCATGGGGCCAATAGCGCTGAATATTGTGTTGCAGCCAGGCAATCATGTCGTTTCTGACGCGTTCATGTTGTCGGCGCGGGAAGTCGTGATCGGAGTAGGGTGGGATCGGGTTAGCTTCCTGCAATACGCCACAAAAATAGGAAATTTCAACCGGTTGGTTGTCCTCGGGCCACGTTTCCGTGGGGAGGGTTTGGTCCATGGAGGCCCACGTGTTGAACGGCTCGACATACCCATCGATCACCGGTGGGCCCAACGTCCAGCCGAGCTCCGTTAAGGTCTTATTGAGCCACAACTGAGCCGCGAGCACTTGGGTTGTGTTCGCATGGTCAAGCATCTGCTCCCAAGCGTTACTCTGGTCCCTCAGCTCCGTTGTCATGTCTGGCAACCCCGCCACGGAAATGCCCAACACCACGAGGTCAAAATCGACACCTTTGACTAGTTTTTGATCCGGCTTCACACTTTCCCATCCGGTCCAGGCCGATTCTAAATCAACATTTTTGCCCTCCGCCTTCAGTTGCTCAAGCTCTGCGCCTTGCTCCAATTGATCATACAACGGCTCTACGGGCCATACTGGCAAGGTTTTGGGTTGGCCGTTTTCCTCATACTTGATGGTATACAGCGGATTGTACGCCGTGAGGCCGGCCTGCAACTCAACCTGGAGATCATAGGTAATCTCACCGATGTCTTGTTTGTCAGCCGTGAGCTGGAGTTCTTTGATATCGGTGAAGAATTGAAATTTCACGCCGCGCTTCTTCAAGGTCTCATAAATTGGCCCAAAGATAATATCGCCCATACCTGAATTCATTTTCCACATGATCGAGCCACTGTACCCAAAAAACGTCATCAACAAACAGCGATTGGCGACCTCCGCGCCCAAGTCGCCTTTGTGGCTGGTTTCTTCCGGCGAGCTACCGGCGTCGCCATTTGGATAGGCGAGGATGTAGTCGTACAAGGCCTGTACGACCGTGGAACGGGTGACGAGGTCGGAAGCGCCGTGTTTGGCTAGCCAAGCGCGATATTCATATTGGTCGAGGTCATCCAGGCTCCCGGTGCTCAAGACGCCGTCCTCGATAAAACCGATGATTGACACAGTTACCCACTCGAGCCCCAGGATCAATCGACGCAAGGTGTTATGCTGGGCGATTTCGATTTCGAGCCATTCCTCGACGGTTTGGATGCTAGCTCTGACATGCTGCAGCAGCTTGTCCATCGCCACCTTCAGATCATCGTAAAGCGCCTCAGCGTCCTGCTCCGCCCCTTGCAGCTTGTGAAGCAGATCATACATGTCCTGCAGCAACACCGCGGCGGTCCGAGCCGCCGCCCCGACCACATCTTCCGCGACATGCTCAACCTCTTCGGCCACCTCTTCGACCCCATGCTCGATTTTCACAATCGCGTACCGTAACAGACGCGCGAGGAGGGACAGGAGCTTGCTGGTCAAGCCATAAGCGGCTGCAACCGCCCCCAAACCACCACCGAGAATAGCGACTTTCTTCTGCTTCGGAGTGGCGCCCATATTACTCGCAATCTCAATGGCTTCTTCCTGATGAAAATCAAACAAGACATTGAATGGCAGGAGCACTTGCTGGCTCCCGACCGGGATACCAAACATGTCCTGCAACGGAAATTGGTCGTTCTGATACAGCGTAAATTCAAATTCGTGGGTGTATAGACAGCCGGAATGGACGGTATCGATGGGCGTCCGGGAATGCATGATCGACTGACAGGCGGCCTGCTCGGCATTGCCGGTCGGCATTTGTTTGAACAGTATCTGGTCAACGTCCGGATTCAAGATCTCACTGGCCAATTGTCGCAGCTCCATGACATCGAAATCTAACGCCGCATGCTTTGAACGCAGCATGGTCCATGCCTCCTTCACCAACCCGACAAAATTGGTGAACGGGTTTTCACTGCCTTCACTTGTCATTTTGACGTCGAAAAGTTTATATGGTTTCATCTGGGTGTTGGGTGAATACGTCTGGTAAGAATCCACGGTCATCGAAAAATTCTCGGGTTTCTCACCATACTTGGGCATCTCATAGGTACACAATCACTTATTAAATCCCCAAGTTTCGCGCCCATTGATCAGAGCATATATGTTGTTCACACAAATAAAGGCCGGGTACAGATAGATATAGTCAATCTTGTCATCGACCACTTTTGCTACCGGCACCCAAATAATTATATCCGTTTCCTGAAACCACCCCTGATCCACATAGGGTTTCGAGGTCGGTTGAATGCTCTCGATATCGGTGAATGTCAACATACAGGACGAGAAGAGCGCTTTAAACGTAAAGTCTTCTGACCAAACCGTATTAATCGTGTCATCGATAAACTTCTGGATCGTATCGAGATCGCCTTCAATAAAAAAGCCATACATATTGGCATTGATCATGCGACAAGGGGGATTGAAGATAAATGAACCTGGAAATTGAGCATAGGGTGGTAATGTTGACATGGTATCTTTCTCCTAGTGTGAATCACCACTCTGGTGACATCACCAACCCCGCTTTTCAAGTGAGGTCGGTACAAACCAAGCAACAGAACGCTGATCTTCATGCTGCGAGACTTCAAAGAGGCTTTCCAACGCCAGGGTCTCGCCGCAGAATGTCATCATGGCACATCGCTTCTTATTGTTGTTTGACCACAACCAGAGTAACATCGTCGTATACTTCTTGATCTCCCATATGGCGTTTGACATCCGCAACCACTGCAGTCTTGATCGCCTCTGCTGTATACGACCAATGTCCCTCCACGACGGCGCACAGCCGTTCCAGACCGTATGGCTCGCCAGCGAGATTTTCGGCCTCCGTGATACCGTCGGTGTAAAGCACGATGCCATCGCCCGGCTCTAACTGCACCGTCGTGTGATGGATAAAGTCCGCAATATTGTCGTCAAGAGCGATGGGGAACCCTAAATCCATCGTGTCCACCAACTCCACCTCGCCATCTTGCCGGACCAAGATCATTTCTTCGTGTTGACCGCTGAGCTTGACTTCGCCATGGGCATAGTCGATCAACGACAGCGTCAAAATCTTATCCGTGCCCATGCGTTGCACATTGCCATACAAGGCTCGGTTAAGCGCATCCAGGAACCGTACCGGGTCGGTTTCACCTATCGTGAGCAAGGCCCGGACAACGGTCTGGGTCATGACCATCACGACGCCACTCTCGAGCCCATGCCCTGTCACATCGCCAATGCCGATTTTAATCTGGCCGTTATGTTGAAGGAACGTCGTAATAATCACCGCCGACTTCATCTGCGGGTTCCATATAGCACGCGATATCGAGCCCATCGATCTGCTGGAGTTCTTCCTCGGTGGGAGCAACATCTGCTGGATTTGCCGGGTCACCTCTAACTCGGCCACCAGACGAAGGTTTTCCGATTTGAGTTGCTCGTTGAGGTGGGTAATTTCTCGATTCGCTTCGGCCAACTGCCGGGTGCGTTCCTCGACTCTCTGCCCCAAGGTCTGGTATAAGAGCGCATTTTCAATCGAAATCGCCACTTGCGACGAGAGGACTTGAATCACTTGCAATCGTTCTTCGGTGAAGGCGCCCGTGGTCAGATTGTTTTCTAAATACAAGATGCCGGTTAGGCGCCCCTGATTGATGATCGGCGCGCATAATACCGATTTAGGACGATGTTGGACGATATACGGGTCACGCGTAAAGTCGCCATCGCTGGCCGCATCGTGCAAAACGACATGTTCCTCCGCTGGTTTCAATGGAGGTCGATTGCAAGACGGTCACCTCCGCCCGGTCCGCATGTCCTTCTGCTTCAATCAACCAGTCGCCGTCCTGCGACAGTAACAAAGAACCGTTCTCTGCCCCAGCGTTTTCAAGGACGATGTGCATCATTTTTTCTAACAGACGTCCCAAGACAATTTCCCCCGACAGCGTTTGCGCCGCTTTCATCACACTGCTTAAGTCCAACCAACTGGCGGAGCTTGAGGCGAGGGTGGTCGTGTTGTGATGAACCGCTATGGTGGCGTCGCGTATCGGGGTCGGGCGTGCGGTTCGTTGGGTTAACAGGTGAGGGTACCTGGCGTCTAGCGCTTGCACCTTTGCCGCGGCGCCCCAAAATTGGTAGGCGTACCGGGCATCGTTGAGGTAAACGGCAAACTTTTCCCTCTTGCGCGAGGTAAAATTTAGCGGCCAGCTCATTCGCTAAAGCTTCGTTTTAAATCAATTCGTTGTCTTTGGCCACTTGAATGGCTTTATCGTAGAGCGCCATGGCCTCAAGCGCTCTCTCGTTCGTGCGAGCCAGCTCTGCCTCTAATAAGCAATGAAGGCTTAAAAAGTTTTCCTCACACTGGTCTGAACAGGTTTTGATGAATGTCCGGCTCGCTTCCAACTCGTCGCTGTATCGGTTGCTCTCGCTTTCTGAAGCCTCAGGCAAAAACGCCAGTATAGCCAGTGCCCGATACAGGTGGTATTCGGATGTCGAGAGATGTCCGCCACAGCCACCAATGCTTTTTTCGACCGAGGGAATGCAGGCCAAGGCGCGGCGATAATCACCAAACAGGTAAAAACTTTGCAATTTGCGGATGTGGAAATTACCGGCAACCATTTGCACGGGTTCCCATACATCAATAAACTCTTTTTCATCAATATCTTGATAGCTAAACGTGAACGGGTCTTGGGTCTTTCCTTGCAGATTCAACGCCAGCATTTTCGTCGTCCGTGTGAGGGCGCTAATAAAGGGCATTTTCTTGGAATCGCAAAATTCGATTGACTTATCGACTTCCTGAATGACCTCATCCAAAGGCGAGCCGGTAAAAAACAAGGGCAATACCGGCACCGCATAACAGTAAGTGGCATAGGCAATATCGCTATATTGCATCCCGTCGATAAATCCCTTCTGCCCGAATTCAATATTGGATAGTGGGTTCTTCACCCAATGGTTCACATGCCAGTCGAAAAACGCGGCTTGTTTCGCGATCAAGGCAGGATGAAGGTATTTTTCCTCATTTAAGCGAATCCCCAGGCTGGCAATCTGATGACCGAATCGATGTTCCCGAAACTGGGTGACAAAGATGACACCGAGCATGACATAATACAGGGCGGAGTGGGTCGAGTTGCCGTATTTTAACGACAGAATAACCCCCAAGGCCAGCACTTTGAACCCCTCAGGGTGAGCGATGGAGGCCAAATCGGCGACATTGGAAATCGGATTGAGAGCCGCCTTGATGTTTTCATCCTCCATCTCCGGCAAGTCAAATAGCTCATCAATCTCTCTCTCTCTCCCAAGACTCGTTTAAACTCCTCTATGTTGGTTAAAAAGGTTTGATCCGTCACCTCATTCAGTGGGGGCACTTCAACGCCGAGCAGTTGCAGACCTTGAAAGCCGAGTTCAATGGCGCAAATATAGTCAGTTTGAGCGCCACGTAAAGCAATCTCAAGATGATAAACTTTTAGTTTGTCAGCGTTTGAACGGGCCTGGCTTAAAAGCGTTTCACAGATGGATTCGGCTGCTTCAAAATTGGACGAAAGAAATTCACTTTCAGCACATTCCTGGTAGAGCGTAAAGGCGAGATCGTAATAATCCTCCCAGTAATTCTCGGGCAAGAAATTCATCGCCATTCGTAAATACTGTACCGAGGAGAGGTAGGCGACGGATTCTTTTGCCTTTTTTCCCGCCTGCAAATTCAACTCCGCATAACGGAGTCGCTCGGCTTCATCATCAATCAGCGTGGCCCCTTCGTTGAGTTGGTCAACAATCTCAAATAATTGCCCTTCTAAAGATGTCGTATTGGCTAAAAGCAGCCGCCCGATTTGTAAATGCACCGCTTGTTTTTGTTCGTCATCGATGAGGGTATAAGCCGCTTGCTGGACGCGGTCGTGTAAAAATCGGAAGTGGGAATGGCGGATGTCATCCTCACTGATTTCGAGGTCAGTCGTCGGCAAAATAAACCCTTCGGCGAGAATGGGCTCCACATCTTTGAAGGTTTCGGTCGGCGGTTTTTCGGAAATGATGGACAAGGTATCTAAATCGAAATGGTTACCCACGCAGGCAGCGAGACGTAGCGCGCGTTGCGCGGCGGCTGGCAACCGTCTCATTTTATAAATCATCAGATCGACCACATTGTCCGTGATCTTCATGGTCTCAATCTGAGCCGTGTCCCATTGCCAGGTATGTTGTGAGGCTACGACCGTATCGAGACCGGCGGTGGTGGCAAATGTGAGCAGTTTTTCTTCGTGAAGCGCATGCAGGAACTGGTTCACAAAAAACGGATTGCCGGCCGTTTTACGCATCACCAAATCCGCTAGTGATGCAATCGCGTCCGTGCTTTGATGCAAACTCTCCGCAATCAATTGCCTGAGATGCTCAAACCCCAACGGCTCTAGGGTGAGGTGCTTAAGCGTGACATGTTGTTTATGGAGCGAGTCAAGCGCGATCCTTAACGGATGGCTGGGGTCCACTTCATTAGGGTTGTTCCCCAATAGTTAATGAGGTAGGCTATCCTCCCCCAAACGATGGAGGGAGCCCAGCCAGGTCA
>CBCXVS010000109.1:0-22136 GCA_965178525.1 uncultured bacterium | reverse complement strand
GGATGTACAGATCATCCGCGTCACCCAGCATCAGCCCTACGAATACCGCCCCATCCGGTGGGCTCAAGCGACCGGTGAGGGGCTCGCCCTGCCCTCGCGCCGAGGGCAGGGTGTGAGCCGGTAGCGCATAGGTGCGCCCACTGCTGTCGAGAAACACCGCGAATTGCGTACTCTTGCCCTGAGCCGCAGCGCGAAAGCTGTCCCCGGCTTTGTAACTCAGGGTCGTCGGCTCGATCTCATGCCCTTTGGCTGCCCGCACCCAGCCTTTTTCCGAGAGGATCACCGTTACCGGTTCGTTGGTGACCAGGGCGGTCTCGTCCATCGCCTGAGCCGCCTGCCGCTGTACCAGGGGCGAGCGGCGGTCATCGCCGTAGGTCTCCGCATCTTTTGTGATTTCTTTCTTCAACAAGGTTTGCAGTCGTCGTGGTGAGGCGAGGGTTTTTTCCAGCCGGCCGCGTTCGGCAGCTAAGGTTTGCTGCTCACGGCGGATCTCAATCTCTTGCAGTTTGCCCAGACGGCGCAGCCGCAAATCCAGGATCGCTTCGGCCTGCGTATCACTCAGTCCGAAGCGATCCATCATGACGGGCTTGGGATTCTCTTCGTTGCGAATAATCGCAATCATCTCATCAATATTGAGATAGGCGATGAGCAGCCCATCGAGGATGTGCAAGCGTCGCACGACACGGTCGAGACGAAATTGCAGACGCCTGCGCACGGTGTCCTGGCGAAATGTCAGCCACTCGCTGAGAATGGTGCGCAGGTCCTTCACTTGCGGTCGCTTATCGAGACCGATCATGTTCAAATTGACCCGATACGTCCGCTCCAGATCCGTGGTGGCGAAGAGATGCGCCATCAATGCCTCGGTGTCGCCGTGCGCTGAATGCATGGTGATGACCAGCCGCGTCGGGTTGTCGTGATCCGATTCGTCTCGCAGATCGTCCACCATGGGGAGTTTCTTGGCGCGTATTTGCGTTGCGATTTGCTCCAATACCTTGGCGCCAGAGACTTGGTAGGGCAGGGCCGTCAGCACGATATCATTCTGCTCGACGGCATAGCGCGCCCGCATGCGGATGCTGCCGGTACCGGTCTGATACAGCCGCACGATGTCCTCACGCGGGGTAATCATTTCCGCTTCGGTGGGAAAATCCGGTCCCTGGATATGGAGACACAAGTCCTCAACGGTCGCCGTGGGGTGTTCGAGCAGATGGATACACGCGGCGGCAACCTCACGTATATTGTGTGGTGGAATATCCGTCGCCATACCGACGGCAATGCCCGTCACGCCATTGAGCAGGACGTGCGGCAGCCGCGCCGGCAGGAGCACCGGCTCCTGCAACGTGCCGTCAAAATTTGCCGTCCAGTCGACTGTGCCCTGTCCGAGTTCGCCTAAGAGAAGCTCGGCCATCGGCGTGAGACGGGCCTCCGTGTACCGCATCGCCGCAAAAGACTTGGGATCGTCGGGCGAGCCAAAATTCCCCTGGCCATCGACCAAGGGGTAACGATAAGAAAACGGCTGTGCCATCAACACCATCGCCTCGTAGCACGCCGTTTCGCCATGCGGGTGAAACTTGCCGATGACGTCACCGATCGTCCGCGCCGCCTTCTTATGCTTCGACTGCGCTGAGAGCCCCAGCTCCGACATGGCATAGATGATGCGCCGTTGCACCGGCTTCATGCCGTCCCCAATGTGCGGCAGGGCGCGGTCGAGGATCACGTACATGGAGTAGGACAAATAGGCTTTTTCAGTATACGCTTTGAGCGGCAAGCGTTCGACATCATCACTTGGCAATGTCATGGTTGGTGTCATAGATCACGTCGCCTATGTGGAACGGATGCGAACATTGGTCACATCCATGTATGGATGTCTACGTTACGGATGGCAGGAGACCTGACAGTGTTACGGAAGCTGTAACGTACATGAACAAATGTGCATAGTATACTGACAGTTGCAAGAAATGTCTAATTCAATCCACCAGTTTCGACAGCGCTGGTGGGGGGTTAAAGAAAGATGGATCTGAGCGCCTTGGCGGCCTCTGCTGGTTCGCAGAAAAAAGTTTCTGAAAATGCCTTGACATGATAAGACGTCAGGCGCATGATATTTTCTACACAACGCAAGTACACCGCGGTCGATTGACGTGCTATACCGGGACGATATCGACGGGCTGAATAGCGCAGCTAGTAGTAGTTGAAGGCACCATCGGACATTCTCCTTGCACCAAGGAGTTCTGGAGGTGTCTTTTTTTGTTATGACGACCTATGGCAAGAGGAGGCATTGACGACGCACAGGGGATAAGGGGAGTCAAGTAGAAACGGCGGGCTGGCGATTGCGCTTTGGCGGGCCACATCGCCAGCCCTTTCCCCACGAGGAGGGTTCCTCATGGTTACTAGTATTGTAACGCAAACGGGCTGGCTCCGAAACCGGCCAATGATTGAAGGCGCAAGCAGACCCTCTCGCCGTGCTGCAGAGGGTTGGTTGCGCCTTTTTTTCTTGGCCATGACTCATCGCATGAGGGGAAGAACCGTGATGCGTGGTTTCAAAATGGGTGTGATGGTGTGCAGTGTGATCATGCTGATGGCCCTGTGGGCAGTACCAACGGCCAATGCAGACGAAAAACCTCAGTACGGTGGGATCTTGAAGGTGGCGCTCTCTGGCGATCCACCGAGCCTGGATATGCATCAGGAGTCCACCTTTAAAGCGAAGATTCCGATGTCTCCCTGTTACAACACGCTGGTCGTCTATGACCCGCATGACTATCCCAACATCATTGGCGATTTGGCCAAGTCATGGGTGATATCTGACGATGGCATGACCTATACCTTCACGTTGCATCAAGGGGTGAAATTCCACGACGGCAGTGAGAGGACGTCTGCCGATGTCAAGGCCAGTTGGGACCACTTTGTGTTTCCCCCTGAAGGCGCTGTCAGCCCACGGCGGAGCTATTATCAGGCGCTTGAGCGCGTCGAAGCGCCCGCACCCTACACGGTGGTCTTTCACCTCAAATACCCCTCGGCGTCGTTTCTGTCCATGATGGCCTATCCCCATGCCTTCATCTTTTCCAAAACGTATCTCGATCAAGATACCCACTGGTACAAAAAGAATGTCATGGGCACCGGTCCCTTCAAGTTGAAAAAGTATGTGCGGGGCTCCTACCTCGAACTCGAACGCAACCCCAACTATTTTAAACCGGGGCTGCCCTACATGGATGGAATTAAGTATTTCATGATCAAAGACCTCTCGGCCCAGGCCAAGTCAGTCCGCACGGGACGCACCGACGTAGAGTTGCGCGGCTTTCCCCCGGCTGAGGTCGAAGCCATCAAAAAACAGATGGGTGATAAGGCCGTAGTCACCTATCCCAAAGCCTTAATTCACTGGGGGGTGGGGTTCAATGTGGAGCAGAAGCCCTTCAATGACACACGGGTGCGGAAAGCCATGGCGTTCGCCCTCAACCGCTACGAAATGGCCCAGGTCCTGGGACCCCTAACCGGTCTGGAAACCGTGGGGAGCATCATGCACCCGGACACCGAGTGGGCCTTATCTCCGGAAGACGTGCAACAGTTGCCAGGCTTTGGTAAAGACCATGAGGCCAATCTGAAAGAGGCCAAACGGTTGCTGGCGGAGGCCGGATACCCCAATGGCTTTAAGACCGTCTTGCTCAACCGTGCGGTGAAACTGCCGTATATCGACTTTGGCATCTACCTGATTTCGTCGTGGAAAAAGGTGGGGATCGAGGCCGAGCATCGGCTGGAGGAGAGTGCCACGTGGTTTAAAAGCCGGCGCAACCGAGATTTCTCTGTGATCGTTGATCCCTATGGCTCGTCCGGAGGAGGAGATCCGGATCAAATGCTGACCAAGTTCATCTCTAGCGGTTCGTCGAACTGGAGCCGTATCCGTGTCCCGGAGTTTGACAAGCTATTCGAACAGCAGAAAGTTGAACGGGACAAGTCGAAGCGGATCGCCTTGGTGCAGAAGATGCAGAGAGTCCTCCTCCGGGAGGCCTGGTGGTTGCCGGCTCTGTGGTGGACACGGATTGAGGTGCGCTCGGCCCGTATCCGCAACTACGAGCCCCACCATTCCCACCACATGAATCGCCGTTTTGAGGACATGTGGTTGGCGGCAAAGTAAAGATTTAAGGAAAATGGGGGTCAGAGTCATTTTAATGGCTGGTTAATCCTGAAATTGACTCTGACCCCATTTCCACATTTCACCTGTTCAGCTTAAATTCTATGCTTCCAGTAACCTGGCTCCCGATGCAGGTGCATGACAGCAACAACGAAAATCTCATCACCCTCTTCTGCATACAGAATTCCGTATGGAAACCTTATGACCAATATCTTCTTATATCTTCTTCTATGATTGGCCACGCCTTTGGGTGAGCAAGTATTCTTTCAATAGTCGAATAGACTTCTACCGCAAAGTCATGCCCCAAACTCTCCTCGTGTTCTTCACAGTATTCAACAGCCTTGACGAATTCTGTCTCGGCTTCCGGATGAAACGCGTATCTCATGAGGAAAATCTTTGCCAAATTCTTTTAAACACGTCGTCTCCTGGAATAGTCTCTACCTCGCTAGACCGCAGTTCTTTCAGTCTCTGCTTTGCAACTTCCACCGACTTCTTATCAATATCCGATGCTGCCGGGTTGAGGCTTTTCAGAATCGAATCGACAATCATCGCCCTTTCTTCTACTGGAAGGGAAATCGCTTCTGCAATTAAGTCTTTCGTCTTCATGGTACCTCCAATACCGGTTTTCCAATGACTTATAACTTCCCAAGCAGCGCCTGAAATTCCTGATCAAACTGGTCCTCATAGCAACGATCCCATTCCGCTTTAAAAGGACCACAGGCAGCTACTCGGCCAAAGATGCGTACCATTTGTTTCCCGATACTTTGATAATTATTTTTAATCGTGAGTTGCCTATGGTATTTTCTGGGGAGACGATAGATCTGCACTTTATCCTGTTCATAGGGCTGCTCATAGAGCCTAAACTGGCCGCGTAACGGCTTACTCATGACCTTGCCTTGTTTGTCGCCGGGGTTTGCTTGACGAAAGTACGACACATAGGGATTCAAAAATTGGTACGTCTCCCCTTGCCGTATAAATTGTCCCTTCTTGCCATAGAGATATTCATAAAATTCTGCTTTCGAGGTTTGGGCAAGTGAAAAACTTTTGCCGATGCATCGAGAATCTTTCGATGGACCTTTCAAGGAATAGGCAATATAATACGCACTCCCCATCACTTCCGGTGTGCCATCCCCATCGATATCGAAGACATCATAATCCGTCGAGCGATTGCCAAAGTAGAACACCTCGTGGAGCTTCTGAGGACTGGCTGGAAAGATCTCGCGCACTTCCCACAGGTGTCCTGCCGCCATCCGAATACAGCCGTGCGACACCGGGCCGCGGGAGACTGCCCAAAGATATTTAAACTCCTGCGGAATGTCGAGTTCCTTATACAGATGACGCATCGATCGCAAACTGTGAGACACAGCGGGATTGTGGATGCCATTGCCAATGCTCTGGTAGTCCATCTTCGGGGCCCAACCATAGTAGCCCTGGCTACGGATATGGTCCACATCATGATAGCGCCGCGACATGAACGCCATGAGGGCATTGTTCCGAATGCGGTGAATGGTATTGCCCTGGCGATCTTTTGTCGACGCCACCACCGAGCCATTGGGGTAGATCGCGGTAAATTCAGGATAGGTCAGCAGACACTGCGTCTCTACCGGCTCGCACTGGATAGCAGGGACAAATTGGCCATCGGCCACGGTTTTTGTATCATATTTGCCTTGCGTCACATGCGTAAAATAGTCCCAGGTCAGTTGCAGAAACGTGGCGTCATCCGTGGGATGACGCACCACATGGGCAAGAATGCCAGCTAGCTTTTCCTTGTGTGTATCGGTGAGATAGACTGCATTCACACGGCCGAAAAGCATCTCATTCGAGAGCACGAGCGCGTCGTTCGGATTCTTCACGACCGACATCTTGATGCTGGCCATATCCGTAGGATCAGCTTGATAGGTGGCGGCAAATTGTTGTACCTGTCCTTTCCAATTCGATGAAAGCGGATTTTAGATCAAGAGAAAGGTTGCGGACGCGGTGCGGATTCAGTGCCGAGAGGATCTTCAGGCTCGCCTGATAAAAGCTTGCTCGACTCATCTTTTGGGCTTCAAAATCCTCGATCGTGCCTAAGATGTTATAGGCCGGAGAGGCAATGATACGTTGAAAGGCGTCTAATTGTGCGGTCGATTCGGTGCGGAGCATGCCCTTGCGTTGCGCTTCCGTATAACGCGAGAGCGCTTTTGCAACGTATAGAGGTAGGTTAAGACGGTATATTCATCGAGAATAGCCGTAAGCCGTACCTGATTGCCCCTGCCGGCGCGAAAATGCAAGCGTTTGGGCTCTTCGACGCGCATCGCAAAACCGGTGTAGAAGGTTGCCGGGTAGCGGGAAAAAAAGGGCATACCGAATTTTGCCAAGGAGGCATTATAGTCATCAATCATAAACGCGGATTCTGCATGTGCCATGGGCGGCATGAGGATCATTGCGGTAACAATCCATACGAGTGCTCTCATGACATCCTCTCCCCCTCAAACGACATGGATGCATGCGGTTGTGACGTTTTCCGGACGCACATCGTCAATGCGCTAATGGGACCTACGCGCGTCCAACGTCGATGGACGCAACAAATGCGCCGCGCTTCGGTGCGCTAAGTCAGCGATGAAACTGCCGCGATAGGACGGTCTTGACTTAATGAACACCGCCAATACCATCTGTCGCTTCGAGTCGTGGCGAATGATGCCGGCATCCGCGAAGATCGGTCCATACGTGCCGGTCTTGGCGTATACCTCAAGGCCAGGCAGGCGAGTAGCGCCCCCCGTAATGCGGCGTTTGAGGTAGGGCTGTTTCTTCGGGTCTCGCCGCATCCGCCGCCATACCGCCGAAGAACTCTCCGGCGACAGTGCGCGGTCTGTCGCCAGCAACGCCAGGAGTTTTGCCGTTCCGACCGCGGTCATCGCCTGCCGGTTGTGAAACCGGCCATTGTGGCTCGGCAGACCGCCTTTAAGAAACGGATCCCTGATAAACTGTACGTCTCTGCCATAGAGGTCGCCGCCGCCATTGTACGTGGGGCGTACGCAGTGCAGATCGGTAATGCCAAGCGTCCGCAACCACCGCTTCACCACCAGCCGCCGATGCCGGAACTTCCGGTAGGCTCTGGGCGGCAGAACCGGTCCCGGCTCGGTTCCCGTCAGGCGCGCAAAGACGCGCTGCGTCGCCGTGTTGCTGCTGCGGTAAATCATACGCCGCAAGAGCTGGTCCAATTTCCCGTCGATGTGAAGCCGGCCCTGTTCCTGCCACGCATAGGCCGCCATGAGGTAGACGAACTTCACCACACTCGCCGGATACACGGGTTTGTCACCATGCCAATGCGCCAGGCGCGGCTGTCCGGCGTGACGCAGATTCATCAGGGCGATGCGCAAGTTGGCCCGGCGCAACTTGGGCTCCGCCGCGATCAGCGCCGATACCGTGCGGTTGAGGAATACCTGCAGGGGGCGCGACGGATGCACAGAGGACACATAATCGCGTGCGGAGCCCGTTGGCGCTGCAGCCGCTCCCGAGACGGCCCCATACGAGATCACGAGCACAAGTAAAACGAAACGGAGTTGCCATCGTGCCATAAATACGGACCCCTAATGACCCATTGATGCTGTCACGCGCAGACCCGGAAACGGGTGATGCGCCCCGGATTTACGCAGTTCTCTGGCGAAAGCAATGTCGACCTTACGATAAAACTGGACGCGCTCCGGTTCATAGCCCCCTTCGTACAGGTAGAGCTGGGTGTAGGCGGCGCCTTGCGTCGCCTTGCGTCCTGAACCGGCCGTCCCTGACATGGCGAAAAATCCCACGGCCTTGATCGTCATAGTCGAGTTCGCCACCATAGAGCCAGGCATAGAAGGCGCGGCGCTGATTCGGGGCCCGGAGGCGATGCGGCCTCTTGTTTTTGAGACCATAGGCGATGTAGTAGCGTATGCCCATGACTTCGGGCTCAAAGTCCCCGTCAATGTCGAACACGTCGTACAGAGACGACTTGTTGATGAACGTGTCCACCTGGTAAAGCAGCGCGGTTTCGGACGGCAAGAGCTGGCGCAGTTCCATGATGTGACCCGTGCTGACGTGGGTGCAGCCATGCGACATGGGACCACGCGAGACGAGCCAGAGGTAGTGATAGGATTTGCCGCTGCGGCTTTTGCGGCCGGGATGACGTAAGGCGGCCGGGAGAAACGACGCCTGTTCCGGCCGCATCCGCCACCACGGGGTATGGAAGGAGTTGTGCAGTCTCTTGCCCACATGCATATAGGGAATCCATGGCGAATAGCTGTAAGCCAAATTGGTGGGGATGTGGTCGACGGTCTTGGTGCGCTGGTGCGTCGTTAGCGCTCGTCTGCCAGGCGTCGGATAATGCGGGATGCGGCGGCCACGATGGGTGGTGTAGCCATTATAGCTGCCTATCGGATAGATGGCCGTAAACTCGGTGAACTGGAGGTGGTCATCGCGTCGGGGATACATGCCCTGCGCCACGCGGTCAAAGAGCCAAAAGAAGGCAGGCCGCAGCGGCTCCAGCGCCGTGGGTGCACCCGCCGCTGTGAGCGCTGGCACGGATCGCACTAAAGTCTGGAGCTGCGCCGCCACCTTGCGGTCGATCTCCGCCACGAACAGGCGCGTTGGCAACATCAGGTTCAGGAGTTCGAGCCGCCGCTTGGTGCCCATCGACTTCCGATCCTCCGGCCGCACGTGGGCGGCCCAACGCCGTACGACCTCATTGGCCGGCATACGGATGCGAAAAATCCGCCCGGGATTCAGGCGCTCCAGCAAGGCGAGATTGCGCTCCCGGATCTCGACGTTCGCCAAGGTGGCTTCCTCGGCGACCAGACGCTCGAACTGCATGTCCTGAATCACGTTTTCGAAAGCCTCGAACGCGGTGTTTTGGGTCAGCACGAGCCGGTCCCGGTCGATGAGGGCTCGGTACGTTTGGTAGCGCGCTAGCACATCTCTGGCGTATGTCTGCAACACCACATCGGAGAGCACGACCGTTACCCGCAGTTGGTTGCCTCGCCCAATATGCACATGCATGCGTTTGGGATCGAGCATACGTGGCGCAAAGCCGGTATAGAACGTCGGCTCATAACGCTCATAGTAGACGCCATAGGGCGACGGCTTCTGTGCCGTCTGCTCGGCAGGTGATCGATTCGGCTTGTTAGCGCTCGCGTTAACAAGCATCACGGTACAGGCTAGCAGGCCACAGATCCCTAGTACACGCAGGCACAAGTCTGTCACCGGTTTGAACGCCGTAAGCCAAGCCATATCAGAGCGCTCAACTGATGAACAATTTGCGGTATGCTGTACTAGGAAACGCAAATATAACAGGCCGTATCGATGCATCGTTGTCATGGTATAACCTCTTCGAGAGAGAAAACTCGCGGGGGTTGTCTTCCAGAGCGATCGAGCGAGGCGATGGCCGGAATATTCTGCAGCGTCTCATTGCCCACAAACGGCCGCACTTGGAATAGCCAGAGGCGGCCCTTGGCAAACCCGAACTCGATGTCCCAGGGGCGCGGCTGGCCCGATCCGTCGAGAACGGGTTCGAGCTTTTCACGCATGGTGGTTGCCATGGTGATGAGGCGATCGAGTTCGGCGTCCTCGAGTACATATTCTTTTCCGGTGGATGCGACCACAGCGCTTCCGCCACCAGATGTTAAGATACGGCGCCACGGCGATTTGAATAGCGCCTGCAGTTCGATGCCCTGTGGCGACCACAATAGCGTCTCGGCCGATGTGCCGTCCACCACGCCGCCGACTCCTTCGGATGTCGCCACCAGCATCTTGCCGGGGTCCCCGTGCTCGATATCAGCGGTCACGAGCACACCGGACTTCTCTGCAGGTATGGATTCGAGAATGACCACCGAGGGCAGAACCCAGAGCGGCTCGTCGATGAGCGGCTGACGCCAAGAAAACGAACGAAACGAAAAGGGTGAGGCCCAGACCTTTTTGAGCCCCTCGTAAATATCGTGCAGCGATTGCAGGTTGAACAGGGTGAGGTTGAGCCCTGCCCCGTTGAAATTATCGAGATCTTCAACGTTCGTGTCGCTCCGAACGAAGCAGCCGACCGTCTGGGAGGGATCATCGCGCCGCAACAGCCCTTGCTAGCCGAGCGCCTGTCGGATGGCGTCTTTGAGTGCCGGGGCAAGCGGGGCGTGGCGGAGCGAATGCCGGACAATGGCCAGACGCGGACGGATCCAGGCCGAGAGCGCTTTCTCCTCCATTTCTGCCGGGATCATGACGCCGAAGAATTGCGCATACGTGCGCTCGACAAAGCCGGATAAAGGCTCGCCCGCCTGGGCCATGCCACTGGCGCGCAGCTCTGCCGGCACCACGACCCGAGCCCGTTGGTAGTGGTCGTAGTACGCCCCGAAAGGCACGACTACGCCGCGTGCGACATGTGCCGGAAAGAGATGCTTGAGTTCCCCGAGATACGCCGCCTTGGGTCCGGACCGGATACCCGAGTCGCGGCGTCGCAGGGCCGAGAGCGCCAGCGGTGTTTTCGTCTTCAGATCGAGTCGGGCGCGGTCAATGCGGAGCTTTGCTGCTTCAGCTCCAAGGCTGCCATCCGCGGTGCGCTCGGCGTTGCCGGTGAACGCCTCGTAGATGGCGCGATCCTGGCCAGTCATGGCCGCTGCCGCTTTCAAGACGACCCGGCCCTGGGGCGTCACAATGAAAAAGACTTTCCGGCCATGGTGTGGCTTGACCTTGGCAAATGCGCCTGAGCCCATGACCATATTGGGGATGCCAAGGGCACGGGCGAGGAGCTGGACGTGTGAGACCACGTTGCCTTCGCCACGTGTGACAATGCCTGCTGCCGGCTGCAGATCGGTGGGCGTTTCCGGCAACGCGGTCACGTCATCGCGTGCGTAGGCTCCTGATGCAGGACTGACGCGCAGCGTGCCCAAGGCAAGGCCGGGATTCAAGGCGCGGAACATAGCGCCCTTCGGGTGGGCTTTTCAATACCAGGCCCGTTATCAAGGTCCGGCTCGTTGTGCGGTTGACTCATATCTGCCTCGTTTGATTTCCTCGCCCTCGTCATAGATTACCCCGTAGGTCGGATTCCAGATGCGCCACAGCCCCATCTCACTCCGACAATGCTCACAGATCAAGGGGTTGCGACCCGTACTCTTCTCATAACGTTGCTTGTAAGTCATCCGAGGGATGATCTTCACCGCACCCCTGAGCACCTCCTTCACCTTGCTCAGGGCCGCTTGAATCACCTCCTTCACCTTGGCAAACGTCTTGGTGGCCTGCACCCCGTAATACCGAATGCGCTTGAACCCTTTGGGCATCGTGTGCGGGATCATCCGGCCAATAAACGTCATGACATCAATGGTTTCATGTTCGGTCCGGTCCGGTCTGTGAGACCGGTAGTGGTACGTCACCCGCTCACCATCATAGCGGTCAATCCGTCTTACCGAGATCGGCGGACTCACCACATACTTGGCCACATAGCTCGCCAAACTCTGATACTGAGACGGCACTTCTCCCTTCTGCACGCGGCTCACCAAGCCGTCGGGATACTTCTTGAAACACCAATCCACCAGGTCCTTGATCGCATCGTTTGCCAAGGTACGTCTCAACATGTTCATCAGATGCTACTGCCATTTGTGACGCAGCAGATCGTAAGGCAAAAAATTCAGATGTTCCCAGCTCCCGGCCTGATCATCGTAGCCCCCACTCGTGGCGATCACAGGCAGATGGGGATGATATTGACCATTGCGCCCATGCGTGTAGATCACCTCAATATAGCCACCTCTGAGCGTCTTCCCCCTGACCTCGCTATAGAAATCATCCAGGCACTGCGCCCCGCACCGCATCAACTCACTCAACAAGACCTCAGCGTTTTGGTAGAAAGGCGTACGGAACATGGCCGGGACGGTCAGGATGATATGTCGATAGATTACCCCCTCGTGGAGAACCTGGCTCACCTGGCTGACCCAGTTGTCGACGTAGACTTTGGCGCATCGCAAGCACAGAGACGATTTACAACTCATGGAGACCAAAGGCTTACCTTGACCACATTGGAGGCAGCGGTATTCCATATAGCCGATCTTTTCGGGGTTACCACAGACGAGCATCTTGGCCACGAGGCTGTCATAGTAGGATGTTGGGTAGCGGGGATTGGCGTATTTAAACTCATCCCAGTGATCGGCACAGATCTGTTTGAAGACACTCCAGTGTCCGACGGATGGCGCCATCATGGGGTCGCACCGAGTGAGGAGGATCAGATTGTTATGGTGAAGCGGTTTTACCACGATGGAGCCGCTTCGTCCACCCCTCATCAGTCCTCACCCGGGAACCCTCACTTGGCTCGTTCATCCTTGAGAAATGGGGACTTCTGGGATCGGGAAAATGCACTTTCCTATACGATCAAGATAGGCGCCAAAGATCTCGTGCCGGACCGGATTCTGTCCTGCAATATGGTCACCGAGCCGGGCGGCGACGCGTCCAAAGAGCAACAACGGCGAACCGCGCAAGATGTCGTCGCCGATGAGCGCCGTGTCGGGCAGCAAAAACGTCCAGGGTCCCCTGACCTCGGCAAAAGCCAGCAGTGCACTGTCTTGCGCCCACTCGACGATGCGTTTGGCTTGCTTGAGTTGCCTGGCAAATGCGGCGCGTTCGAGCGTGGGAGTGGCCAACACCTGCCGCAGGGTATCGATGGCAGCTAGGTGTTTGCACTCGCTCAAAAGCCCGACGCCATAGGAAGCGTTGGTGAGCGCCACGAGGAGATGTACATACTGTTTTACCGTGTGCGTGCCGGCCTCTAAGAACGCGGTACCGCGGCGCTGCATCACGGCGGCAGCCGTAATCGTTAGTTCAATGAGCCGCCGGGCAGCGGCGGGCGACACCTCGCGCTGCGCCACCATCCGGCGTGCCTGCGCCATCAGTTCTGCCAGCGCCGCAACGGCGCTCAATGCATTGTCATCCCGCGCCGGCAGCAACGCCCGCAACCGCCGCCGCAACGCCGAGTTCTTCATCTCGGCCACCTGCGCTTTCAACACCTCTTCGTCCAGAGACGTCAGCTTCTCGATCTCGGCAATGAGCGCGTCAACTTGGGCTCGGTCTTGCCGCTTGCGACGCTGATCACGGTAGGCGGCAAGCTTGGGGATGAGCGCAGCGGTAATCTGGTTGTGCGTGGCATCTCGGAGCGGCTTGAAGGCGGCATCCCGGGTCTGGATGCGTGTAGCCAAACGCCGAGCCTTCTGGATTTGGCCCTGATCGTTCCGCACAAAGAAACGCTTTTGTAACTCATAGGCGAGCAGGAAATGGCGGTAATCGTTAAAACTCGATAAGGCCAGGTAGCGTTCGAAGAAACGGGGCATGTCTCTCGCTTCGTACTCCGAGCCCGTGAGGCCACGGTAGGACCGAAGCTGGGCCAGCTTGTGGCTGGGATGCGTTTCCGTGAAGTATTTTTCCAAAATATAGCCACGAATGAGGTTATGATGGTCGGGAAAACGCTTCCAGAAATGCAAATCCCTAGAGAAGAAATTGCCCAGGTACATCCCTTCCTGGCGCCCTAGCACTGTTGCCAACTCCGTCCGCAGAGCGCCGCAAAATACGGTATTGGCGCTACCGCACGCATTGCGGATTTTCCCATCCGGACCCAGCACGGGGGCCTTTGTGCCGTCTTTACAGACGCAATAGTTCTTCGTATAGGGCCCCTTCCACTTTCCGAGTATCGTGGTAAAACGCTTTTTGAGTGCAGCCTGTTGTGTGGCTGAGAGATCACGGCCCTGCAACGCTGCGGCAGAGATGGTGACCGACGCCAGTACGATCAGACAGACCGTGATGGGAAACAGCCTCCAGGCAGCACTCTGCTGCCGCGGCGAGGACCCAGCATCCTGCACACGACGCGGCGGTGCCGTGTTGGCGCGGTTGAGAAACGACTTCATGGTTGGAATGATCTCAGCCGGACATGTCATCGCTTGCATCCTAGATCACGCAGTCTGATATATGTGGGAATTGGCGCGAGCAGCGATCACACCTAGGGGTAAATGTCGACATATGGCAGGAGAGCCTGAGATATCACAGAAGTTGTGATACACATGAACAGGCATGCTGAGTATACGGCATGCCAGAAGAAATGTCTAATGGAAACAACGCCTCGTGCGGCTCATCCCGACCTAGAGAGACCGTTGGTGAGCGCCATATCACGGATCAGCCACACGAAACGTGGCACTGACACGTCTTACGTCTCTCAGCACCGCATTGACCCGTTCCCAAAGAACAAAATCCACCTCTACAGCGTAAGATTTACCGGGCAGGAGCGCGGCGCCGGCCGTGTTGTCAATGTTATAGGGAATATCGTATAAATACGCGTCTTTTTTGGCTTCGTATGCCCAAACTTGTACCGGGTTTTCCCCGCTTCCAAGCTCGGGTAGGGTCTTGACTTGCAGTCTGTAATAGTAAACGGGCTCGCTCTGATTTCCTACCGGCACGGCAAGACGAAAAATAGGAGCGGATAGAGGCAACAGGCCCTCATGCACCGGCGCGATGAGCATGGGCGCCGGTATGTTAACGAGGCCCAATCAACGTGTCTCTGTACAGGCTTGAGTTCGATCCGCGATGCCCTGGTTTCGATGATATCGAACGCTTCGCTACGTATTTGCAGGTAATAGATGCCAAAGGGGACCAGTGGGGCAAAAAACGCCCCATCGTTGTCCGTTTCGACGCGCAATCCGACCTAACCTTGGGCGAGGCTCTTCAATTCGACCTGCGCCGACTTGGCCATGACGCCACTAACGGCGATGCGTCCCGTTACCGAACCGGCGCGAACGTTGAGATGGCCTTTCTCGTGACGCTGTAGGGATCGAATCCTCTTGAGCACAAAGACCACTTGATGGGGGGAAGGGTTCCCTTTGAGTAACGATGCCGCCGAAACATAATATTGCCGGGCGCGGTCCGTGCGGCCGAGCCGCTCGTATGCCGCGCCGGCCAGGATTTGGGCTTCAATTCTTGCTACGGCGTGCGCTTGGTGGTTGTTGGCTAATGGCAAGGCGACCCGTGCGGCCTGCACATGCGCCCCCAAGCCCAGTAAATACCGGGTATATTGCAAGCGTGGCTCTGTCTCCGCCTCTCCCGCCGTTGTGTCTGATGGCGCCGGCAACAGCAGGGTGGAGATCAGAGCCATCAGGAGCAGGAGAAGCCGGCCCATGTTGATATACCTCCTCATGGGCGAACGGTAGGCACAAACCTAAACAGATCCTCAACCAGCGTCACGGTGCCGATCCGGTCACAGAAGAGGGTCAACCCGGTATCGAATTGCGCTTCCATGAGAATATCAAAATCGGTGACCGTACGCGTGTGCTGTACACCAAACCGGAAGGTACATATATCGGTTGCAGTAGCAACACAGGTCACTCTAAAGCTATCGGTCAAGGTTTGCGCTGCAGCGACGATCGCTGTCGGGGGCGCCGTTTCATCCAGAGCAAATTGATATCCGAAGTCGGTGCTCGAATCCGCCTCTACCGTGACGCCGAACATGATGGGAGAGCCTGGCTCAATCGTGCGAGAGGCCCGGCCCTGTGTGATAAAGGTTTCCTCCAAAGCCAGGGTGTCCGTTGTTCCAGGGAACACATCCACGACGCCTAGCGGGAGAGCAATTGGCACACCGACATCTTGGGCTTGGCTACTTATGGGAAATTGAAAGGGTGTGATCGCCGTCATGACGAGAGCGTCTGTCAACACATCGACCGCTAGGACTTCACTGCGGGACGAGACATCGTTCGAGGCTTCGACCATGATGCCAGCCGTGAACGCGGTATTGTTTTGACATGAGCTGATCGGCACGATGCCGAAATCCTCGTTGATCTTCCACGGCACGGACTGTGTCTCCGTGGCGCCGAAAAGAATCGTGCTGTCGCCATCGGTCTCGAGCACCGTCCACTCAAACGTCACCCCCTCCGGACGGATCACTTGCCTGCTCTTGTTCATCAACGTTGCCGTATACGACACGGTTTCGTTATGTTTGACTTGTGTCGGCCCCTGAATCTGAACATACACGATGGGATCGGACATCTGGAGTTCCACACGCCAGCGAGGCCAGAGCACGACCAGAGCGATACACGCGCCGGCCAGCCCGAGCTTCAACAAGGTACCCGTAGGGGGATCGAATCGTATCATGGTTTGACTCTCCACGACTGCGCTTGCAAAGAAGATAAATGTACAATGACGCCTAACAAGGCAAACAGCATGATGACCACCCATTGCCGCGCCAGCGTCAATTCAACGGCGGCTGCAACACAAAAGCTCACGAGGCTCGCCAGAGCGCCCGCACTCAACACCCGCACCGTACCGGCCGCAATCAGACTCAACACCATGGAGCACACGGCCCAGATGCTGCTCCAGCCGCGCCGCTCCTGACAAAGCAGCGCCACGGAAAGCGGGGCGATCACCGCCAGAAATGTCAAATCATTGGCGACCGCGAGCGTCGGATGCTGCATCGACCAAATCAACTGGCTCCCGGCTCGCCAGTCATTGCCCCATGCCGTCCACAGCACACTGAACGCGAGCCCGAGCCCAGCGGCAGAAAACGTGAGGTACAGGAATTGGGTATCGCGTGTTCTCTCCAGGTGTTGTGCAATCACAACGAAGAGCAGTAACGCCGGCAGCAACGCGGCACTCAATTGCAGGCTGCGGCTGATGTCCTCAGACACCAGCGTCGAGGTGCCTGTTGCCACGACGAATAGCAGCGCCATGACATGCAGCGGCGACCAGGAGCGAGACGTTTGCCGAGGACGCCACACCATGGCCAAGACACTCAACACGCCAAACCCCAACAAGGGAATATCCCATGGCAGCGGCAACGCCAAGCTCGCGATATAGATGCATACACCCAGCAATGCGATCTGTGACGCTCTCAAGGAGGCGAAAACAGATAGCTTGCTAGCAAGCACGTGCAGACGCCCCAGCATATGAGACGGCGACTTCCTTTGTCCCATAGCCCGTTGTGTCACCTACGACTCCGATCCCCTTCATAATCCTAGAAGTCTACGTATACGATCTTCTCGTTCGAGACTCATCATCACGCTTTTCATCTCTTATTTTACGGTTTCGTCCGATAAGATTATCTTCACTTTAAGAAAGATCAATTCGAAGATTACAATGATTGATATGCAGAATGGCCACTATACTACACTTAAAATAATGCATATGCAACTCAATAAAAATTGCGAGGTGGCACAAATGTTGCACTCTGCTGTGCACGTTACCCACATGGGCCGTGCCGCCTGCCGTGACAGACAACATGGGCTGTCCATCCTGGCCCGTGCAACCGTAGCGGAGTGGCTCCAAAGATAGGTATATGCCTGTCCGGGCATACCGTAGGCAACGGGATGCGAGAATAAGGCAGGGGGAGTTAGACGTCGGCCAGATTGCCATTGCGCTCTAACCAGGCGCGACGGTCGGAAGCCCGTTTTTTGGCCAACAGCATATCCATCATGGGTGTGGTCCCGTCTTCTTCCTCAATCGTGAGCTGCACCAGGCGGCGCGTGTCGGGATGCAAGGTCGTCTCACGCAGTTGCAGGGGATTCATCTCACCCAGCCCCTTAAAACGCTGCACCGACGGTTTGCCCCTGAGCTTCTCTGTCTCGACGCGGTCCAGGGTGATCTGCAGCTCGGTGTCGTCCAGGGCATAGAAGACATGCGGGCCGACATCGACCCGGTACAAGGGCGGCATGGCCACGTAAATATGGCCAGCCGCCACCAAAGGACGAAAATGTCGCCAGAACAAGGCGCACAGGAGGGTGGCGATGTGGGCGCCGTCTGAGTCGGCGTCGGCGAGGATACAGATTTTGCCATAGCGCAAGCCGCCCAGCTCGGTTGAGCCCGGCTCCACGCCAATCGCGAGGGCAATGTCATGCACTTCTTGCGAACCCAGCACATGCGCCGGATCCACCTCCCAGGTATTGAGAATCTTGCCCCGCAACGGCATCACGGCCTGAAAATCTTTCTGCCGCGCCTGCTTCGTCGAGCCGCCTGCCGAGTCGCCCTCGACCAGAAACAGTTCGGTCTGCGCCGGATCCTGCGAGCTGCAGTCCGACAGCTTCCCCGGCAACGTCGGCCCGGCGGTCACCCGTTTGCGCGTCACCTTTTTGCTCGTGCGCAGACGTTGTTGGGCATGCGTAATGGCCAGCAGCGCCAGGCGCTCGCCAGCCTCGGGATGTTGGTGCAGCCACAGACTGAAGGTATCCTTCACCGCGCCCGCAACAAATGCCGCACACTGACGTGACGCCAGGCGTTCCTTCGTCTGCCCGGTAAACTGCGGATCCGCAAGCTTCACCGACAGGATGTAGTTGCACCGTTCCCACACATCCTCTGGCGCCAGACGCACGCCACGTGGCAACAAGTTGCGGATGTCACAGAACTCGCGCATGGCCTCCGTCAGCCCAGTCCGCAGCCCATTGACATGCGTGCCGCCCTGCGCCGTAGGAATCAGATTGACATAACTTTCCGTAACTTCCTCGCCGCCCTCGGGCTGCCAAAGCACGGCCCAATCGACGATTTGTTGTGACTCTTCCCAGTTTCCCGTAATCGGAGCCTCCGGCGACCATTCGTACCCTTGCAAAGCGTCGAGGAGGTAGGCGGTCAGGCCGTCCTGGTAGCGCCATTCCAGCCGCTCACCCGTGTTTTCGTCACGCCACCGCACGAGAAGTCCGGGGCATAAGACCGCCTTGGCCCGCAAGATATGATGCAGCCGCGGCAGTGAGAAGCGCACCGTCTCAAAATATGATGCATCCGGCCAGAAGCGCACCGTCGTGCCCGTGCGCCGCGCCCCCACTTGCCCGACCACGTCGAGGTCCGATATTTTCTCGCCCTGCGCAAATGCCATGTGGTATTCTTGCCCACCGCGCCGCACCCACACCTCCAAGCGCGTCGAGAGCGCATTGACCACCGAGACGCCAACCCCGTGCAACCCGCCGGAAAAGCGGTAATTCTTTAGCGAAAATTTCCCGCCGGCGTGCAAGCGTGTCAAAATGACTTCGATGCCCGGCACCCCCTCCTCCGGATGCAAGTCAACCGGCATGCCGCGCCCATCGTCCGTGACGTCGAGAGAGCCATCCGGGTAGAGCGTGACGTCAAGACGCTGGGCATGGCCGGCAATCGCTTCATCCACGCTGTTGTCAATCACCTCCTGCGCCAGGTGATTCGGCCGCACCGTATCGGTAAACATCCCCGGACGCTTCCGAACCGGATCGAGGCCGCTCAACACTTCAATATCGGACGCATCGTACGTCGTGTTCATGAAACGGTATCCTTCGTGCTACTTCGTGTCCATCGTAACGCGGTGTTCCTCATGCCGTACACCGGATGTCTAGGCGTTGCCCTGCATCCGTTCGTAATCGCGCACGGCTTCAAGCACTTTGATGTTAGCTTTAGGCAAGGGATAGGCGTCCAGGTCGTCTAAACGCACCCAGCGGAGTTCATCAGCCGTCAACGGTTTGGCTTCACCGCCCAGCCATTCGCAGCGAAAGGCGGTCAGCGTCATTTTGAAATGGGTATACCCATGTTTCACCTGGCAATACGGACCCCCGATATGGGCCTGCAGCCCGGTTTCAGCGGCAATTTTACGACGCACGGTCTCGGCGAGGCTTTCACCAGTCTGCTGCCTGCCTCCGGGAAATTCCCACAAGCCGCCGAGCATTTGATCTTGCCGCCGGCGGCCAATCAGGATAGTCCCGTCCTTCCAGATAATGCCGACGGCAATATGGTACTGTGGCACCGGCTGGCGTTGACTTTTCACCGGCAATTCGGCCGTGCGGCGGTCGCTATAGGCGACGCAGTCCGCCGCCAGCGGACACGCTGCACAACGCGGCGATTTGGGACGGCAAATCAGCGCCCCGAGTTCCATAATGGCCTGGTTAAACGCGGCCGGCGACGCCATGGCGACAAACGGTTCAAGACGCGATTGCAGCTCGGCTTTGACGCGTGGCTGGCGGATATCGGTTTCGATTCCCCAGAACCGGCAAAACACCCGTAGCACGTTGCCATCGACCACCGGCACGGGTTGGCCAAAGGCAATGCTACTGACGGCCGCCGCCGTGTACGGGCCAAAACCGGGAAGGGTCTGCAACGTCCGGGCGTCTTGCGGCAGCTCACCGTCATACTGCTTCACGACTACTTGCGCGGCTTGGTGTAGGTTACGGGCACGTGAATAATACCCCAACCCTTCCCAGAGCTTGAGCACGTCCTGCTGCTCGGCAGCCGCCAGGGTGTGCATGTCGGGAAACGCCTGGACAAACCGCTGAAAATACGGGATGACCGTTTCGACCTGGGTCTGCTGTAGCATCACTTCACTCAGCCAAACAGCATAGGGCCGGGGGTCGTCCCGCCAGGGCATCTGCCGCTGAGACTGCGCGAACCACTGCACTAACCGCTGGGTCCAGTCTGTCATGGTTGTCCGTCAGGGTGTGAGGTTAGTAAGCAAACAATGAGTACTGACTAGATGTGAATGAGAGTTCTGCATTCGTGTTCAGGCTTTAAAAAGACCCATAACATATTCCTCATGCATGCGCTGTTCGATCATCGAACCCGCCTTTCGCCTGAAACTCGCAGGCATCATACGTCGGTTGCGGTCCAGCTTCCTTTGCACAACACCCATGACTTCAAATCCTACCTCTGCGGCAATCTCGGCAAGACAAGTATGGGTCTGCACATTTATACCCCGCATGACAGATGTGCCAACGACCACAACCGCAGTGGCATTTCCACGCAAGACACGGAACATCTCAGCTGTTACAGCCTGCATTTCAGACAAATATTTGTGGAGAATTGCGGCCTTTTGACTATCTTGCTCTTTCAAGCGGCGTAGTAGAGTTGTTGAGTTTTTGGGCAGCGCGGCATAGACGGCATCTCGGAGACGTTCGGAGCCGATGTAAGCTGCACGCAAATCCGATAAATCGGTGACAGATGCGCCCAACCATACCAAAGAGAATTTGTGAGCCCGCATATAATCAATGGCATTGGCGTAAGGTGGTGACGTCATAATCAAATCGATGCTTTCATCTGCTAGAGGCATCATACGCGCATCCGCAGAGAGCGTGGTGGCGGTGCTCTCATTGAGGTTGAGGTGGGCTAGGCTCTTTAGGTTTTTGCGAAGTCGGAACGTAAAGACAGCAAAGGCGTTTTTGGGAACTTTCGTGGTATCCAGATGCGGCCGGCTGTGGGCCAAATCGCGTGCGAGCGACACCCCACCGGACTTCGTCACGATGGTAGAGGAGAAGGTGAGTTCAAAGAAGCGGCGCGTGGCACGATCCGCCACCTCTTGGATGGCCATGACGAGTGCGAGGAGTTCGCCTTGGGTTGCGGGTAAAAACCAATAATCGAGAAACGCCCTCGTGGGTTGATCGAATCGACTGGCGAACTCACGTTCAAGACGCGCCGTATCAGCTAGCAACTTCTTCGCCTGCGTGATGATCTCGCATCCGACCTGTTGGAGGTTGTGGACATCCAAGGATACCGTTTTAACACGGCTCAAGCGTAGAGCTAACAGGTCAATATCGAAACCCATGCCTTGCCGCCCTGCCAGCAGCGCCTCGACGACCGTCGTGCCTGAGCCCATCATCGGATCGAGCACGATGTCACCGGGGGTCGTCAGCTCCCTAATGAAGAGACGGGGCAATTGGGGTGGGAACTTAGCCGCAAAACTATGAATGTCGTGCGAAGCATAGCCGCTATCCTCACCATGGAAATCGAGTTCGCCCGCCAGTAGGGTAGCGAGTCTTTCTCGTTGACTGAACGCCTGTTGCCTATGCCCATTGCGATCGAGCAAAGACGGGAGACGATCAGGACGAGTAAAGAGCTGAAGCTGTTCAAGAGGCGTGTGCAATGCTCGAACTCCACGAGTCAAGGTATCTGAATCGATCCGGAGAATGTGTTGGAAAATGTGCTCTAAGTATTCGTCATATCTTGCTCACCTATGCTTCCAGACTCCATGTGCACCACGCATCCACCGACAGTTTAGTCCGAAGTTCCCCTGGCAGAATAGGCGGAGGGTTAAGTAGATCAACAGGTTGGCCCAATTCAAAAGCCCATT
>CBCXVS010000108.1:0-22177 GCA_965178525.1 uncultured bacterium | reverse complement strand
CTCATGAGACAAGAGCAAGGCTCTTGCCCGGTTGATGTATCGGGCCTTTTTGTGACCCCGAGCGACATAAGTGATCAAGAAATCATATTCGTCTTGGGTCAAGTGAACGCTGAGCCGTTTGCGTGCCATAAGGTCTCCTTTCCGACGTAGTATGACACGGAACGACCAAAAACCAAAGATTTAATTGAAAGACCACTTAACCAAGCTGACGACACGCGTCATACGCTGCTTGTAACGATGCGCTGCGAGTTTGCCATGCCTGCTGCTCCGTGTCCACAAAGGCGTCGAGATGGCCGAGTTCCGCTTCCAGCGCCTGCTGGCCCGGACCCCCCACAACGTGCTTCATAGCCAGAATGGCGGCCGGCGCTTGCAGCCGCCGAACCGTCTCGGCGTCCAGCTCGACGGTAAATCCCGCTTCTTGCAAGGCCTGGCACAGCGCGGAGTGCGTGACACAGTCCGCGTTTCCCTGCTGCAAGGACAGCGCCACGGCATGCTCCATGACGCCCTTGAGGTGGCGGAATTCAATCCTGGTTTGCGCCACGAGCTGCTCCATCATTTCGGTGACGCCCGCGAACCCTGTGGCTGCCATCGCCTGTAACCGGCCGGTATCCACGCCCACCTCACGTTGCAAGGCGGGATTCGTCCGCAAGGGCTGGCAGGAATGCGCCACGATACGCGCGATGATCGACACCGCTGGCAGCCCTTCGAGACACGCCTCCATGATCACATACTTGCTCCACTGCTGATCGCGGTTGTAGCCGGTAAAACTGGCCCGGCCCAGGGAGAGCAACCCCCCGAGCCGGCTGCTAACCTCAGCTGCCTTCGCTTTGATCACTTCCAGGGCATCGGGATTGACCTTCTGCGGCATGATACTGCTGCCGGAGCAAAAGCGGGGATGCAGTTTGAGCACGCCGAACTCTTGGGTACTCAGCAGGATAAACGTCTGGGCCAGATTCGAGAGATGCGTCAGCAGCACGGCGAGGATCTGCCCCAAGTCGGCTTCGGGTTCCCAGCGGCAGATCATGGGATCGAGAGAGTTGGGCTCGGGACCCTTACACCCCAGCAACTTGGCCGTGAGATGGCGATCAATCGCAAAGGTCGTACTCAAGCCGGTGACGCAGCCCAGCGGACTGTAATTGAACGTGGTGTACCAGGCACGCAGACGGAGCACGACACGGCGAATGGCTTCGGCATAGGCCGCCAGATGATGGCCGAACGTCGAGATGGTGGCGTGCTGGTGGTGCGTATACCCCGCCATGACACTATCCCGGTGCAGCCGTGCAACCCGGCTGAGCTGCCGTATGAGGTCGAGGCACAGCCGCGCCAGCACGACTACTCGATGGCGCATCCACAGCCGCACATCCGTGACGACCTGGTCGTTGCGGCTGCGCGCCGTGTGCATCGATAGGGCAGCTTCGATACCGAGCTCATCAGTGAGATAGTTTTCGATGTTGGTATGGACATCTTCCAAGGCCGGCCGCAGAACAAATTGTCCGGCACGATAGCGCCGTTCGACCTCGTCCAAACCCACCAAAATCGCCTGACCCTGTGGCCGCGTCAGGATCGCCTGCGCCACCAGCATACGGGTGTGGGCTCGATTCACCCAGAGGTCAAAGGGTACGAGAGACTGGTCCACGGCGCCTTTGGCCGCGACGTCCCAGCCCGCCATAAAGGCGACGATGTCCGGGGTGGGGCTGACGAGGCTGGCGCCGTATAGGCGTCCGGCCTGGGCGCCGGCTTCCTCGCCTTGCAGGCGGTCGAGTGTCTCATCGTCACACGATGGGGCGCCACACAGGCCGCAATAGCGCTCCATAGGCGCGGCGTTGTCCCAGGCGTCCGGTAGGGGCTGGTCTGTGCGGGTACGATGCCACTGCTCGGTGGGTTGGGGTTCGCCGCAGAGGCGGCACGTGGCGGCGTCTGCAAGGTGCTCCGATGGAAGTGCCATAGCGGTCGTCTCTCCTCATGCCCGGACGGCTCGTTCGCGATATGTCTTGCGCCATCCATACTACCTGAAAAACGGTGTCTTGTCTACCCTGGGCATGGGCGTCTTTGCATACGGCTATCGGCTTGACGAGGATTCCGTTGAGCGCTTATGATGGAGACGTAGCATAGCGCGTAGCTTCGGGGACAAGAGGCAAGAGGAAACAGGGGATTGATGCCTGAATCAAAGAACATACTGCGGATACTTCCACTAGCCTATGAACCTATCCTCACGACCATCTTGAAACATCTGTCCGACGTCATCGCTGTGTATCGTTTTGGTTCATGGGGCACCGAACATGAGCGCGCCGATAGCGATGTCGACTTGGCGGTGCTGCCCACCGCGCCACTTGAACCGATGCAACGGTGGAACTTGGCACAGGCCGTGGCCAACTTGCTGGGCCGTGATGTTGACCTCGTCGATCTGCTGCGGGCATCGACTGTGATGCGGGCTCAGGTCATCGCGTATGGCGCACGCCTCTATTGCGCTGACGAGGCGGTCTGCAGCACGTTTGAGACGTATGTGTTTTCGTCCTATGCCCGCCTCAATGAGGAGCGCAGCGCCATCTTGCACGATATTCGCCAGCGGGGACGTGTCTATGGCGGATGACGTCCTGCTGAATAAGGCGGCCATCATCGAGCGTTGTCTGCGTCGCATTCACGACGAATACCGCGGCCATGAGCAGGAACTCGCCACCAACTACACGCGGCAAGATGCCATCATTTTGAATCTGCTACGAGCCTGCGAAGCGGCTATTGATATGGCCATGCATGGCGTCCGGGTGCGTGGCCTCGGATTACCCCAGCAAAGTCGGGATGCGTTTCAGCTGTTGCAGGACGCCGAGGTTCTACAAGAGGACATCTGTACGCGAATGCAGGCCATGGTTGGGTTTCGAAACATTGCGATACATGATTATGAGCAGCTCAACCTGGACATCATGCGTGCCGTATTAGCCCATCATCTACAAGATTTTCAACGGTTTACGACCGCGATGTTGCAAGCTATGACATGACGCAGCGTGGTTCAGCGGCTCCGCAGCGCGGCAATTTTCTCCACGGCCCAAACGAGGCGGTCATCATCGGCTGCCGCATAGGTGACAAAGCGCTCATAGGTCTGCAAGGCCAGACGAGTGTTCCCGAGGGCCTCGAAGGCCTCAGCCAGCCGCAAATGCCCTTCGGTATGGCGCGGAACGCGTTTTAAGCATTCCGTGAACTGCTCAATCGCCTGACGATATTTTCCCAGGCCGCTGTAGGCGAGACCCTGTCGGAAATAAAGGCTGCCGTGACCTGGGGTGAGCGGCTGGGCGCGTCTGTATTCAGTGAGGGCCAACTGATAATGATCGGCCTTGGCATGTGCGTTGCCGAGATGAAAAAAGGAACTCGCCAGCTCGGGATGCGCTTCTAGACGGGTATTATAGTCCAGAAATGCCTTATCCACGGCACTGAGCTGCGCGTACATGGCCTGGCGGTTGCGGGTGGTGTTGGCGTCGTTTGGCTCAAGACTCAAGGCCCGGTTGAAACTATAGATGGCCTCGATCCCTTGCCCGGCTTTTTTATAGGCGAGTCCTAAATGATTGAAGGCGCGTGCAAACAAGGGCTGATGCTGCACGGCGCGCTGCAGCGCGGCAATGGCTTGGTCGGCGTGACCGAGCGCGAGGTAGGCGAGACCGAGATGGTTATAGGCCAATGCCTCATCCGGTTGATGGCGTACCGCAGCGGTGTAATCCTGAATGGCCTGGGTGTAGCGCCCGGCGCTCGCATATGCCTGGCCACGACACGTGTAGGCTTGTACGAAGGCCGCATCGCGTTCAATCGCTTTGCCGCAATCCGCAATGGCCGCCTCCGTATTCCCCGCCTGGTATTGGATGTGGCCACGTTCCCGGTAGGCTGCCGCAAAAGCCGGGGCAAGTTCGATAGCGCGTGTAAATGCCGCGATGGCCTTATGATATTTGCCCCGTGTTGCGTAGGCAACTCCCGTCTCATACTGCGTCTGCGCTTCCTGGGGAATGGCGTCTTGTCCCACCGTGCTCTGGGCCCAACAGAGTAACGCGATGAGCACACCCATGGGCAACGCAAGGCCAGCGTTCTTACCCATCATATCCCCTTTGTCTCCGTCATGGCGCCCCACCCTGACGAGCTGTATCCGAACTGACATGAACGGTTTGGTTCGACCGCTGAGGAAATGCGAGAGGAGGGGCGTGATACGATAAAAGCTCAGAAAAAGACCGTGCGCACAGCCGCGATAGGTTCGCGGTGCGGCTGTGCTGGATATGGCCCGGATCTCAGATCTTGCCAAGGGACTGGAGCGCTTGCCGCAAGGTGTCTTGCGTCTCCGGACGCATGGGCGTGAGCGGCAGGCGCACTTTTCCGGCCGGCAATCCCATCATCGTCAAGGCCGTTTTCACGGGGACGGGATTCGTTTCGATGAACAAGGCATTGGCGACGTCGAGGGTACGGAAGTGAATATCCTGCGCCGCTTTATAGTCGCCCCGGGAAAAAGCTTGCATCATCTCTTGCAGTTCTTGGCCGATGACGTGGGCCGTCGCGGCAATGGCGCCGTCACCGCCTAGACACAGCGACGAGAACGTCAGGGCATCCTCACCGCAGAGCACATAAAACTTTTTGTCCATGTGACGTGTGGCAGCTAATAACGCCATGGTCTGATTGATATTGGCCGCCGCGTCTTTCACCCCAACGATATGGTCAATCTGCGCCAATTTAACCAGCGTCTTGGCCTCGATGAGGCGCCCTGTCCGCCCCGGAATATTGTAGAGAATCAAGGGCAGTGACGTCTTTTTGGCGATGGCCTCAAAATGGGCGATGATGCCCTCTTGCTCTGGCTTGTTGTAATACGGGCAGACTTGTAGAGAGGCCGCGGCGCCAGCCTGCTCGGCGTGCTGGGTGCGCTCGATGGCTTCGTGCGTTGCGTTCGAGCCCGTGCCCGCCATGACCGGAACCCGCCCGGCTGCCGCGTCGATAACAATCTCGATAACGCGCTCGTGTTCATCGTGCGACAGGGTCGGCGATTCGCCCGTGGTGCCACACGGTACGAGACTGTCGGCCTTTTGTACATCGATCATATAATCCACTAAACGCCGCAAACCGTCCTCGTCAATGCTGTCGTCATCCTTGAAGGGCGTGATAATGGGAATATGAATACCGGACCAGTTCCGCTGTGCCATAATGTCACCCTCTCCTCTTAGAGCGCCTCTGCCATGTATGCTGACTGCGGCTCGCCGCAGCTTTCGGCCCAATTTTACCCATGAAACCCGGACGTTGTCGATGTCTCTGAGGGATTTTTTAGGGCGCGACTTCTCCTTGCTGCACAAGCGGGTAACCGTTTTCGTCCACCATCGCTTGCAGGCGAGGTTCGAGGGAGGGAGCGATGAAACCCGGCTTGCGGGTGATGTACTCCGGGTACAGCGCCAGACGTTGGCGTAGCCGCAGCCCCATTTCGGCGGACACGCGCTGCAGCGTGCGCAATTGCGGCCACGGCGCTTCCGGGTTGATAAAATCGATCGTCAACGGCGAAATTCCGCCCCAGTCGTTGATGCCGGCTGTCATGAGCAGCTGATATTGCTCGGGGGTCAAATTCGGCGGAGCCTGAAGATTCATCTCGCCACCGAGGATGAGCCGGGCCACCGCGATGGTGCGGAGAAAATCGAGTAACGTCGGCTCCGCTTGCGCGTGCATCGGGATGTCGGGCTTGGCGCGGAAATTCTGAATAATCACTTCCTGAATATGGCCGTACTGCTGGTGCAGATCACGAATGGCGCATAACGCGTCCACCCGTTCGGCAAAGGTTTCCCCAATGCCGATGAGGATGCCTGTTGTAAAGGGGATGCGTAACTTGCCGGCATTTTCGATGGTTTTGAGCCGGATCGCCGGATCTTTATCCGGGGCATTGTCGTGCGCCATCCCAGGCGCCAGCAAGCGCCGGCTGGTGCTTTCCAGCATGAGGCCCATGCTGGCATTGACATCACGTAGACGTTCGAGATCTTTCCGGCCCATCACGCCCGGATTGGCATGTGGCAAAAGCGAGGAATGGTCGAGCACCAGTTGGCACATCTCTGCCAGATACGCCAGGGTGCGGCGATGCCCGAAGCGTTGCAAGTCCACGCGCATCTCGGGAAAGAGAGCTTCGGGTTTATCGCCGAGGCTGAACAACGCCTCCTTGCAACCCAATTTCTCCCCTTGCGCTACCACCTCTAGCACATCGTCCGGTGTCATGGTCTTGGCGCCGGGATCGCCCGGATCTTTGCGAAAGGTGCAGTAGCCACAGTAATCGCGGCAGAGATTGGTCAGGGGCAGAAAGACTTTGCGTGAGTAGGTCATGGTGTCGCCATGATAACGCGCTCGCAGGGCATCGGCGACCTGTAATAAGGCCAGCAATTCGCTGCTGCTCGTATGCTCGAACGCATAGGCCTCCTGCGCAGAAAGTTGCAGGTCCGCGCTAGCACGTTCCAGCATACCAGCAATGGCCGGCCGACAGGAAGAAACAGATAATGTCATGGGTCATGCTCAACGCCGTATGGCGGATCAAAGGCCGGTGCCGTCCTCGCCCCAACCCGCGTATGGAGGGCAAAGGGAATCCCATACTGAACGGAAAGTAGGTATCATATTCGATGGCAGGTTGTCAATCGTATTTCTGATATGTGCATAAGGATCCGGCGCGAACGGATAAATCTTGGGCCGTCGTCACCTTCGCGTCCTGCGCGGATTTTTCGATGGCGTCTATGCTATGCTATAGCGGCGGCATCGATAGCGTAAGTGCGGAATACAATTGTGGGAGACGATGATGGGCAATGGACTCATTAAATGTGATCTGACCCTGGAAAAATATTTCACCTATGGACCCTCGGCAGACGTGATCACTCGGCCGGTGCTGCCACGCCGCGAGGGCCAACCCATCTTCATGCGGGGCGAGATCGGCATCAAGGACGACGGCAATCCCCGGCCGATGGTGGCCCATAACACGACGCATATCGATATGCCACTGCACTTCATCGAAGGCGCTGCCGACCTTGAGACGGTGCTGAAGAATCCGGCGTATCGGATTAACGCACCCATGCTCGCCCGCGTCCTGGACCTCTCTGGCTGGCCCGATCCACAAGCGATGTATGAACGCGATGGCGTGCGTTATTGCGAGCTGGTCTCGGCGGAGATGTTGCCCTCGGCAGAGGAACTGCGGCCGTATGATGCCTTGATTCTTCTCACCGGTTTTGGGGCGATCCTCGATCGGGGTTCGGAGCAGTTTTACCCTGATGCCGAGGGGTTTTATCATTTGCCGGGCATGACGGTGGAGGTGGCGCAACGCGCGGTCGAGGCCGAACTGAGCCTGTTGGGTATCGATTGCACCACGGTCGAGCGGCAAACACAAGGCAACCCCTTGCGGATGACCGGCGATGTCCACCCAATCTTGCTTGGGAACGAGCCGCCTATCTTGATCCTGGAAGGCGTGAGTGGCGCTCGGGTAGCGTCCCAGGCTGGCTTTATGCCCACCGAAGGCGTCCTGGACGTGATCCCGCGCCGCACCAATGCCAAGGGCGCGGATGGCGCCCATGCCCAAGTGTTCTTGAGTTTCTATAACGCTGACGATAACCGCCAGCGCTTAGAACAATTGCTCGAGATGACGACACCGGAGTACGTCCATCGATAGCGCGCGGGTATGACCTCAGGTCGAGAGGTGGCCGATCAACCCGCGCATGAAGGCGACACCCTGTTCGAACTGCTCGAGGCTAAGAAACTCATTGGGCTGGTGCGCCTGGTCGATGGAGCCCGGACCGCAAATCACCGTCGGAAACCCGGCCTCCTGAAATTGGCCGGCTTCCGCTGCGAAGGGAACTTTGGAGAACGATAGATCGGCGGTCAGGGCCTGAGCCAACTGCACCGCCGTGCTCTCCGGTTCGTGACGCAGAGCCGGAACGCGGGCCATGACCTCCGTTTCGATGCGCGTTTCCGGCGCCACCTCACGCATCGCGGGCAGCAGCTCCTCCTCACAGTAGTGATGAAACCGCTGCAGCAGCTCCTGCGGATCATCCTCTGGAATGTTGCGCAGGTCCCAGATAAATTCACACTGTCGGGAAATAATGTTGATCGCCGTCCCGCCGTTGATGGTGCCGACATGGATCGTCGTCCAGGCCGGCTCGAACCCGGTGTCGCTCGGTGTTTTTGCCGTCAGAGAACGGGCCATGTCATCCAAGTACGTCACTAGGCGAGAAGCGGTCATGACCGCGCTCACGCCCCGATGCATCTGACTGGAATGCGCCTCATGGCCAATCACCGTGGTGCGGTGAGCCATGAGGCCTTTGTGCGCCGTCACCGCTTTCATCTCCGTGGGTTCCCCGACAATCACGGCGCTGGGGGTGGGAATGCGTTCCTTGATCTGCTGAATCATCCGCGGCGCCCCCAGACACCCGACCTCTTCATCATACGACAAGGCCAGATGGATCGGGCGTTTGAGGGCATTCATCTCCGGCACCAAGGAGAGCGCAATGGCTGCAAACGCCTTCATGTCACAGGTACCCCGGCCGTAGAGCCGTCCGTCCTGCTCCGTGAGCGTAAACGGATCCGTATCCCATGGCTGCCCATCTACCGGTACCACATCCGTATGCCCAGAGAGGACGATACCCCCCGGCGCCTGCGGCCCAATCGTCGCGTAGAGATTGGCCTTGGTGTCCTCATCATTGGGCACCAGAGTCGTGGTGATGCCGTGTTGTTGCAGATAATCCTGTACGAAGGCAATCAGCGGTAGGTTAGAATCCCGGGATACCGTCGGAAAGGCAACCAGCCGATCGAGCAAGTCTCGCGCGTTCATATATTCTTCCTACTTGCTTTTCAGTCCTCAGTCCTCAGTCCTACTCAGGGCTTGGGCGCCATATAGGCCAATACCACGAGGCGCTCGGCACTCGTGTTCGCCACACCGTGTTCGACCTCCGACGGAGCCATGACGATCATCTGTTCGTGCAATTCCTGGCTGTCCCCGCCGATATGGAACGTCCCCTTGCCTTCGAGTACATAATAAGTTTTATCCGAGCCGGCATGCGTATGTGTCTTCTGCTCCTGTCCCGGCTCGAAACAGTAGATATCGCAGAACATCCGTTCGGTTTCAAAGAGATTGACCTTCTGCATTTTTTGCTCGTTGAAAGCCTTGAGCGTGGGAACATGTTTGGCGTCCATGTGGCTGCTCCTCGTGTCATGAGATCTTGCCATGTTGCTGCATTGTCGCAAATCCCTCGCGTCCTGTCTATGCCGGAACGGCGTGGAAGCCATATCAACGTCGATTCAGCGCCCTTTCTATGAATGTCGTCAATGTTAGGGTGGGCAATGGGAGCGATGCCCCAGCCTCTATTCCGCGCGCTGCACGCCGCCTGCCGCCTGCCGTACGGGGCGCCGGGGGGCTGCCAGCCACAGGCTCACACAGCCCAAGACGCTCACGCCGACCGTCAGGGCGAACGCGCCGTGATAGCCGCCCCAGGCGTCGAACCAGAAGCCACCGAACCAGGCGCCAGCAAACCCACCGAGGCCCCAACCGATTTCCAATGTGCCTAAAATCGTTCCCAGATAGGGGCCATGGAACAAGTCGGCGACAGCCGTTGCTTCGACAGCCCCATGCACGCCATAGCCCAGCCCGTAGGCGAGGATGGACCCATAGAGAAGCCACACCGCTTCCGGCCGCTGTAGCACCGCCAGACCGGCGAGGCCGGACACGCACAGAACCGTTCCCCAGGTGTACACGAGTTCGCGTCCGAAGCGGTCGGAGAGCCCGCCCCAGAGCATACTACTGCCTGCGCGCAACAGGCCCATGAGGCTAACGATGGAAGCAGCCAGGAGATTGGAAAAGCCATTGTCCGTGATATGGGCAATGAGATGGACGCCAATCAGGTTCGAGAGCCAGCCGATTGTGCAGACCATGGCAAAGAGAAACCAAAACTGCGGCGTATGCAGGGCGCGTCCGAGGGGCCATGATGGGTGCCGTGTGTTGCTTCCTTCACGGGTAAGTCGCGCGGGAGGCGTCTCGTGGCCATCGGGATGGAGACCGAGGTCGGCTGGCCGATGGCGTTGCCACCATGCGTTGATCGGCGCCAGACAGACCATGGCCGTCATGCCGAGTAGCGTGTAGGCGGGCCGCCAGCCATACTGATTCACCAGATATTGCATGACGGGCACGATCACGAGGCCGCCGATGCTGGCGCCGCTCAGGGCGATGCCGGAAGCCATACCGCGCTTCCGGTGGAACCATAATGAGATCAAAGTGAGGTGAGGCACAAATCCCACCAAGTTGAACCCTTGGCTGACCAAGAGCCCCCAGGTGAGGCAGAGTTGCCAGGAATTGCGAGCCGAAGCCGTGGCGATGAGGCCCAGACCGAGACATAAAGCGCCGAGCGGGAACAGCCGGCGTGGCCCGTAGAGGTCAAAGAGCCGTCCGGACACCCAGGCCGTAGCGGCATAGACGACCAGGCCAATGGAGAAGGGCAAGGCCGTGGTGGAACGACTCCAGCCATATTCCTCGATTAAGGCCGCAAACAGGACGCCAGACGAGACCAACGTCCCCATGACCACGCTCATGGTGATGAAAGCGAGGGCCACGACAACCCAACCGTAATACAATCGTGTGCGAAATAGAGGCATGATCAGTATGGGGCACCAACGGTGAGATGTTTCGGATTGTGGGCCGAGACGTGTTCTAAGCATCGGCATAAGGGGTCACAAGCGGCGGTGACGCCAGGTACATTCTGCAAACCTGTTTCTATACTAACAAGCCCGGCGATGGGCGGCAAGTACTGGGATGTGCCGTTTTCGGAGATCAGGTCAGGGGGTGAAAACATGGCCAACTTGGCGGACGGGCCGAGGCGCACGGATGGACGGGCCCTGCCCGGCAGGCTCCCGATGTGGTATGCTCCTCAGAGCGAGCCGGGATCGTAGTAAGGACCGAAACCAAATTCCATGTCTATCTGTCCTCTGGAGACGTGTAAAAGGGTCATACGGTCCAGGTACTTAATGGTCATGATGGAACATGCAGTAGGTGTTGGCAGTGGAATTGCGTCAGTTACTCGCGTTTAAGACCGTTGCGGAGCAGGGCAGTTTTACCACGGCCGCCGGTATGCTACGGCTGACCCAGTCGGCTATTAGCCAGCAAATCAAAGCATTAGAAGATGAGTGTGAGATCCTATTGTTCGATCGGTCGAGCCGTTTGGTGCGCCTCACCGATGCCGGACAGGTGTTTTTGACCCGGGTCGAACGGATTTTGGCGCAGGTGGAAAATGCCCGCATCGAAATGGCTGAAATGGCGGGCGGGGCCAAAGGTCGCTGCCGCTTGGCGTCCTTGCCGTCGGTGGCCGCCTATCTCCTGCCACAGGCCATTGCACGATTTCAACAGCGCTATCCCAGCGTCGATCTGCAGCTCAAAGAGTCGTTGCAATGGCAGGTGCTGGAGTGGGTGCAGCAGGGGATGGTCGATTTTGGCATCATGGGCCTTCCCGTGCATGACACGCAATTGCGCAGCGCGGCGTTGTTGCAGGATGAATTGGTCCTGATGGTGCCAAAAAACCACGCCTTGGCCGGACGCCGTTCCGTGGAATTGGCGGAGTTGGTGCACGAACGTTTTATCCTCTCCCCCGAGGGCGCCGGAGGCCGAGAGCTGTTCTTCGACGCCTGCCAAAACGTCGGGTTTGAGCCCACGGTCGGGTTTGAGAGTGATGATCGCGAGACGACGCTTGGCTTGGTCGCGGCGGGGGTTGGTGTCACGATCATGCCGCATCTCAGTGCGCGCCATACCCGGGGCGACGGGCCGGTGATGATCGACAGTCTCAAGCCCCGCCTGTGGCGCCAGGTCGGCTTGGTCTGGCATCAGAATCGCTACCTGCCTCAAGCGGCGCGTAATCTCATGGACCTCCTCCGTGACTTGGCCCGGACGCGTGCCCCGGGCCGGCTGCGATAGGGTCGAAATATTGCCGCGTGTGCGTATGTTCCCAAGTGAGAGTCCATACGATAACGAGGAGTGCGTTGATGGCCAAGAAAAAATCAAAGACGCAGCAGGCGCAAGCTGCTCGCCAGCGCCGGGACAACCCGCCGCGTTCAGCGCGTCATCGCCAGAGACTCGTGCTCGGTGGGGTGGCGCTTTTGGTGGCGATCGGCGTTGCCGTGGGGATGCGTCTGAGCCAACAGCGCCACCTGCCGCTGCAGTTACAAGGGACGGTGGACAACCACTACGTGCGGGGAGCTGCAGACGCCTTGGTCGTGCTGAAGGAATTCAGTGATTACACGTGACCGCATTGCAAGGCGCTCCAGGAACCGTTGGAGCGCGCGTTCAAGCAGTTTGAAGACGAGGTGCAACTGGTCCTCTATCCCTTTGCCTTGAATGAGCGGAGTGAGGTGGCCACCCAGGTTGTCTTGTGTGCAGGCGAGCAGGAAAAGTTTTGGGACATGCACCGCATGCTCTACCGGCGTCAGACGCAATGGTATCGCATCGCCAATCCCCTAAAGCGGCTACTGGCGTATGCCGGCGAGCTGGAGATGGATATCGAGGCCCTGCGGAGCTGTGTCCAGAGTGGCCGCATGATGCAGCTCGTGAAAGCGGATAAAGCATACGGCCGGGAACTCCAAGTCCGGAGCACCCCGACGCTGTTTATCAACAATCAGCGTATCGTCGGCGCACAACCTGAGGCTGATCTAGTGCGGACGATTCGGCGGGAACTTGCCCGTGCACGACGCGCAAAGCAGCAATAGAAAATGCTGGTGGCAGCCCCTAGGCACAAGGCCCTGGGTCGTGGTCTTGATGCGGATCATCGGCGGCGGGGTCTTTATTTTCGCCGGTTTTAGCAAATTGGCCTTACCTCATGCCGAGGTCGTGGCGCTGACCCAACAGTATACGGTCATTCCGCAGGTATTTGCCCCGCTCATTGCGATGGTCTTGCCCTGGGTGGAAGTGTTGAGTGGCACGGCACTCCTGATCGGATTTTACACCACGCCGGCCGCCGTGGTCATTGCCGTACAATTGCTCAGTTTTTGCCTCCTCATGCTGGTGATTCTCACCGCTGGCGTCAACATTGAGGATTGTGGCTGTTTCGGCAACCTGGGATGGCGTGAAACACCGTTACAGGTGCTCGTCCGGGATGTCGTCATGTTGGCAATGCTGTGGCCCGTGGTCACGCGCCAGCGAGATGTCTGGGCCTTGGATGTCTGGAGCCATGCCGCGACACCACCATCAGTTACGTGATATGCGCTTGCTGTACGGGGTCCTCGGTCTTGTCTTTGTGCTGGGCGTGGGACTCTGTACGGTTACGGATATTGATCGGCGCCTGTCCGCCTTGTTCTATACCCCTCCGAACGGTTGGTATCTCAGAGAAGCGGCACCTTGGCGCTGGCTCTACAACTATGGCATGTATCCGGGCATCGTGTTGGCGGCGGGCGCCTTGCTGGGTGTCCTGGGTAGCGTCTGGCGGCCGGCGTGGGCGCCGTATCGGCGTCAGTGTCTGGTTTTGGTACTGTCGGTCGCTCTTGGACCTGGGCTGCTGGTCAATGGCCTCCTGAAACCGGCATGGGGACGAGCCCGGCCACGGCAGATCGAGCAGTTTGGCGGCACGGCTGTCTATCGCAACTGGTGGCAACCGGGCGGACCCGGGACTGGCAAAAGCTTTCCCTCAGGGCATGCGGCCATGGGATTTGTGCTCGTGGCCGGTGTGATTCTGGTGCCGCCTCAGCGGACGCGGCTGCGCCGCGTGGTGCTGGTGGCCACACTGGCATACGGGGGGCTGATGAGCATGACGCGTATTGTACAGGGCGGGCATTTTTTGTCCGATGTCCTGTGGTCAGGTGGGGTGGTAGCACTAGTGGTATGGATTTTGCCCTTTATGCTGCGACCACCGGGCATCTCGAGTGCGCACGCTCGTACAAGCTGGCGGAAGTAAGTCGTCCCTTTGAGCACCGAAAGGTTAACCAAATCAGAGTTTGCTCGGGGTATGTGATTTGCGGTACGCAGTACGAGCGCTCCGGAGTGAGGTGTCACGCTCGGCTGCGCCGGCCATTGCCAGGCCGCGAGGCGCCAATCATGGCCAGCAACAGCGAGTGCGGCGATGTCGCCGGGCCCCGGCTCTAGCGCCCGCAGGGACCATCGGGACGCTTCATGTGGGATGTCTGCGGTGTGAGCGTCTGCGTTAATGCTGTGAGCAACTCGGTGCGGGCCGTCTGGAGAAAAAAATGTGAGCCGGGGAAGGTATGTAACGTAAAGGTGTTGCGTGTATGTTGCTGCCAGGCACGCAGGGCTTCATGGCTCACGATGGTGTCCTGCAAACCGGCAAAGACAGTGATCGGGCAACTGAGGGGTTCTTTGGGGCTATAATGATAGGTCTCGGCCAGGGCAAAATCAGCGCGCAATGTTGGGAGCAGAAGCTGCATCACCGTGTTGTTGTTCAGGATTTTTTCCGGGGTACCATTGATTCGGCGCAAGTAGCGGATGAAGTCGGGGGTGGGAAGATCATGTTTCGGTGTACCGGATCGGCAGAGGTGTGGGGCTCGGCTCGCGGACACGCACAGATGCACGGGGGTGAGACGATGCTGCCGCCGCAGTGCGTGCGTGAGTTCAAAGCTGAGAAGTCCGCCTAGACTATGGCCAAAGAAGGCAAACGGTCTGTCCAGATAGGGCAGGAGGGCGTCCGCGAGGGTCCGCACGAGTGGTTCGAGACGGGTAAACGGCGATTCGGTGAAGCGGTTTTCACGGCCGGGGAGTTTGACCGCATAGACTTCGATGGCGTCCGGCAATTTTCGTGGCCAATGGTAATACGTAACGCTTCCGCCCCCGGCATAGGGAAAGCAGAACAGGCGCAGTTGGGCATGTGGGCGAGGGACGCGACATGTCACCCACGTGTGCGACATCGGAGTTGTTGTCATGCTCTTCTCGGTTGGTAGCGAGGCATCGCTCGAACGTGTCATGAATTCTCACGGGCAGCATAAAAAATCTGCGTCTATGAGTCAATTGAGGACTGAGGACGAATTGAGAAGGCATGTTGTATGGCCCTGACATTGGGCACCACCAAGCGCTTGCTGGCCCGCACGTTTCTGTCGGAAAAACTGGCTAGCCGTCTCCGTACCGAACAGCCAGCGGTGGATGAAGCCCGTCTGGCGCGCCTGGGGCTGGCCCTGCCACAGGTGGTGGAACGCCTGCGGCAGGAGAATGTCGATCTGGCCGGCGGCGACATCCATGATGGTGATGCCCGGTATCTGGTACGAACCCTGAATGCGTTTACCTCGGTCGCCGATATCGGCGCCATGACGGTCGGTCGCCGTAACGGGACGTCCATTGCGTTGCGGGATGTTGCAGAGGTGCGCCAGGGCCGGAAAGACCGACACGTTATCGCGCGGCTCGATGGCAAGGAAATCATCGAGTTGGCGCTATTCAAGAAGATCGATAGTAATACCGTGCGGGTGGCCGAACAGGTTCGGCAGCGGGTCCGGACCTTGCAAGCCTTATTGCATACCCTACCCCAGAATGTCCATTTACAGGTCATCAGCGATCAATCCGCATTTATCCGCGACGCCGTCCGGGAAGTGTTGAAAACGGTCTGGCTCGGCGGGTTGCTGGCCATGCTGGTTCTCTATTTCTTTCTCCACGACATGCGCAGCACTTAGAGCCCAAGCGCTTGCAAGCCCACTCGAGCCAGGTCTTCATCTTCCTCCGCTGCGAGACCGCTGACGCCAATACCGCCCAGAATGGCGCCCGTCGCCGAGTCTAGCACCACCACGCCCCCTTGCACCGCCGCCAACTGCGGATCGCCCATCTCAGCTACGCTACGGCCCTGGCTCTTCAGGCGGTCGGCATAGGCGTTGGAATCTTGACCCGTCACCGCACAGGTGTATGCTTTGCGGATTGCCATGCGTTGCGGGATGACCCGACAGTGGTCCATGCGAGCGTAGCTAAGCAGGCTGCCCTGGTCATCCACGATCGCAATGGCCAAGGGGCGGTCCGGTTCCTTGGTCGCTTGCCCCAACATGGCATCCATCGCCTTACGAGTCTGATCTAAACTGAGCATCGGTTTGTCGTACATGGGCTCCCCTCCAACCACGAAATGTCGTACCATCTGACACAATGTTCATCCATTTTAGCTCCCACGGCCCTGGCTCACAAGCGCAACTATCGTGTGTCACCCATACGCATGCGTTCCTGACTCGGAAGTCGAACGCCTCGTCTGGAAAGTGATTCCCGTTCGCGTTACACTAGAAAACATCGACTGCTCTCTGATGAGAGGATCATACCTATGGCGCCAACCGATAGCCCACTCAAACAGCTGGTAAGCACTTTCATCGTGGATTTCGCGACCTGGCTGCTCCGTACGAACGTGCGAACAGCGCGTCCTCTCAACGTGGAACTGCCAGCTGACATGATGGCGGCGGACGAGGTATTTCACGTGACGCTCGCCGATGGGCGCGAGCTGGTGTTGCATCTGGAATTCCAGGGCCGTCGGAGCCCCCGGCCTATGGAATGGCGCATGCTGGAATACATGGCACGTCTGGCGACCAGCCATCGTTTGGACTTATGCAGTGTCGTTTTTTACGTTGGCCGGGGCGCGGGGAGGGACGACAGTGGCCAGCATCACGTCAACGGTCCCGCTGCTACTCCGGTGCTGAGGTGGCAGTATGAGGTCATCCGATTGTGGCAGATGCCGGCAGAGGATCTCCTCGCCCTCGATCAGCCGGCTCTCCTTGCGCTCGTCGGACAAACGCATATGACACAGCCAGAGGTGGTCCTCCCAACTGTCGTCGCGCGTCTCCGGAGCGTGCCCGACATCGAGATGCGGGGCCGCCTCGTGACAGCCTTGCTGGCACTCATCCCGGAAGAGGACATGGTAAAGATGGTGGAACAACTACTCGAAGACGATGCACTTTTGTTAGATACCCCGTACCTGCGCCGGATTCGAGAAGAAGGACGGGAAGAAGGACGGGAAGAAGGACGGGCTGAGGGCTCACTCACGGCGAGCCGCCGTCATATCATGCGGGTTTTAGCTTTGCGCTTCACCCTATCTGAGACGGTGTTGCAGCAGATGGAGCGAGCCTTCGAGACGCTCACCGATGAGGCGCAGCTAGAGAGGCTTTTAGCCGCGGCGATTCAGAACTCGCAACTAACCGATTTCCAGGCGACTCTGGACGACGAGCTTCAGGGGTGACATCGGGCGCTGCCTCAGTGTGGCTCTGCCTGCCGTTTTTCACTCCACTTGCGTCAGGGTGAAATCCGCGTCCTGCTCGGTGGGATAGACGATTACCTTGGCTTGCGATAAGACATTTTCGATCGTTTCGAGCCATAGATGTTGCCGGGAAATCTTTCGTATCACCTGTCAACCACTGGCGATCATCCGGCGCCAACGCCCGGGAACGATCGGTTCTGGGAAAGCCCACCTGGAGTGTGCGCACTTCGGTCTTGCGCATATTTTGCATCCTTTCCACCGGGTAAGGCAGGGTAACGTGCATCCCGGCCGGCCGTGTGCGCACAGCGCGCCCAAAGCGCACCACTCAGCCGGTTTCTACCGGACCGATGGCGGAAAACGCGGTCAACAGATAAATGAGAAGAACCACAGCTAGAGCCGTCAGCCTGCTGGTCGTTGAAAGCGGGTTGATGGACAGCGGGCGACACAGGCGGCGCAATTGTGCGCCCCATTGGGAGAGGAGGCGAATGCGTATAGCGCTGCGGACCAGCACCGCGAGCAGAAGTACGGTAGCCATGATGGTGAGCGGGGTGAAGCTGCTGTGCACCACATCTGCGACCAGGACCGACAGATCGATCTGCAGCAAATTGTAGACAACGTTGAGGGCCGCGCCCAGGAGTACGGCGCAGACGGTCACGCCCAAGAGATGGAGCGCGACGATGCGCTTGCCCAGCATGCGGGCGATGACCAACATGGTGGTGGCGTTGGTTGCTGGCCCAACGAGGAGCAAGACCAACGCCGCGCCGGGATCGAGCCCTTTGGCGATCAGCGTCACCGCCACGGGCGTCGCCGCTGCGGCACAAATATAAACAGGTGTGCCCAGCACCAACATGAGTAGAAAAGAGGCCCAACCCGCTGGAACGACCGCACCGAAAAAGCCATCGGGCACCATGAAGACAAGAGCGCCGGACACGAGAAACCCAATGATGAGCCACGGTGTCAAATCATCCATGAGCGGGCCAAAGGCAAAGGCGAGTGCGTCGCGCCCCAGGTCTTGTGGACGCCGTTTGGCGGCCTCCGTGGGTAGGGTGATGGTGTCATGGTCGTGCTCATGGCAGGCATCGTGGAGGCCGTCGAAAGAGGTGTTGTCCGGTGTGCTATCCCAGCCCTGGCGCACGATGACGTTGACCAGGGAGCCTGTAATCAAGGCCGTGACGAACGCGGACACCGGCCGGGCAATCGTCATGACCGGATCGAGTAGGGCGTAGGTGATCCCGATCGAATCCAGACCCGTTTCAGGTGTCGAGATCAAAAATGACGTGGTGGCGCCCTTACTGGCGCCGCTTTGGCGCAGAGACAGGGCGACGGGAAGTACCGAACACGAACAGAGCGGAATGGGGATACCGAGAAGTGACGCGAGCGCAACGGAGGTCAAGTGATCACCGCCAAGGTAGCGATAGACGCGATGCTCCGGCACCACCACTTTGATCATACCAGCCAGCACGAAGCCGATGAGCAAATACGGTGCCGATTCGGCTAGGAGGGTCAACACCGCGTTGAGACCATCCCAGACGAGTCCGCCCAGACCCAAGAGGAACGCGACGAAAATTGCCGTCTGCCACCATCGGTACATGCATCACCTCGCTTACTACGGCATCATACACTACGGAGCCCTTGGCGCATGAAGTCCGCGATACGTTTCTGTACACATGAGACTACCATGCTCGAAGCTCATCGGCTAGTCTTCGGCTTTGGCGTTGGTTTTTCCCGAGGCTTCCCGCTGCATAGCGAGCTGCACTTGCTCCAGCTTGGTCAGCAAACGCTTGGCATAGGTCCGAAAGGCCGACATGGCTTTCTTGGGCACGGGCGGGCCTTCCATAATTTTGTTGCGTAGGGGATTAATGAACGTACCATTTTTTCTGAGCCGAAAATCGAGATGTGGGCCGGTGGACAGCCCGGTGGAGCCGACATAGCCGATGATCTGGCCTTGCCGGACCCGCATGCCTTTGCGAATGCCTCGGGCATAGCGCGACAGGTGGAGATAATACGTCATATAGATACGGTTGTGCCATATGGTGATCGTCTTGCCACCGCCGCCTTTACGGCCGGCCCAGGTCACCGTCCCGTCCGCGACGCTGCGTACGGGCGTGCCCCTGGGGGCGGCGTAGTCGACGCCCAGATGCGGCCGCCAGCGCTTCAGAATCGGATGGAAGCGGCGCCGGGAAAAACGGGAGGAAATCCGAGTGTAACGCAAGGGCGAACGCAGGAACATCCCCTTCATGGAACGTCCGTCAGGACGGTAATAACCCTTGAGGTCATCATGGTTGTAGTACACCGTTCGTAGGGTGCGCTTTCGGTTGACCAGCTCTGCAGCCAAAATCCGGTGGTCTTGGGGGCATTGCCGTTGTGTGCCCGCTCCTCAATGAGGAGCCGGTACGTATCACCCTTCCGGAGATCCGTGGCAAAATCGATGGACCAGGCAAAGATCTCGGCAAAATCATGGATCAGTCGTGTCCGCTCGCCCTGGGCCCGAAGGGAAGCATACATCGAACTATGGATGCGACCGGCGACGACCCGTTGACGGCGTGCATACGGGATCGAGACAATGCGTCCGACGAACTTGCGGTTGCTGCGGACGACGTCGAGCTGGCGCCGGCCATCGATAACGTAGTTGAATGATTTCACCTGTCCTTGAGGTGAGACCTCGATACGATAGCTCTGTCCGATGCGCAAGTGGCTCAAGTTGTAGACTGGACGCACCGCCCGATGTAGCTGCATGGCCTGGGCGCCGTCGACGCCCACTGAGCGGAAAATGGAGATGGCCGTGTCCCCCTTTTTGATGGTGCGTTCAATCACAGTAGAGGCGGCACGCCGTGACGGCGCGGCGGCAACGACATATGCGGCCAGTTGTGCGATATCGTCATGGGGCGGTGGCGCGAGCGCAAGGCGTTCCGGTACGGGGACAGGCGCCGAGGTGGGGGATGGAGGTCGCACAGTCGGCGAGAGGCCGGCCGACATGATGGGCTGAGCCGGCTGGAAAAGCCCTCCGTTCCATTCTACAAGGGACAAGATTATGGATAGGAAGCCAGCCAGCAGCCGCCGCTTCGCACCAGAGGGACGCGTGGGTCGGCGGGTTGTGCGCATCTCCATCCTATAATCCTTGTTGTCTTGAGCCGCCTCGACGCGGCTATCTCAATCTCTACAGGGAGCATCCCGGATATGGCGAGCTGCATGTATCGCTGCGTGAGGGCCCACGGTGGGGTGGAGCGGACTGCAAAGCGACCATGTGATGATCAACAGGATACTGAGTTACGCGACGGTCTGTATACCGGGAGATCGTCGAAGTTGGGAGCGCGTAGAACGCCGGTCACTCCGATTCCTACGGCGAGATATGAGGCCAGCAGGAAGACAGTCGAGACTTCCCGACAGAGGTTGCGAGCGATCAACATCGGCAGTACGAAACTGCCGAATGTATAAAGTATAACAGATATAGTTATAAATAGGTGTACAATCAAACCCGGCGGGGCAACAATTCTGCCTGCCCAAGGCTACCCGTCTTGCGCTCGTTGCCATGGCAAGGGCCAACATACATGGCAGCATAAGGTGATAGGCGCGTGTCCCCTTCGCTCGGGTTTGGGTGGTTTGTAGGTCATCGGGTTTCATAGAGACAGTTTGTACGAAGGTGCGTATCCTTACTCTCATGATGTCAAGCACTTTTGCAATTATAGTTGATTGTGCACATAGAATCATCCTTTCTTTGGCGTTCATCCTCAGATTTGATATATCTAGAGGTCCTCTTGGCTGCGGTTTTTTTGTCCACCGAAGCAGGTAGGTCGTCGGTCGTACGACATACCTAGCAGGATCATGGGAGGCAGCTTGTCACGACGGTGTGCATGCTGCCTCGGCCATTCACCCCTTGCCGCGGAGGAACATATGTCAGCACCGTTGTCCGGATTTGAAACGCTTGTCCCGCATACCTTGACGATTTGTACACATGTCGAATTCGCGCCCTTTGCCCATGAGGAGCAGGGCACAGTGGTGGGGACGGATATCGCGCTCCTGAAGCGTTTTGCCGAACGTTGGGACTTGCAGGTCCGGATCATCAAAAAACCGTTTCCTCATCTCTGGCACATGCCCGGGCTGGACGCATGTGACGTTGCTGCTGCCGGGATGGCAGCTCTTGAAGAGCGCGCCCTGGGTGCGCGAGGGACTTGGACGATTGCTTACATGACCGTGCAGCGCTCACTCCTCATTCGCAAAACTGACGCGGAGCTGCTCAAAACACCAGAGGATTTTGCTGAGAAAAAGATCGTCGTGACGCCGGGATCAACCGCTGAAATCGATGCATGGGAGCGTTACCAGCCATGCGGCGCGGAGGTGATTAGCCTCGTCCCGTCCCAGGAGTACGTGGTCCGACAGTTGCTACAGGGCGACATCGCCGCCTTTGGCGAGGGGGATGTGAGTAATGGCTATCTGGCCGAGAAATATGTCGATACACAGGGGCAACGGCAGTTGGTCTTGACCGACTTGCATGTCATGGACCCGCCTGAAACCTTGCACTTTGCGGTCCGTACCGCCTCGACAGGGCTGCTCGACAGTCTCAATACATTCATCCGGAGCGAGCAAGAGAACTAAGTCGACAGCAGCGTGCATGCTTTCGCCCTGGCATGATGTTCCGGGAGCCGCGTGCACGTACTGGCTGTGGTCTGCTCTAGCTGCCGCCACGTCTCAAGTGGAGAGCACGGAACGCGTGGTATGTCAGCGGAATGCCTCTACGTCAGCACAAGACCGGGTGAACTTGGCGCCTCGCCAACCCATCTTTGGAACGGTAACCCCTTGGTTCATATGCGTCTCAGTTCTGATACCTTCTTTCGGCTGCATTTAGACCTACCCAAGGCGTTGTGTACTCGGGTCGCCTCCTCCGCAAAGTCCGTAGCGCTTTTATCTTAACGCTATCCTAGCCGCCCAGGTCTAGGGCTCTCGTGCTCTAGCCCGAAGTTCCCCTGGCAGAATAGGCGGAGGGTTAAGTAGATCAACAGGTTGGCCCAATTCAAAAGTCCATT
>CBCXVS010000107.1:0-22338 GCA_965178525.1 uncultured bacterium | reverse complement strand
AGGTCAATTCGTTTCAGGCTTTTGAGTTTTTATTTCAACAAGTTGTCGCCGAATCACGGGAGGAACTTCGGCCTAGAAGGAGTAAGAGCCCTATGCGTTTCGGTTTTGGTGTCTCGAACTTTGAATTAATCGATGACCAGTCCCTCCTGGCAGCGCATCAGGATATGTTGGAGCAGGCGGCGCTGGCCGATGCGTTAGGATTTGATTCGGTTTGGATCGCAGAGCAACACTTCGCGCCGGAACGGCAGTGCCCCTTCCCGTTTCTCATCGGCACGGCGATTGCCATGCGCACCCGGCAGGTCAAGATTGGGGTGTATACCACCATGACCTTTGTGCATCCCGTCCGGCTTGCCGAAGATGCCGCCGTACTCGATCTCCTCTCTGGAGGACGGCTGCTGCTTTGTGCGGGGACGGGCTATCGGCCGGAAGAATTTGCCGCCTATGGCATGGTGGCGACCGGGAAACGCGCGCGGATTCGTGAGAGCCTGGACATCTTGCCACTGGCTTGGGGAGATGCCCCATTCGTCTATGGCGGCAAACATTTTACCATTCCGGCTGCATCACCGGAGGCGGCTGCCGGCGACGAGCCTCAACCGTTGTCGGTGTTTCCCAAACCAATACAGCGTCCGATTCCGATTTGGATGGCCGCGTTCGGCAATGTCGGGGTGCGTCAGGCCGGCCGCTTGGGGTTGCCGCTGTACACCTCACCGCTGGAATCGATGGCTCAGCTCAAGGAGCGTGATACATTGTACCGCGCCGCCCTACACGAGGCCGGGCATACTCAGACGCTCTTTCCGTTGTTGCGTTCGGTTTATGTCGCGGCAACCCCACAGCAGGCGCGCGCCGATACGGAAGCGGCGCTTCTGGCGCAGGCCCGCCGCTACCAGCGCTGGCGTCCGCAAGCGGCGCTGCCACAGACGTTCGAGCAGATAACGGCTGACCGCTTTATCATCGGCGCCCCCGATCACTGTATCGCCGAGATTCGGCGATACGCCGCCGAGCTGGGGATGAACTACCTCGTCTGCCGCATGAATCTGCCGGGGCTCTCACACGCCAAGGTGATGGACTCGATGCGGTTGTTTGCGCATGATGTCATGCCCCACTGCGTATGAGCCGCGAGAGCGGAGACCGCACGGATTCTAGAGTCTCATGGCTTATCGGGGGACTCCGCATCAAAGAACCCCTGCTGCGCTAACCAGGCACGCTCTTCCTCCTTTTCGGCGCAGATTGCTTCCCAGTATTCTTGGCAATATGCCAAGGCTTCCAAAATGGCCGCCGCCGGCAAATCCCGATCATGGGCAATGCGCTGCGGCGTCATCCGGGAAATATAGCGGTCATGCCAAATCGTCGATGCCCGCACGCCGCGGCCTCGTATAAAAAGTTCTTGTGTCTGCTTGTCTGAGCGCTGCACGAGATATTTGTATGTGGTTTGTGTCTCCATAGCCACTCCGCCGCGTCTCGTATGATCACCCGAGAGACTGTCCCTCTATCCTTCTTAATAATATGTGATATCGGGCATATTATTTGAGAAATGGTTAGCGTCAGGTCTCACGCAGCAGCTCCTGCAGACGCGGCAGGGCCGCTTGAACCGCGCGTTCGCGGTGCGTCAGATACCCCTGGCGCATCTTCTCCTCGGTGCTGAGGTCATGGATATCTCCAAGAAGCTTGTCCCACGCCGAAATATAAAACAGGGTTTCGAAGGGCATGCCGGCGTATTTGAGCGGGGCGGCGGTCTCCGCAATGACGCCGCGCAAGATGCCATCGAAGCATGCGATCGTATCGCCAGCCCGGCCCACGGCAATGACGGTGTGGAATTGCGCGCCACGCTGGGCCGGAGGAATGTCACGCATCCGTTCCAGACAATAGTCGATCACGCCCTGATCACTCAGGCGGGTTTGGCGATCTTTCCAGCGCCGCACGTAGATCCCTGGCTCGCCATCCAAGGCGTCGATTTCGACACCGGTGTCGTCGGCGATGACGGCCATGCCGGGAACCTGATCGAGATACGCCTGGGCTTTGAGCCTAGCGTTTGCTTCCAGGGTTTGGCCCGTTTCGTCAACCTCGATCGTGATACCGATCTGAGCGGGTGAGACGACGGTCAGGCCATAGGCTTGGAGGTGCTTGCCCACCTCCAGTAATTTCCCGGGATTGGTGGTCGCGTACAACAGATTCTGCTTGCTCATGTCGCGCTTTACGGTCCTTGTTTGATAAAATCGGTACACCGCTCGCCGATCATCATGGTGGTGACGTTGGTGTTCGCCCGGACCACGTCCGGCATAATCGATGCATCCGCCACACGTAAGCGCACCAGACCATACACGCGGCACCACGGGTCCACCACCGCCATGGGATCGGACGCCGGTCCCATCTTACAGGTTCCCAAGATGTGATATGACGTGGCGACATGCTGCAACAGCCAACGGTCCAGAGCCTCGTCCGAGGCCAGGTCGGCGTCGGCCGGGGCGGTGCGCTCGGCAATGATGTCCCGATAGGTCTCACTTTGCAGCAACCGAGCACACAGACGCACGGCCTCCCGCAGACGCTGCCGGTCCCAGGCGTCTTCCAAGTAGCGATAGTCCATCTGAGGTGGGATATCCGGGTCGGCCGAGGTCAGCCGCAGCTCGCCGGCCCCAACGGCCAGGTAAAGGCCGCAGTTAATGCTATGATTCGGGTCTTCCCCTTCGGCGTAGACGGTGTTGAGAGACGAGGGCGAGAGGATCATATCGTTCGGGGTGGCCGATCCCTCGGCGGTATAGCGTAGCCGTACGGCTCGCCGGGCGATGTCATCCTCCTCCACGCCGTCTTTGAGCCGAAACCGCACCTGCACATTGGGATGGTCTCGCATGTTTTGTCCAACGCCGGGCAGAGACCGTACCATGGGTATTCCCAGGCCGCGCAAGTGGGCCTCCGGTCCCACGCCGGAAAGCATGAGCAACTGCGGGGAACCCACGGCTCCAGCACTCAAAATGATCTCCTCGCCGGCTATCACGAACCGTTCGCCGCCGCTTTCCACCTCCACGCCGGTTGCGGTCCGACCATCGAACACGATGCGCCGGGTCATGACGTTGGCTCGAATGGTCAGATTCAGGCGATGGCGAGCCGGGTTCAAGTGCGTCAGCGCCATGCTCATGCGAACCCCATCCACGTTGTTCTCAGCCCGAAAGCTCACGCCCGTGGCATCGGGGTGATGCACATCCGGATATTCCGGGAATCCCGCCGCCACACAGGCCCGGTAGAATGCCTCTTGCAGCGGCGGCGAGGTCTCGCGCGGGTGGCGGCGCACGGGGACCGGACCCGCGGCGCCGTGAAAATCGTCCTGGATATCTTCGTCCGTTTCGAGCTTGCGGAAGTAGGGCAGCACCTGGTCGTAGGCCCACGCTTCGTTGCCCCAGGAAGCCCAGGTGTCGAAATCCTCCGGCGCGCCCCGGATGAAGGTCTGGCCATTGATGGCGCTGGAGCCACCGACGACCTTGCCGCGCGGCACGGGCATCGGCGTCGATTGATGTGGCGTCGCAGTCCCGGTGAACGACCAGTTGTAAGGGGAGCCGGCTTTGCGGGCTTCCAGGTTGATGGCTCCCCAGCCGTATTTCAGCATGTCCGGCAAGTGCTGCACGTCGGCAAAGTCTGGACCCGCCTCGAGCAGCAGGACCGAGCGCGCCGGATCCTCGGAGAGCCGGGCCGCCAGGATACAACCCGCGGTTCCCGCTCCGACGACGATGGTATCGTATTGCATGCGGATTCCTTCCTTTCATCTCATCTCATCGTGTGTTTACCCTAGAAACCGCCCCCCCATACAGAGAATCCGATCTCCGGTGATATAAGATGCGTCATCTGAGGCGAGGAAGACACACGTGGCCGCCAATTCCTCAGGTGTGCCTTGCCGCCGTAGCGGAATGCTTTTGAGACGCCCAGGCGCATTCGCTGGGGCTTCTTGAAACTCGGGGTACCACTCCGGGTAGCGCCGTTCGGTGGCCATCGAGCCGGGCACCACCATGTTGGCCCGGATGCCATGCGGGCCAAGTTCGGCCGCAAGCGAACGAATCAGGCCGAGCAAACCGGTTTTGGCGGCTGTCACGGCCACGGTATTGGGCCGTCCGCTCAGGCTGGATAGACCGCCAAGGGCGATGATGCTACCGGACTGCTGGTGTATCATGGAGGGCACAATGGCTTTGCAGAGGTAGAACGCCGCGTTGAGATTGACACCCAGGACCTGGTGCCACTCGTCCAGGGAGGTCTCGGTGATCGGGGTATGGGGACGGATGGCAGCGTTGCTGACCAACACGTCGATTTTCCCGAAGTGCGCCAGGCCTTGCTCGACCATGCGGGCGACCTGCTCCGCATGGGAGACATCGGCGAGAATGGGCAGGGTGCGGACATCGAGGGCCTGACACTCGGCCGATACGGCGTCGAGTTCCTCCTGGTTGATGCGGGTATTCAGCACCAGGTTGGCGCCTTCCCGCGCGAAAGCGAGGGCAATCGCTTTGCCGATGTTGCGGCTGGCGCCAGTGATCAAGGCGGTTTTTCCTTGCAGTCGCATGCTTGTGTGCCCTTTCCGTAGCAGGTGGTATGATGTCCGTGGGAGACGTGTCTGTTGTGTACGCGATCGCGTGGCGCATGTCAACTTTTAGCTATCAGCTATTAGCTATCAGCTATCAGCTCAAAACAGCAAAGCAGCCACATGGTGCGAAGATCGAATCGTATAGCTTATCTCACTTGGGTGAGTCCACAAGACGCCATATATCCGGTTTTGAGCCGACGGCTGACGGCTGAGAGCTGACAGCTCTAAAAGGAGAACAGCATATGCAGGTGTTGCTCACCGGCGGCTCGGGCGATTTAGGAACGGTCTTGACGCCGATGCTGGAAGCGCGAGGCGACACGCCACTGCGGTTGGACATTGTGCCGCCTAGAGACGATCGGGGCGTGTATGTGGCAGGGTCGATTCTGGACCGTGCCGGCCTCTCGCGCGCGTTGGAGAGCGTGGCGTGTGTGGTGCATATCGCGGCATGGCATGGCATCCACGATGCAACGGGACAAAAAGATGTCTACGCCTTTTGGGATCTCAATGTCACCGGCACCTTCAACGTGTTCGAAGCCACCGCCCGGGCGGGTGTCACCAACATCGTCTACATCTCCAGTACCAGTGTACGGAATCGCGAGAGTGTCTACGGCCATACCAAAGTCCTGGGCGAGGAGATGGCGCGGACGTATGCGGCCCGCCATGCGATGAATGTAGTGATGCTACGGCCTCGCGGGTTTATTCCACACTGGAACCGCGCCACCTATCATTCATTCGTGGAGTGGGCGCAGTGGTTTTGGCGCGGCGCCGTGCACATCGATGATGTGGCGCAGGCCGTACTGCAGAGTATCGACCTGGTAAGCCGTACGACGCTGGAGCAGCCGCCGACGTTGGCCGTCGATAGCGCCTATGAATATACCGACGACGATTTGGCCGCCTGGGACCGCGATGGTCCAGGCACAACGTTCAGAACATATTATCGCCAATACGAAGACGTCGCACGTCAACACGGGCTACAGCCAGAGGAGAAGCCATTCAAGTACGACATCACTGAAACACGGGCCTGGCTGGGATATGAACCCCGTTACAGCCTGCGCAACTTGCTCGAAGAACTGCAGCGCTACGGACCCGCAGGCCCGCCAGCTCCCGCCGTTTGACCGGGGTGAAGGGAACCGGTGTTTCTTAGGCCCTCATGACCTTCGTGACCTGCACGGATTGTTCTTATTTTTATTCCGCATTCCGCATTCCGCATTCCGCATTCATGAGACGCCTTCGACCAAGGAGAGGTGCGTACGGGCCGAGCGGGTGCGGAGTTCGATCAAGGGCGCGTAGTCCTCAGAGTGATAGAATGTTTTGAGCTGCGCCATGGAAGGGAATTCAACAATCACGAGTCGTGGCGGATTCCAGCTCCCTTCCACCGCTTCGACTGCCCCACCCCGGACCAGGTAGCGGCCGCCGTATTTCTCGATCACGGCTGGCACCTGAGCGCTGTACTGCGCAAACGTTTCCGCATCCGTGACCTCAACTTGCGCGACAAGATAGGCTGCCATGTTACGCCTTTCACCATGGTTGTCCCAGCACGTCACACTTGCTTTCCCATACGTGGGTGTAGCAAGATATGCGGCGTCATCGCGAACAAACGTGCAGAGCGTGTTGCTGTGCTCGTGCGGGCACTATAGGGGAGCGGGGACAGCACGTCAACTATGCCCCATCCGAACCCTCTCCTGCCAGGAGAGAAGGGGCTCATTTGCTCTAGAAGGAGAACAGACGTGGCGCAGTTTAAAGTGCTGGTCCAAAAACCACCGTCCAGCACCGTGAATAGCGCGGGCGTCGGCGACTACGCGCTGGAGATGGAAGCGCTCGGCCCGGTTGGCGCGGAAATCGTCGACGTGGCGGCCACGGCCGAAGCGGAATTCATCGACGCCACCCGCGATGCCGATGCCATCATGGCCCGCTGGCGCAATATCACCAAGCCCATCATCGACAACCTCAACGCGTGTCAGGTAATCGGTCTGGACAGTGTTGGCGCCGACTCCGTGGATGTTGCGGCGGCGACCGCACGCGGGATTCCGGTAACCAACGTGCCCGACACGTTTATCGAGGAAGTCGCCGATCACACCATGATGATGATTTTGTCAACCTATCGCCGCGTCACAACCATGGACCGATGGATCCGGGAAGGACGTTGGCACGAGGGGGAACCGTTACTATCACAGTTTCCGCGGCTGATGGGGCAGACGCTGGGCTTTATCGCGTTTGGACATGTGGCGCGAGCGGTGGCGGTACGTGCCAAGGCGTTTGGCGTGCGCATGCTCGCCTATGATCCCTACATCGGGGAGTTGACCATCACGCATTATGGCGTCGAGCCGGTCGGTTTGCCCGAGCTGTTACAACGCTCCGACATCGTCTCCATGCATGCGCCGGAAATGTCTGAAACGGCGCAGATGATGAACGAGGCGCACTTTCGCATGATGAAACCGACCGCTCTCTTCATCAACAATGGCCGCGGTCAGACGGTGAACGAGCCGGCGCTGATACAAGCGTTACAGGCGGGTTGGATTGCGGCCGCCGGGCTTGACGTGATGGCCAAGGAACCGCCTGACCCTGACAATCCACTGCTGCAAATGGACAACGTCATCCTGACACCGCATGTGGCCTCGGCTTCCTCCCGGATGATGCCGGAATCGCGCCGCCGTGTGGGGCAGGAGATTGCTCTCGTCCTCAGTGGCCGCTGGCCCCGGACCTGTGTCAATCCTTCCGTGCTGGAAACATCGGGGCTGCGGCGCTGGCAGCCGTATTCGATGGAGCGAGGACCGGGGGCGTGAGGTGTAGCTCTCAGCTCTCAGCTCTCAGCTCTCAGCTCTCAGCTTAAAAGCAGCAAGGACGACGTCCTTTGCTAGGATAGGGCCAGCAAGCCTGTCTGGCGCGGACAAGTCCACAAAAATGTATGTTTTCAACTCTTGGCTGACAGCTGATAGCTGACAGCTCAAAAAAAGGAAACCATCATGGCTGAGCAAGTTCGACTCAACAAAGTCATCGACCTGTTACAAAAAGGACAGCCGGTCTTCAGTTATGGCACGGTGATGAATGGCCAATATGATGAGCTGCAGGCGATCGCCCGCTCGGATTATGACATGGTCATCGTTGAAACCGAGCACCAGGGATTCGATTTTCCCACCTTGCGCAACTCCTTGCAGTTTCTCATCGATCGCAAGCGCATTGCGGAAAAAGGGAATCTGCAGCCGGATGTTGTGCCGTTTGTGCGGGTGCCGCCTTACACTCGTGAAGATGGCAGTAACCAGTGGGTGATCAAGCAAACCCTCGATCTCGGACCTTATGGACTGGTTTTGCCGCATCTCGACAGCGTCGAAGGGGCCAAAGCCGCAGTGCAGGCGGCGCGCTATCCGCAGCTGCCGGATGCGGCTGACGCCGACCCGGCCGGGCAGCGGGGCTGGTGGTCCTCTCTGGCGCCGCCGTATTGGGGGTTGAATGCGCAGGAGTACTATGACGCGGCCGATATCTGGCCGCTTGACCCGGATGGCAATCTCCTGCTCATGGGGATTGTGGAGAACGTGCAAGGGCTAAACAGTCTGCAGGATATCCTGCGCCAGGTCAAAGGTATCGGGGCGGTCTGGGCCGGACCTGGCGACCTGTCCGTCTCCATGGGGCATCGCGGGAATTCCGCACATCCTGAGGTTGAAGAAGCGCTCCTAAACATCCTGTCGACATGCAACGAGTTCGAGGTTCCATGCGCCGTTGGCGTCAGTCCCAATGCCGATGTGGCAACCCGCCTCGAACAGGGTTTTCGCATCATTATGGTACCGCCCACGCGCTCCATGGCGCGCTTAACCCGTGGCCGCCAAGCCGCTGGCCGTGATTAATACCTTTACGGGTGGAGCAAGCCATGCCGCCATTCATTCCGCATTCCGTATTCCGCATTCCGCATTCGCCATGGCTTTGTTGCTCTTAAAGGCGGGGCTGGGCGTCTTCCTCTTTACGCTGATTCTCTGGTGTGCCCAAAGCCGGCATCCCAGAGCCGCCGGGATGATGCTCACCTTTCCCGCCTTGAATGGCCTCGGATTGCTCGCCGGGGAGCCGCAGGATCGACTCTTGATGGCCAGCGCCATGCTGCCCATGATCGCCGCGAATGGCCTGCTCTGTACCGCGTATATTCTGGCGCAGCGCGTCCTGTCTCGCCTGGCTCCGCCGATGCGTCCACGCCGGCAAGCGTTTTGGCTCATGGGGGCCTGCCTGCTTCTGTGGTTTCTCATGGCCGCCTTCCTGGCGCCATATGTTCAAGCACGGCTGATCTCTTCCGGCGGGCTCATCGTGTTTGCATTAGGATATGTCCTAGCGACCGCGCCATTGGTCGTCCTGTCATGGTGTCCGGCCCAGGCGCAGATGCTGGCGCGGCAGCGTTTGTGGCGTGTCATCCGGGCGAATGTGGAACGGATAGCAGCCCTCCTGGTGCTCATCGTGCTCGTGATGCTCTGTGTGCGCTTCGGAGCCAGCGCCTGGGCTGGCCGGTTGAGCGCGTTTCCGCTGTTGCCGCTTTACACGCTGGCGATGATAGCCACTAGAGACGCGATGCCGGAGCGGCGCGTGGCGCTATTGGAGCAGCTCGGCAGCATGGTTCTCTGTGGGCCGGTGGTAGCGATGTTATTCGTATGGGGGTATGGTGGTTATTTGAGCCTTCTGGCCCCCGCCACCCATGGCTTGGTCTATATCAGTGGAGGTGTGGTGGGGCTGCTGGTTGGTTGGGGGATATGCGGGGTGATGATCTGGGGTGGGGTGCGTCTGGCGACTGTCGTGGATGAGAGCTAGCACGTTGCCTTTCTCCATGGGCAATCCGCGCAGGACACGAAAGGACACGAAGGGACACGAAGGGGAAGGCAGGAGCAAGGAGGGGCAGGAAAGAGGGGAAGAACTTAGGCAGGCGTTCCCCATACCTCAACTGCAAGACCTGGGACGCGGGTGAACTCGCGGACGTTGGCCGTGATGAACTCGCGGACGTTGGCCGTGACCATGGTCAGGCCGTGAGCAAGACCCGTGGCTGCAAGCCAGAGATCATTCGGCCCAATCATCTTGCCCGCTGCGGCCAACTCTGCCCACACTTGCGCATGCGCTCGGGCGGTTGCCAGATCGATCGGCAACAGGGGAAAGCGCTCTAGCAGCGCTTCGACAAAGGCAGAACGCTTTGCCCGAATCTCCGGCTGCACGGCACGATGCACGCCGTGGAGGAGTTCGCTCGCTGTGACCACTGAGAGAAAGAATTCTTCCTGCTGTCGCAGTGCGAGATGCCGCTCGAGGTCGAGACGTCCCCGCTCGTACTCGATCAGGATACTGGCATCAATCAAGACCGCCACGGATCGTGGACTTCCGCACGAACAAGCGCCTCCCGAGCCACTGTAAGGTCGTCGGCAAGCTGCGTGGCTTCGGCTGGGGAGAGATGGGGAAGCGACGCCAACAGCGCGGGGAGTTCCGAGAGCCGTTTCCCCGTAGGAAGCGGGCAAAGTTCTGCCATGGGTTTGTTACCACGCACGAGTACGAAACACTCGCCACGGTAGGCCACGTGGTTGATGTACTCGGCAAAGTGACGGGCCACTTCAGTAACAGAGAGTGTCTGTACCATCAGAGATCCTTCATGAAAAACTGAGAATCATATTATCTGATTTTACTCTTTCTGATTTTACTCTTAATGTCCACCGACTCACTCCATAACGCCGAACATCAGATTTCAGACGCGTCTGAAAGCCGGAGTGAGGGACGAGTCTTTCTAGCCCGAAGTTCCCCTGGCAGAATAGGCGGAGGGTTAAGTAGATCAACAGGTTGGCCCAATTCAAAAGTCCATTTACATGGGAACAATCCAACCTCCTGAAACGACATGGCTTATGGTCATACGTTTGCAGACGATGTCAAGCCCATGGTGCAGAATAGGAGCGAAAATTTTGCGATTTACAGGGGAACAAAGGTCGATTCGTTTCAGGCTTTTGAGTTTTTATTTCAACAAGTGGTCGCCGAATCACGGGAGGAACTTCGGTCTAGAGCGCGGCCACTTGTATCGATTGACCATCTCATGGCATGATACGCTACGGTTAAAAGCCGTCAAGCCATCTCATATAAAGTAGATATACGGATACGGGCCTTCGGGTTCGCGCAACGTGAGGGCGAAAAAGGGAACCGCGAAGGGACGCGAAGCGAGCGTAGGAGGGAGCTGTGGAGTATCGGCAGGTAGGCAACACCGAGCTGCGGGTGTCGGAAATCGGCTTCGGCTGCGGGGGAAACGCGGGGCTGATGGTGCGGGGAAGTCCCGACGAACAACGGCGTGTGGTGACGCGGGCGGTGGAGCTGGGCATCAACTACTTCGATAACGCGCCGGACTACGGGGATGGCGCTGCGGAGGAGAACCTGGGGCGCGTCTTGAAGGCATTGAAGATTCGACCGATGATCACCTCCAAAGTGGAGGTGCGGCAGGCGGACTTGGGCGACATCGCCGGTCATGTCGTGCGCTCGACGGAGGAGAGCCTGAGGCGGCTCGGAGTGGATGACGTGGACATCCTGCAGATCCACAATGGGCCGGCCCTGGCCCCGCCGAGGCTCGAAGGCCGTACGTACACCCAGCTGTGGATCGACGATTACCTGCGGCCTGGCGGGGCGCTGGACGGCCTGCAACGGGTGCTGCGGGATGGCAAAGCCCGGTATGTGGGGTTCATCTGCCGGGGCAACGATGGCGATCAGGTGCGGCAGCTTCTCGACACCAACGTGTTTCATATGATCAATGTGCCGTATACGTTGCTGAATCCCACTGCGGGTCGGGTGAAGCCCAGAGGACTGCAGGTGGACCGGGACTTTGGCGGGGTGATTCACGACGCTTATTTGCGCGGTGTTGGGACTGCCATCTATAGTCCCCTGGCGGGCGGGTTGCTCACCGGCCCCGTTGTGGCCGGAGACGGCCGCCATCCCCTAGCCGGCCCGCGGGACACGGCTTCTGAAGCGTATGGCCGCGATTTGGAGATAGCCCGGAGCCTGCGCTTCCTCATGCAGCAGGGAACGCAGACGTTGTCCCAGGCGGCGATCCGTTTTATCCTCATGCATCAAGGCGTCACGGTTGTTTTAGGCGGCTTTTCGGAGATGGCGCAACTGGAAGAGATCGCCGCCGTCTCGGGATCCGGTCCGCTCGCGCCTGAGCTAATGGCGCGAGTGGAGATGGTGTGGCGCGCCAATTTCGGTTTCCCTGGGCCGCCTTTGGGACATTGATGGAAAGAGGAAACCGGTATCCTATGGGCAGCGAGACGCCAAGCGCAACCGATATTGCGGTCATGGGCTCCGGACCTGCCGGTGCGGCTGCGGCCCGGAAGCTGGCGCTTTTGGGACATGACGTCTGTTTGATTGAGCGCGCCGCATTTCCCCGCTCGCATGTCGGGGAATCCCTGCCACCCGGCATTCTGCCCATACTTGATAGCCTCGGTATCCGGCCGCGCATGGAGGCGGCCGGATTTCTCCGCCCAAACCGGGCGGTGGTGCGCTGGGCGCGGGCATTAGCGTGGGAAAAGCTACAACCCGGCGAGCCGGGGTTTCAAGTCGATCGTGGCGTGTTCGACCAAGTGCTCCGCGATGCTGCGGTGGAAGCCGGGGCGCGGATCATCCAACCGGCCAGGGCGATGCCGCCGGTGCGGACTGGGTCGCCGCACTGGACCCTTGCGGTCATCCAGAATAGCAGGGTCAGCCATGTACGTGCCCGTTTCCTGGTGGATGCCTCGGGCAAGCGCTCGGTATGGCGAGGACGCAAGCGCCGTTTGTCCGTGCCCACGGTTGCGATCTATGCGTACTGGCGCCATACGGCCCTCCGAGGCCCTGAAACACGTGTGGAAGCCAGTGCGAATGCCTGGTTTTGGGGGGCGCCGCTGCCGGATGGCCGGGTCAATGCCACCGTATTTGTCGATCCCAAACGCTGTGCCGCCCATGCCCGCGGGGGGCTACGGCATTTCTATGAGACCCTTCTGGCCAGCTCCACGCTTTTGCGAGGTTGTCTCGAAGGGCAGCGTGTGAGTGAGGTGCGCGTGTGTGATGCCTCGAGTTCTACGGCCGAATCTGTTGTTGGCGCCGATTGGATCAAAGTGGGTGAAGCGGCGTTTAGCATCGATCCGCTGTCGTCTCAAGGCGTGCAAACCGCCATGCACACCGGTCTGCAAGGTGCGATTGTGGCCCATACGATGTTGCGGGTGCCGGCGAATACCGAGGCGGCGATGGAATTCTACGAGGCGCGGCAAGCGGAGATCACCTCACGGCACCAGGCGATTGCCGCGCAGTATTATGCTGAGCAGAATCGCTTTTGCGCGGAGCCATTTTGGCGCCGGCGCAGCCGTGACATAGAACCACCGGCAGACCCTCATGCCTGGCCACGCCAAGCGCATCCCCCTGCCTTGGATGAGCGGGTTGGGGTCTCCGATGCGGCTGCGGTGATACAAACTCCGGTTATGCAAGACGCCTGCATCACCTACCATCCCGCCCTGACCCATCCCGCCTTGGATCGCCCGGTGGCGTTTTTGCATGGCGTTGCCCTGACGCCGTTACTGCAGACGGTTGGCCGGGGGGGGGCGGTGCGGGATATCTTGGCATCCTGGTCGCGAGCGTTACCCGTATCCCGTGCGGGCGACATGCTGCAGTGGCTGTGGGCGCGGGGGATCCTCGTGCGGAAAGAATGAAGAATGGATCCGCGCAGGGGCACGAAGGGGTACGAAGGGGTACGAAGGAGAGAAGGATAAAAAGAAAGGCAGGATGAGAAGGGGATGAGGTTGCATTTAGCGGGCTTTTTTGTAGAATCGTTGTCTGCGCTCTGATCGTGTTCGGGAGCGTATGGACGCCTCGGTTGGGGAAGAGACGTTTTTGCTTCTCCACAGTCAATGACCTCTCCCCTCTCAGGAACTATCACGGTGGCAACCAGACGCATCAGACGATTGGCCGTGCCCTCTTTGGGGGCGCAGGAAATTCTCGCCAGAACGATGGCGCCGGTCAGTGAACATCCAACCCCGATCGGTCATCATCCCCGGCTGACCGATCGGGATGAGACGATTTTCCTCTTGCACACGGCGACCGAGATCGAGCATGCCTTGTTGGTGCAGTATCTTTATGCGATGTACTCCCTCAAGTCTGCGGACGAGTTAAGCGATCCCCAACGTCGACAACAGGTCGCGCAATGGCGCGACACGCTTCTGCAAATCGCCCGCGAGGAAATGGCGCATTTGGTCACGGCACAAAACCTTCTACGCTGGTTGGGGGGGCCATTAAACTTGGAGCGGGAGGATTTTCCCTTTCGAAGCGGGCTGTATCCGTTCCATTTCAGGTTGGAGCCGCTCACCAAGGATTCGCTGGCGAAATACGTGTTCGCGGAAATGCCGGCAGATGTGGACGATACCCCGGAGAATCAAGAAATTCGAGCCCGAGCCAATGCCGCCAACGACAACGAACCGCTGAATCACGTGGGCGTGCTGTTTGCGCGTCTTATTGAACTGATCGGGATGTTGCCGGCTGACATGTTTCTCGCGGAGACCGCTGGCTATCAGGCCGCGTCCGATGACTGGGACCATTTCTATCCCGACTTAGTCGTGCGGGTGATGCGGTCTCGTGAGGAGGCCCTCATGGCGTTGCAGGACATCGCGGTGCAGGGCGAAGGCATGACCATGGGCAGGGGCACGGCCGGCTCGCATTACGAGCGTTTTCTCAGCATCTATCGCGACTTTCCCGAGGCCGATGCCGACTGGACGCCCACTCGCGCGACCCCTGTCAACCCGAACACCGAACCGCCCTATGAACCTGTCGAGGGCGCCTCAGAGCGCGCCGCCGCCGAGATCGCGCGCGCACAGGAAATGGCTGGCGGCTATATTTCCCACCCCAAGGCGCACCTGTGGGCGCACTTATTCAACCATCGCTACCGCATGCTGTTGGCAAACCTGATGCACGCCCTGTCGATCGACGGCGATGAAGACGCGGCCGGCCAGGATACCGGACGCGCGTTGACGCGCCGGTGGACCTTTGATGAGATGTTTTATGTCACCCGTATCACGGGGGCGTTGGTGCAGATGCCGCTGGCATCCGACGACGATCCGCAGCGGGCCGGACCGCCGTTTGAGATGCCGTATACGTTAGCCATTCCGGACCGCGAAGCGGACCGCTGGCGCCTGCATCGCGATCTGATTGATGATACGTCGCTTCTCATGGCGGAAATTCGCCAACTCGGAACGCCGAGCGAGGAAGAAAATCAGTTGTTGGACGCGATCGCGCGCAAAGACGAAGCCGATCGGGAGGAGGTGAACGCGCGTGTCCCCGAGCCTCAGCAGATTACGGCGATTCACCAAATCCGTGTGCTTCCCGCCTGGGCGATCGGGCGCTTGGGGTCGGCGGCAGCACCCATGGACAACTACCATGCGGAAACCGATGGCGCCGGTTTCCGCCGGCTCACACCGGCAGAGACGTTGGTCGTCGATCGTCAGACCAGTGAAATTACAGGCGTGACAACGCCCGCTTCCGTGCGGTTCAAGGACGGCGAGCAAATCCGCCCGGTGGCGCCATTTGTGGAAATTTGGGCGCAGTTTCATGAAAACGGCCCGTTCCAGCCGCTGACCAGCGGGCATGTCACGGACCTGGACGCCGAGGTGACTTGGCAAGTGCGCGCTGGCAATCTCAAGGCGTTTCGCCGCACCGGGGATGAAGGCGATCGGATCACGGCGGATACGCAAGCATTCAACGATCATCAAGTCCACCCGCTGGTGGGACAGTGCGATCACTTCAAGCCCGGCAAATCGATGGCGTTAGGCGATGTGCAATATATCAAGCCGACCGATCGTTTTCCGGAATTGCGCCTGCGGTTCACACCGGCTGCTGGCCACGTCTACGGTCCCGATGCCGGCGATCCCAACATCGTCGATGACGTGTACAATGCCGATCCCAATAATGGCGGTGGCCGTTGGAAAGGGCACCGTGACGGTGCGCCGAACACGCCTTTTTTTACCTTCCCAGCCGGTATTTTCGCCAGCGACGCGCAAGGCCTCAGCCGTGGCTACTTGGACGACACCTGTGACGGCTTGGTCGAGGCGGCGGTGACGCTCAACGGCCAAACCCACCGGGCGTATGCGCGCATCTCCGCCGGACCGCCGGACTTCGCCCCGGACAGCTTTCCGGTACGCAGCGTCAATGACGATCTGCATCAGATGTTGCTGGGGGTGGACGCCGAGAACACAGCGGAAGCCGAGGCGCTGCAGGAGGCCGAGAGCTTGATTCGCCGGGCTCTAGAAACCGCACGGCTGATGAATACCGATGACATGAATCAGAGCGGTATGGCCTTCCATGACGCGCGCTCCGGACGCGCGCGTGAGCCCATCTTCCAACCCCTCAGCCGCGCCGATTACGATGGCGTACGCGGCTTTCACCGGCGCGCCTTGGAGGCGCTGGCGGCTTATGGGGCCGCGCCTACCGACGCGAATAAACAACAGGCCATTGGTTGGTTGCGCCGGATGGTCGAATTGCTGCGGCAGTCGACCCAAGTAGTTGATCTGTCCACCGAAGGCCGCCATCGCATGCCCGCGATGATGCGTGGCAGTGACGGGCGGTATCTGGCCGCGACGCGGCGGCAACTCAATCATGTGAGACAGGCGCTGGTCTTGCTGCAAGGTGAGGAGCCCGACCCCGCAGACCCGCAACAAGCCATGATCAACCTGATCCGTTCGAAAAGCTTTGGCGCCGGGCGCCATGGCCACATTAATGCCGGTGGCGATCAAACACTGGCTGATCTGTTCGATGATCCGCCGCAATTGCTGGTGTATCTGCAGACGGCAACCGTGACCGGCGGCTTTGTGCCGGCCGCCGAGGGCCGGCCGCTGGTGGCGCCCGGGGATCCCGAGCAATCCGGGTTCATTCAATTAATCACCAATCCAGGCCATCCCATGAACCGGCAATTTGACGACAACGATGTGCAGGTAGTGCGGGAGTGGATTCTCTCGCTATCGCCCCTGGCCGTGTGATGGCGCCGCCCGCAAACGTTTTGCAAGGAGTGTGATCGATGCCTAGGCTCGAACCCATGAACCTCTCCGCTCAGCTCGCCTACCGAGGGCGGGGGAATCCGCCCAGTACGCATCCCGACTCCTCTATCGCCAACTGCTTTCCCGGCTTGGAGTTTGATTTCCGCGCCATTTGGAAGCATGTGTTCGAGGGGGTTGAAATCCACGAGGCTTTTAATTACGTCATTGCCGTCACGAGCGATGCGGTGCGGAACCAAGGGCTGCAGGAAGATATGTTTTTATTGGACGTCGAGGGCGTGGCCGTGCAAGCCACGGTGACCGGTCCGCGCCAGCCCGGTGGCGCCAATGAGATCTTGGGGAGCAACAATCTGGAGTGGACCAACGCCTTGGCCACCATCATCACGCAATATAGCGGCGCGGAGGTGACCTGCCGGTTCAGTACCCAGCAAAGCGGACAAAATCCGGTTACCGTGCGCCTCACCATTCGTCCCCTGTTCGAGGGAACGGCGCTGGTTCCTGACGCCGCCGCGCCAGGCGCGCTGACGGAAGGGCTGTGTTCGCCTTGGCAAGCCGACTACCGCGAATGCGGGTGTTATTACTGGGCCGCGAGTCGTCCCGATTTTGTCAATGCCGAGATACAAGGCGGCCAGAGTGTGGGGCATAACTGGATGGCAAAGGATCGCCGTCCGGAGACCAAAGCCTCGCCGCGCGACCCGTCAACCCGGGACCGCATCGGGTCGCCGGACCAGTTGAGCTACGAAGACCTGTACCGGGAGTGGGAAAAACATTTAAAGTTCGAAGTCGGCGGTCAGGACAGCGAATAACATGCAAGCGGGCGCCAACGCGATGTCAATATCTCTACCTGTGTTAGGTTCGCCGGCTGCCTCGCCGAAGGGGGCGCCGGTGGTGTCGGAAGCATCCGAACGCCTGTTTCGAGACGCGGCGCCTCGCACGCCATTGTTTCATCTGCTCGAAGCCGGTGGCGACGTGTATCTGTTGGTCGTGGACGGCACGCGCCTCTATCGCGTCAATGCTGAGACGGCGCAACATCTCGCCACATGGGCCGATGATGAACAGGCCATCCGGCAATACTTCCGGGAGCTGGAGTTGGACACGTCCGCGTATGTGGACGACCAACCCCTGTCGCCTCCGCCGCTCCGGGCGATCTCCCTGGCGGTGGCGCAAACGTGTAATCTTGGCTGTACGTACTGCTACGCGCAGCAAGGCGATTTTGGCGAGGTGGCTAAAAGCATGCCCTTAGCCACGGCGCTGACGTCAGTCGAAACCTTGATGCAGCAGACGCCGCCCGGTGAACGCGCCCATATCGCGTTTTTAGGCGGTGAGCCGCTCATGGGCCGCGACGTGCTGCAAGCCGCCACGGAACACGCCGCCGAGCTGGGCCGGCAACGCGGGGTTCAGATCGGCTTTTCCATCACCACCAACGGCACGCTGTTGCGCGAAGCGGACGGCGAGTTTTTCGAGCGTCACGGCTTTGCGGTCACCATTAGCGTCGATGGCGAGGCCGAGGCTCACGACCGCCTGCGGCCCTTTAAAAATGGCCGTGGCAGCTACCAGGCCCTCCTGCAGCGGGTCCGTCCCTTGTTGCTCATGCAACACCGTATGCAGGTCTCCGCGCGCGTCACGGTGACGCCGTCCAATCTATCTTTACGCCGCACCATGGATGACTTGATGCAGCTCGGCTTCCATAGTGTCGGGTTTTCCCCGCTCTTGCGTTCGCCCAATGGGCATGAGGAGATGCAACGTGGCGATCTGAGCCTCATGCTGGAGCAGATGGTCGATTGTGGACGTGAATGCGAACGGTATATCGTCGCCGGGCAGCGCTATCCGTTCATGAATCTGGTGAACGCGTTGCGGGAACTCCATCGCGGCACCCATCGGCCCTATCCCTGTGGTGCCGGCGCCGGGTATTTGGGCGTGTCGGCCGATGGCGATTGGTTTGCCTGCCACCGGTTTGTGAACGATGCCGACGGCGCAATGGGCGATCTGTTCAGCGGCGTGGATCAGGCGCAACAAGCGCGTTGGCTCGCCGAACGTCATGTGCACCGCCAAGAGCCTTGCCGCCAGTGTTGGGCCCGCTACTTATGTGGGGGAGGCTGTCACCATGAAGTGATCCGCCGCGGTCGCCCCGCGTGTGATTACATTCGTGGCTGGCTACATTATTGCCTGCAAGCCTATGCCCGGCTGCAGAGCCAAGCGCCCGGCTATTTCGCGTAAGGAGACCGTCCCTTGAAAATCGGTTTTTCGTTGTCAAACAACCAGGGTATCGAAGATGTGCAGGCCATTGTCCGCCTGGCCACGCGCGCCGAGGCGTTAGGCTTCGACTCGGTGTGGGCCAGCGATCACGTGTTCAACGTGAGTTACGTCTATGAGCGTATTGGGAACCGCCCTTACTATGATCCCATGACGCTGCTCAGCTATGTCGCGGCCACCACTGAGCGGATTGGCTTGGGCACTAGCGTCCTGGTTCTGCCCTATCACCAGCCCATGCGGCTGGCCAAAGCCGCCGCGACTCTGGACGTGATGTCCGGCGGCCGATTGCTCCTCGGCGTCGGCGTTGGGGTTGTGGAGCAGGAGTTAAACGCGATGGGGAGCCCCTTTTCGGAACGGGGCGCCATCACCGATGAGACCATTGCCATCATGAAGGCGCTGTGGACGCAGGAGACGCCGAGCTATGAGGGGAGATTCTACACCTTCTCCGGCATGGCCTTTTCGCCCAAACCCCTGCAAAAGCCCCACATTCCGCTGTTGATCGGTGGCGTCACACGGGCGGCCATGCGGCGCGCGGCCCGCGTCGGCAATGGCTGGCACCCCACGGCCATGCCGCCGGAGGACTTGCGCCTGGCCATGGGCTATCTGGCGGAGCAAGCTCAAGCCGCCGGCCGGGCGGTTTCGGACATCCCGGTCTCGATCAGCATGCCGATGCAAGGCGGCCGTGCCGGACGCTATGCACTGGGTACGGAGCCGTCGGAGATGGTGCAGAAACTCCGGGCCTTTGCCCATCTGGGGGTGGAGCGCATCGTGATCTCGCCGTATTCGGGCGATCCGCAGGAGATGACGCAGGCGCTGGAGATGGTGGCTCGGGAGGTGCTGCCGGCGTTGCAGGAGGGCTGACGGACGGGGGCCACGATCTGATGCATCCTGTACGGCCAAAATATTGAAACGCCCCATTTCCCTGATACTTACAGCTTCATCCTTGATCTCGTCTGATCTTGAATTTCAGCTCGATATGGCCCCCCATACTGAAGCCGAGGTCAGACGTCATGGCACAGATGGAGCAAGGTATGAGCTGGAAAAAGCTGAGGTATGATGAGCAAGACAGTTGAACTTCCGGACGACGTATATACCCAACTCGAGCATCAGGCCCGTCTTCGTGGTTTGACACTTCCTCAAATCATTGGTGAGTTCGTATCTGAGGATGAAAAAGCACGCATGATGGTTGCCATCAAGCGTATGCGAATAAAGGGCCTGCTTCTCAATCCCTCCAGTTCTGCTCTGCCTGCCCTGACTGATTTCGAACCTGTTGAGGTTCAGGGCAAACCGCTATCGGAGGTCATCATTGAGGAAAGGCGCTGATGAGCGTCTATTATTTTGATAGCAGTGCCCTTGTCAAGCGTTACTGCCAGGAAACAGGGAGCCTTTGGGTTCGGCATCTGGCTGATCCCGAGCAAGGAAACAGCATTTTCACGGCACATCTAACCGGCATCGAGGTGGTCGCCGCTATTGCTCGTAAGGCCCGTATGCGCGAGATGTCCGAGCCCGATGCCACCACTGCCATCCGGACTTTTAGATACGATTTCGAGATGCAGTATCAGATTGTCCTGATGACACCTGAGATTGTCGACCGCGCTATGGAACTAGCTGAAAAGCGTGAGCTAAGGGGTTACGATGCCACGCAACTGGCGAGTGCATTAGTCATCCACGCTGAGCTGGTTGCCAGTGGTGTAATCGAGCTGATCTTTATCTGCGCCGATACTCATTTAAACGAAGTCGCTCAAGCAGAAAATCTATCTATTCAGAACCCTAATGATCATGCGTGATGAAAGAAAGCGCACGGCTTCGTTGAAGGGAAACAAGGGAACTGGATTCCATCATCCAGACGAATTGATGCCATTGTGGACATCTCATAAATTTCCGAAACGAGGAGCGCAGAAAAAGGCAAAATGTCCTCTAACCCCGTTTCCACAGACCCCGTTTCCAACCCAAAATAGGACTAGTACTCGGTCGCATCTAAATTGATGGACAGGGTTGCAGCCAGCTTTACGACTCCTGCTGATGCAACTGGTCAGCTATCCATCGTTTTAGCCGCGATGGAGCACTCGTGCGGCATCGCATTCTACCTGGTGTCGGACATGCGTGACAGCTACGACATTTTTATCAGTTATAGTCATCTTGATAGCGAATGGGTAAAAGATTGGCTCGTTCCGCGCCTCGAAGCGGCCGGACTGTCTGTATGCATCGATTACAGTGATTTCGAAATAGGGCGCTTAATATCGACTGATAATTCAATGAGAGGCATCTCTCTGCTGAAATTAGGAACTTTCTCAAGATGTGACGTATAGATTGAGTGTATTGGAATTGGCTCATGGGGTCAGTGGCCTGTGTCAACGGGTTCACTTGAACCTGACATGCCGTCCCCGTTACCTGCATCATCCAAGGAGTCGTTTGGGGAGACGAATCCGCGAAGGGCGTGAAGGAACACGAAGAGGACGTTAGCGACTCTTGGCGTCCTTCGCGGATTGCATACGCTTGAGCCCATCACAGGCGTCAGTCATCGTGGCCGTGGGCGACCAGTTCAACCTCTGCGTCCTTCGGGACTTCATAGGCGACATACTCGCGGCCCGGTTCTACGATGGGTTGCAAAGTAGGCCGCTGACGGCGGCGCATGATGGCACGTATGCGGGTCAGGAGCTGAGAGCTGCCGTTGATCAGCTTGCGCATCACAATGCACGCCATACCGGGACTCCGGAGTGCTTCAAAATCGGGGCGGTTGCAGCAATCGATCGGTGCGGACGACTCCCGGCCACAGGTGCTGCAGCGCCACAAAACGTTCGGCCTCTTCAGATATTGGTACGTGCGATATTCGAGAAAATGACCACACATGGCATTGCCCTCCCTGCACGATACACCAATGAGCGAAAAGACTGCCTTCGCGCCCCATCTTGCCGCATACCTACCGCCGCGTCAACTCATTTTCCTCCTCACCCTTTCCTCTGTTTTCTCCTTTGCGCCCCTTCGCGTCCTTCGCGGCTCCGATTATCCGCCATACAGCCGCTTTAGCCCTTTAAACCCCGCGTTGTAAATACCCTCGACGAGCGTTTTCGCCTCTTCTTCCGAAACCCCCTTGGGCTCAAATGTCGACGACCACGCCAGGGTGGACTGCCCATCCCCGAGGTCTTTTACCTCCATGGTGGACAGATAATTCTCCAGGGGGATCACGCCACCGATAATGGCATAGCTGAGGGTGCAAGTCTGGGGATCGAAGCTTTCCAAGCGCTCGCGGACTTGACCGCCGTTTTTCATGGTAATCGTCCGCACCGCGCCGACGCCTTCTCCCTCCATGGTGCTATTGGCGATGCCTCCGATATACGTCCCCGCCCCGTTAAAATCGCTGATGGTTTTCCAGACCTCAGCGGCCGATGCGCCGATGGTTTCTTGCATCGATACGTGTGACATAGCTGCCTCCTGTGCTCAATCTACTCTGGTGCGACCTCTAAACCGAAGTTCCCCTGGCAGAATAGGCGGAGGGTTAAGTAGATCAACAGGTTGGCCCAATTCAAAAGTCCATTT
>CBCXVS010000106.1:0-22401 GCA_965178525.1 uncultured bacterium | reverse complement strand
CGGAGGAAGTCGTGAAGGATACCGGTTTGCTTGAGCCGTGTGCGATGAAAGTCGCCCGCACGGTTCTGAGGGGGGGGCATGGCGACATGATGCCCCTACCCGATGGGGTCTCCTCGACTTCCCCACTATTGTCGTCCGTCTACGGCACGCAGGCTTTTATCTGCCTGAGGACGTGGTCGATGCCATGCTGGCGCGTGATACTGCCCGCAAGACCGCATCCGTACAGGACGTCATCGACGTGGAAGAAAAGCCACCGAACACCGAGGCATCTCCTCCACCTGAGGGCGGGGATGAGGGCACGCGATAGATTGCTACAAAAGCTCTTTTGGCTCTAGAATTGGGGCAACTGGCCGCTAGACGCGGCTGTTCACGTAGGGGTAGATTGCCGGAGACACGCCGTTATGGCAACTGTCGAGCCCACCGTTCCAAGTTGTGGCGCGCGTGGAGCAATTGCCGTGGGGCGCGGTCGTCGTCAGCAAGCGTCGCGGCTCGCGCGATCAGTTCCTGTAGGCGTTCCCGCACGACGCGCGAGGCCGTGGCCGGGTGCTCCGGCAAAGTGACATGGCGAGACAGGCCGAACGCCGGCCCTGCCGTTTTGGCGCCCCAGGGTTCGCCGGCCGGCAGGAGCGTCAGCGTCTCGGCCAGGGGCTTGATCAACGTTGGCATCAAGCCAATGGCGGTTTGAGAGAAGGCGCGCAACATCACTGTGTCATCTGTGCTGTTGCGAAACACGTACTGCAACAGCCTCAGCATCAAGAGGTACACGCGGTCGAAAAGCTCCGCCACCTCTTGCGTATACGGATCCTGAATGACGCGCCCAACGTCCTCGCCGCCATCCTGCGGCTGCGTCACCAGCATCACGCCATCGTCCGATCGCGTCTTGCAAACCGGATTCTCGATGACATCACGAACGGGTTCAAAGGGTTCACTCGATTGCTCCGCGCGTGCGAGTTCAGCTTGGTACTCCTGCAGAATGCGTCGGAACACACCATAATGTCCGTCGCGGTCGACGTCCAACCGTTCGAAAGGATCATCCGCGGTGGCGGCGGTTGCTTTAAAGCCCTCGCCCTGTTCTTTGATGAGATCAATAGCGGCCAGTGCCGAAGCGCGATCGACCACCTGAATCAGCGTGGGAAAATCGGCCAGCGTTTCGTCGACTTGCCGCGCTTTGACGCCGATGAACAGGTCCGCTTCGGGAATGGACGTCACGATGTCGCGTATGATGGTATACAGCTCCGCCACCGAGCCGTAAGCCGCGACACCGTCGGCCGGCGTGATCCCCAGCTCCCGGCACACGGCGTGGCGTTGTTGTTCGTCGGGCAGTTCGTATTGCACAAATCGCGTCAAAGTCGAGATCCGGAAGGGTGCCAGCGTAATCGGCAATCCCGTGGGATAATAGTTGGACGTGACCGGAAAATTCGGGCGCCAGTAATACGGGTTGCCGCCAATGGCGGCAAGCAGATTCCACACCTGCGCTAGGTGCAGCATTTCTTCTGCCGCCACGGCAAAAATGCCGGCGGCCCAGCGCCGCGCCAGTTGCTGCTGCCGCCATGTCATGCCTTCGCTGATCTCTTGCTTCAGCGTGAAGGCGGTGAAGAGATACTAGCACGCGAGGCCATGCTCGAACTCGCATGCCTGACTGAGTAGGCTGAGCAAGTCGGACCGCGATGTTTTCACAGAGGTTTTGGGTTGTGCCATCGCCGGATATCTTTCTTGGTGCGCGGATTGACGTGATTAGGATTCGGCTCCCAATTGCTTGTTCACGGCATCTGCGGCGCGCAGGGCCAGAGCCGCAACCGTGAGGGTCGGATTGGCGGTACCACCGGTCGGAAACACAGCCGAGCCCACGACGTAGAGATTCGGGTGATCGTGGGCTCGGCACTCGGCGTTAACTACCGACGTCGTGGGATCGTGGCCCATGCGGCACGTCCCCATAATGTGGCCGGCACCGGAATACCGTTTGTCCTCGGGATACCGGATGTCGGTCTCCTCTGCTTCCAGATAGTCGAAGATTTGCTGCACGGTCAGCCTGGCCGTGCGAAAGCCACGGCGATTGTAGTCGCCGACCGTGTACACGATTTTCGGCCGGGGCAGACCTATCGGATCTTGGCGCCCGGACAAGGTGACGCGATTCTCCGGGTCGGGAAGCTGTTCGGTGGAATAGCTGATACGGAACATCCGCGTCATGCGGTCGGCAATGCGCCGCTTCAGCTCGGGGCCAAACACGCCTTCGTCCCGTACCAGCTTGCTAACGGTTTCGTATGGGGTTTCCTGCCGTCCCCAGCCGTCGTTGCCCATGGACATGCGGAACGCGGCTTCGTCGCAGCGGAAATGGCCGTCGCGAAACACGTCGATGCCGGAGGTTGTCGGCGGGCCGCGGAAGGGAAAAACGGGCTCGGGCAGAATGGCGCCGCCGTAGCCTTGCAAGTGATCCATCAAGTTGCGCCCGACTTGGTCGCTGCGATTGGCGACCGCCGACATGAGCAGGAGTTTGGCGCTCTCGATGGCGTGGGCGGCCAGCACGACCATGCGTCCGGTCACCGTCTTGGCTTCGTCCGGCACGTTGGGGTCGGCGCTCCATTGCTGATAATGCACCGTGCTCACGCGGTTGTCCGTGCCGGTCTCCAAACGCGTGACGACGCACCTAGGTTGCAGCACGTCGTCTTGGATGGCGATGGCCTTCTTGAGATGCACCGTGGCGTCATATTTGGCCTGGATGGGGCAGATAGGCACACAAATCGAGTTTCCCGCCCAGGGCGACCGGTTGTCAAAGGGCTCGGAGTTTCGCGCTTGTGGCGTGGGCAGGACGTCGAGTGGCGCGCCGCGAATGCTTTTCCCGGCCAGCCGCGCCTTGATCACCGCATCGCCATAGCACTCCCACACTTTTTGCATGGGATACGGCTTGCTGCGATAGGCGCCGTGTACGCCATCCCATTGGGCGTGGTCGCCGGCGACGCCGATGGCATGTTCCGCTTCCACGTAGTAAGGTTCGAGATCGTCGTACGTCATGGGCCAGTCGACCGCGACGCCATAGCGCGTGCGCATCTTGAAGTCGTTGGGAAGCAGGCGTGGCACGTTGCCCAGCCAGTGCCAGGTGGAGCCGCCGACTAGCCGTTCGTAGTTGCTCCAATAGACTTGAGGGGACTCGCTTTGATCGTAATAATTGTCGGCAATGGCGGTGACAATCGGACGCGGCACCTTCTCATCGGCCCGCGTGCCGGTATAAGGTGAACTCGGGATGCGTGGTGCCGAAAGGGCCCATTGCTCGACCTTTTTGAGCCGAGATTGCAGGTCGTCACCACTGGCGTCCTCGGGACCATAATCTCCAGCCTCCAGAATGAGCACCCGCACGCCCTGCAGCGCCAGCTTCCAGGCCATCAGCGCGCCGACGATGCCCGCCCCGATGATAATGACGTCGTATTCTTCGCGCATGCAACCGATCCCTCATCATTGGGAAACGCCGATCAATTCTCCGGCGGATATTTCCAATAGCCGAAATAGCCGCCGCTGAGCCCTAGTCCGAAGTTCCTCCCGTGATTCGGCGACAACTTGTTGAAATAAAAACTCAAAAGCCTGAAACGAATTGACCTTTGTTCCCCTGTAAATCGCAAAATTTTCGCTCCTATTCTGCACCATGGGCTTGACATCGTCTGCAAACGTATGACCATAAGCCATGTCGTTTCAGGAGGTTGGATTATTCCCATGTAAATGGACTTTTGAATTGGGCCAACCTGTTGATCTACTTAACCCTACGCCTATTCTGCCAGGGGAACTTCGGTCTAGTTTTAATGACACGTTTCCATTCTGGGAGGCAGGAGCCGCGGCAGGAGATTTTCGCATACGGATCGGGTTTACTGAGCAGATGGAGGCGACCGTATTGACGGATCAAGCGCATTATACCCTCGGCTCTGTGGATGCGGATAGCTATAGGGTGACAGGTGTCACCGTCCCATTTTTCGACGGTCCTACAACGGTCGAACTCTCTTTCACCCTCACCTCGGGGTCGGTCAGCCAGGGAGATACGATCATGCTGGGTCAGGCCATCATTGACGAGGCCGGCAACTCGATCGACCCCGAGGCGAATACGCTTCGGGCAGACGGGTTTAGCCCCATTATCGGTGGTGCTCCATAGCAAAAAAAGGCGGCTCCTACAAGGAACCGCCGCTCACCCCATGGAGGAAAAGGCTGGAGACTACCCCAGAAGGAGCCACATTCAGCCCGTGCTATTCCTCCATCACAAACACACATTTTCCCGTCGTCGCGCTATCAAACGTACGGAACGCCTCCACCGCTTGGTCCAGAGTGTAGCGGTGCGTAATCAAATTCTCCAGCGGCACCTTCGCGTCGAGCATGAACCGCGCAATTTCCAGGAGCTCCGACTTGCTAAAAGTCCAGGAGCCGTAGATGGTGGCCACCTTGAAAATGATATCCTGGTTGAAGTCGATGGTGGCGGGGCCGCCCACCCCCACATAGCAACAGCGGCCAAAGGCGCGCAGACTCTGCACGGCCTGCGTGCGGGCGCCCGGATTCCCAGACGTCTCCAACACTGCGGAAGCGCCCGCGCCACCGGTCAAATCCCGGATGGCCGCAACCGGGTCTACATCACGACTGTTGATGACGTGATCCGCCCCCAATTCGCGCGCCAACTCCAGGCGCTCCGGGACGATGTCAATGCCGATCACATGGGCGCCCATCCACTTGGCCGAGAGCGTGCCGCTCAGACCCACCGGCCCCTGCCCGAAAACCGCCACGGTATCGCGGCCCGAGATGTCCATTTTCTTCAACCCGTTCCACGCCGTGCCCGTGCCACACGAAATCGCCGCCCCTGCTTCGAACGAGAGATCATCGTGCAAGTGCACCAACGTACGCGCCGGCACCAGAATGTAGTCGGCATTCGCCCCGTGTCCCGTGCCCCCGCCATACGTGATGCGGCCTTGCGGACAGAGCTGCTCGTATCCCATAGCGCAAATTTCGCACACGCCACAACCACGGTAGTGGTGCACCATGACCCGGTCGCCAATCGCAAGCCCATCTGGCGCACCGGGTCCGAGTTCGGCAATGACGCCGCAGGGCTCATGGCCGGTGATCATCTCGGTCGGCTCTGGTCCACGGTAGCGGTGCAGATCGGTGCCACAAAGTCCCGAGGCACGGATTTTCACCACCGCTTCACCCGGACCGGCATGGGGGTCCGGAAACTCGCGGATCTCGGCTTCTCGATTCCCTTTAAATATCACGCCACGCATACGTACGCTCCTCCATGATTTGGTCTTCGCTGCGACGATTCCTCTAGCCCTATTCCAGCACGGCATCGGCTTTGAGAGACTGATACTCGGCCTCCGTGAGGCCGATGAATTCTTTTAGCACATACGCGGTATGCTCACCCATCAACGGTGCTGGCCGGTCCAATTTCCCCGGCGTGCGGGAAAGCGTAAACTCACTTTTCTCACTCGCATAACGCCCGATTTCAGCATGATCGAGGTACTGAAAATGCTCCCGATATTGCAACTGCTCATCTTCAAACAAGCCGCGGGTGTCGTTCACCATACCGGCCGGAACCCCGGCTTGCTGCAGGGCCTGCATGAGCGCCTTGGCCTCCCAGCTTCGCGTCCAGTCTGCTACCAGGCGGTCGAGTTCATCTTCGTCTGCCTTGCGGCCCAGAAGGCTGGAAAAGCGGTCTTGATCAGCCCAGCCATTACCCTCTGGCGATATGACCTGGCGCAAGGCCTGCCACTCGCCGTCGCTGAAGCAGGCCATGGCGATCCAGCGGTCCTCACCCTGACACGGATAGACGCCATGCGGGGCGGTGCCGGCATCGCGATTGCCTTTGCGCTGCGGCTCGGCGCCATTGATGGCGTAGTCCAACAGCAAGGGCGACGAGAAGTGCAGGGACGTTTCAAGTTGGGACATATCCAGATGCGTGCCCTCGCCCGTGCGCCGGAGGTAGTCCAGGGCCGCGAGGATCGACGCCACGGCAAACCGAGGCACAATGAAATCCGTATACGCCCCATAGGGATTGACGGGTCCGCGGTCCGGCCAGCCGGTAATATTGGTCAATCCGGCGAGTGAAGACAACACTGCCCCGAAGCCAGGTTGTTTCTCCAACGGACCGCCGCGCCCTAGCATAGAGGCGCTGAACATGATCAGCTTGGGATTGACTTGCTTCAGCTCGCCGTACCCCAATCCCCACCCCTCCATGGTCCCCGGCGTGAAATTCTCCGTGACCATGTCGGCCCAGGTCTCGACCATGCGCAAGACCAGCTCTCGGGCCCTCGGATGGGCCATATCCAGGGTGATACCGTACTTGTTGGCATTGTAATTGCCAAAATATCCACTGCGGTTGATGCCGGAGACGCCGCCGCCATAGGGCGCCGCTCGCCGCAGCGATTCCGGCCGCTTAGCCGACTCCACCCGCACCACCGTGGCGCCATGTTCGGCCAGGTACTTCGTCGTCATGGGGCCGGCGGCCACCCAGCAGAAATCCAACACCTTGAGTCCCTCAAGCGCTTGTGGCGGCATCAGATGACCTTTCCTTGTTTGAGCGTCGCCATGTCCGCAGGCGTGAGGCCGAGTTCCCCCTGATAGATCTCCAGGTTGTGCTCGCCAATCAAAGGCGGGCGTCGGCGCAGGCCCAGGCGCGAGCCCCCTTCATCTTTGATAAACAGCCCGGGATAGGTGACAGACGTATCGAGTTCCGGGTGTGAGATGTCTTCGAAATATCCCCGCGCCTCGAGCTGCGGATGCGTCAAAATATCGCGCTCGGTCGCCACCGGAAATAGCATGACGCGCCGCTTCGCACTTTCGCTCACCAGGTAATCCCGCGTCCGCTCCGCAAAAAACTGCCCGACCGCGTCCGCGATTTTGTCCATGACTTCAGCGCGTCCGGAGCCATAGCCAAGATCCTCCCACGGCACGGCTTCCAGCTCGTCGTTGGGCCTGCCTTCCTCGCGCATCCAGGCCAACAGAGCGCGCACGCTGCGGGCGCTCCCGGCGCCACCGCCGCCCGGCATGAAGTTGACATAGCCGTCCTGGCAACGCCAGTTGACCCGGGTCCTGCTGTCGCCCGCACCCTGCCGAAAGGCGCCCAGACGTTTGAGAATGAGGTTTTCCAATTGCCAAAATTGCGGCGCATGGGCGAGCGATCGCGCCACCGCCTGTTGGCAGGATACATCGACGTGTTGCCCCTGGCCCGTGCGCACGCGCGCGCTGTGGGCGAGCATGGCGCCCGTGGCCCCGGCCGCGGCGCCATGCAGGTAAAATTGCGGGTAGCCGACGCGCACCGGCGCACGGTCGGGATCGCCCGTGAGATACATCAGGCCGCCCATGGCCATGCCGACCACATCGGTGGCTTTATACTGCGCGTACGGCCCATCCTGACCGAATGGCGTGATCGACACCAGCACCAATTCGGGATTGATCGCCGCGAGCGCCTCGTACCCCAGACCCAGGCGATGCAGATAGCCTGGCGGAAACGATTCGATGAGGAAGTGCGCCTCCGACGCCATCCGTTGCAGTAGCTGTTGGCCATCGGCGCTCTTGAGGTTCAGGGTAATGCCGCGCTTGTTGATGGCGTACGCCCACCAAAACAGGCTTTTTTCGGGATGGATCTCGTCGTGATAGAACGGGCCAATATGTCTGGCCGTGCTCCCACCCGGCGGCTCGATCTGAATGACATCAGCCCCTAAATCGGCCAGAATCTTCCCGCAGAGGAGCCCCCGCTCGTCCGTGAGATCGAGGACGCGATATGGACTGAGGAGATAGTCTCCGTTGACTCCGGTCATGGCATGACCTCCGGCAAGGTTGGTGCGGTCTGACGTATCGACCTGCTATTATAGAGGAAGCGACACGGCAATTCCTAGTTCCACGTCAGATTTCACGTCATCCCATAGGAGCATGGTCTCATGAGCATTGGCACATCCGTTCCCCTGCCGGCCTATACGATCGATCCGGCATTCATGGCCAAAAAAGCCGAAGAGCTGGGCTTCGAGTCGATCTGGTACGCCGAACATCCGGCCGTCCCGGTCCGCAGCACCAGCCCCTTCCCCGCCACGGGCGGTGAGATCCCCTGGACGTACTCGCATTTTACCGACCCGTACATTGCGCTGGCTCGGGCCTCTGGCGCAACCCGCACGATCAAACTCGGCACGGGTATCACCCTGGTTCCCGAGCGCAACCCGCTCCTGCTGGCCAAGGAGATTGCCAGCCTCGATCTGTTCAGCGGCGGCCGCTTCTTATTTGGCATTGGCACCGGCTGGCTGCGAGAGGAAACCGAACTCATGGGTGGCGACTTCCCACACCGCTGGACGCAGACGCGCGAGGCGCTGGAGGTGATGAAGGCGCTCTGGACCCAGGACGAGGCGGAATACCATGGCCGCTATTTCGATTTCCCGCCGGTCAAATCGTTCCCCAAACCGGCGCAGAAGCCGCACCCACCGATTATTGTCGGCGGCATGGCGAAAAATGTGCTGCGCCGCATTGTGGACCATGCCGATGGCTGGCTGCCCAACCGCGTCACGCCGGCGGAGGTGGAAACGAGCCGGGGCATGCTGAACGACATGGCGGCCAAGGCGGGGCGGGATCCGAAGTCGATTACCATTTCGGTCTATGGCCAGGAGCCGGACCGCGCTGTGGTGCAGTCGTTTCTGAATGCCGGGGCGGATCGGGTGGTGGTGCGGCCGCCGCAGCACGTGGAGACGGAAGCCGAGATGGGTGAACAGTTGGAGCGCATGGCGGAAGCGGTGTTGTGAGCCGAGAGCCGTTAGGGTTGAGTGGGCCGGGCAGAGGCCATATGGAGGGGGCACTGCCCGGTTCGCGATGTACCTGGTTAGGAGAGGAACGGACGTCCTATGACGGAAGCTTATCTCGGTTACGATGATGACTTTTACGCGTGGACGCAACACCAGGCAGCCGTGTTGCGTGAGGGTGCGTATCACGAACTCGACGCCGAGAATCTGGCGGAGGAGATCGAGAGCTTGGGCAGACGGGATCGACGCGAACTCGGTAGCCGTCTTCAGGTGCTGGTGATGCACCTGATCAAATGGGCTTACCAGCCCGAAGGCCGCGGCCCAAGCTGGCGGCGTACCATTCGCACGCAGCGCCTGGAGATCGAAGATGTGCTGGCGGACAGTCCGAGTTTGCGCCCCCGCGTCCCGGCGCTCATGGCGCAGCGCTATCGCCGGTGCATCCAGGACGCGGCGGAGGAAACGGGGTTGGCTGAGACGGCTTTCCCGCGGGTGTGCCCGTGGACGGTGGAAGAGGTTTTAGACCAGAGCTTTTGGCCGGAATAACGGATGTTGGCCAACGGAAACAGAACCATATTGCCCTTGCCCAGATGCGAACGCCCTTCATTGTCTGAGAACAGGACGTGCGCCCGAAGGATGGAAGGATGCTCTCTATGGCTGCGACTGAACCGCAGTGGGGGACTGTGCGGTTTGATAAGGAATTGAAAGGTTGTGATGACGAAACAGATTGTTGCCGTGTATGAAAAGGGTGTTCTCCGGCCCTTAGAGCCCCTGGAGTTGGAAGAACAACAACGTGTACGAATCACCATAGAGCAGGGAGACCCGTTGGCCGACCTGATCGACACCGAATTTGAAGCATGGTGTGCCCGTGAGTCGCAAGACGCTCCGAGCCTTGAGGAGGCGCGTGAGATTCTGTCCAAGGTAAACGGTTCGCTATCGGATGTCATTATTGCGGAACGAGAACTATAAATACGAGATCATCCTCTATTAGAGTTGTTCCTCAATAGCATAAGATCAGGTTCCCTAGCCCAGCCCAGATGCCCACCGAATCATCCTCAAAGTGATCTTTGCGGTTGCGGAAACGCTGCACCAAAATGTTGAAACGCTTCATACCGCCGATGGCATGTTCGATCAAGATGCGAACTTGACTCACGGCATAATTCGCCGCCTGCTGCTCCGCCGTCAATTCTGGAGTCGGATTCGTCTTGCTCTTCCGGGGTTTCTTGTGTGGAATCTCAAGCATTTCGCCTTTGTAGTCCGACTGAATCCCCTGATAACCCAGGTGCACCCAAACTTCTACGTCACTAAACCGGTCTAAGTCCGGTGGGAACTCTTGTTTTAACATGCTGTAATCATGGTTGTGACCACTAAACGTACGGCCCAGAAAGACGATCCATTTATCCGGCATCGACATCACTGTATTTTTCAGCGTATGGCTTTTTTTTACCACTATAGTGTTCACGTTGGGTCGTCTCATCTTGTGACCGGCGATAGCTTCTTTCAGTCGCATCAATAATCAGTTGATCCACACCTGACAACGCCTCCCTCAACGACTCTGGGGTCTTCAACTCTCGATAAGGCATGAGGTCTAACTGCACTAACGTGTCATACAGGATGGGAGAGAGCTTATGGAGATTTTCATTCGCTTTCGAACGTACCATACCAAATTGTGCACCAAGAACATCAAACGTCGGATACGTCTTGTAATAATATAGAACGAACAGGAGTTTGTCTGACAGAGTGGGTAATTTGCCTTTGATACCTGCACCCGGCTTTCGGCTGCGTTTGCCAGCTTGGACACCCTCCTCATAGCGTTTTTGCTGAGCCTGTTGATAGACGTGGCTGAAGGCGGGCAGCAAGAAGTCAAATTGCGTCTGAGACACACCGGTTAAGGCTTTCATCTGCCGATCATCTCGGATAACCAATGACCTGGCTGGGCTCCCTCCATCGTTTGGGGGAGGATAGCCTACCTCATTAACTATTGGGGAACAACCCTATTGGCGCGAGGAAGACAACGCCTCCATTGCGGAGGTCCCGGAACTTCCTGGCTGTGCGGCAGATGGCGAGACGTATCAGGAAACCCTCGCGAACGTGCAAGTGATGATTACGGAATGGATAGAGACAGCACAGGAGCTGGGTCGAGCCGTCCCCAAACCCAAAGGCCGATTGATGTTCGCATAGGCGGTGTTGAGTCTTCCCTTAACGCTAGGAAGACGCTAGCTCAGACCAGTCTTCAATCTGCAAGCCTGTGACGCGGGCAAAATCTCGTTGATTGCGCGTCACAACGATCGCGCCATGGTGGAGGGCAATGGCGGCAATTCGGAGGTCTTGGGTTCCCGGACGTTGGGGGTGTTGTTGACGAAGGCGGGTAAATTGTGCAGCAGCGCCATCGTCATAGGGCAGGATGGGAACCGTACGATAAAAATGTAAGACTTCCTGAAAACGAGCAAACGCGTTGACGACCTCCGACGCTGTTTGAGCCCGGTGCAGTTGTGCCAAGCGTCCTCGTGTTTGCTCCATGGCCGACACAATGCTGACCGCGATGGCTTCCGGAGGTATACAGGCAATGCGCGAGATGACAGAAGGATGATGCCGCTGGAGTAGGGAAATATGATCGGTATCCAAAAGGTAAAGGACCGTCATGCCTCCGTATCCAGATTGTCGATCTCTTGACGATAGGCTGTGACTTCTGCGATAAACTCATCCCATGTCGGATCGTCCGACCATATACCGGCAAATTGTAACCAGGGATGCTGTTCAGAGACGGGGGGCTCCAGATGAATCCGGATGATCTCAGATGGCTGGCTGAGATAGGCCGCCAATAGGGCTTTCACCTCCGTAATCGCCGCTTCACGAGTGTCTGCTTCAATGACCAATTCGGGCCAGTCTCGCACCCGGGCAACATATTTATTTTGTTTTTTTCTCAGGATGACATCATAGGTCATACGCGGTCTCCAAGAGGAATAATTGTTTCACATAAATCCGCACAGATTATAGGAGATAGAGTTCAATTGGGAAATGGGGTGATGCGCATTTTCTTTGGAGGATTACCTTCACGCCATTTTGACCCATCCCCGACTTCCATAGCTTCCCCGTTAGCTCACGTCCTTGATGCTGCCCCGTTCCGGCTGAGACGTTCAGCGTTGGCCGAGCCTCAGGAAGCCATCAGGCGTTCCAACAGGAGTTGCAATTCCACGGCGCCAGCATAGTCCAGGGCAGGGTCCGCAGCGAGTGCTGGGTCGCAGTTACCGTGTAGGATGGCTTGGAGTTTGGCAGCCAAGACCTTGCTCTGAGACGAAAGGTTTTCGCGTTCTGCGAGCTGGGCGAGATCTTGCGCCATCTTGATTGTCTCACCTTGCTGGATCGCTTGCGCTACCGAGGTGTACAGTCGCACGCGTCCTGTTTGATCCTCCCCACCGTCACGGCGGTACGCCATATAGCACTGCATCGCCTGCTGCCGGGCATCGGCAGCGGCCTGGGGGTTGCCAGCGGCGTGTTCGAGATCGTGGAGGATGTTCCATGTCTTCCAGGGTTCGGCGGTGCGGCCGTAGGACTTTCCGCACGCAATGGCGCATTGCAGTTCGTGCCGGGCATCGTCGTAACGCTGCAACTGGATGAGAACACTGGCGAGGTTGTTGCGGGCTCGTCCTTCGCCAAACGGATTTTTCAGCGTGATATGACTATCCGCTGCCTGCCGGTGGAAGGACACAGCCTCTTCCAAACGCCCCATGGCATAATAAAGATTACCCAGTTCGAGCAGGCTATTGGCCTCATTCACGAGGTCTTGTTGGTGTACCCAAATCGCCAGTGCTTACCGGTAGGCTGCCTCGGCCTGTTCAAACTGTCCAGCCTCTCTGTGGATCATCCCGATTTGATGCCACGCGGTCGCAGCGCCGCCAGGCTCGCCCAGGGTCTCGAATGTCTCTCGGGCTTCGGTATTGAGGACCAGTGCCTCGGCGTAACGTCGTTGCGGCATGCGGATACTTCCGAGTTGGCCTTTACTGACGGCGACATCTCTTCGCCGACCATGGTTCTCATCCCGCTTGATAGCCGTCTCATAGGCGGTTGCGGCCTCATCCAGTCGCCCTAAAGCCATTAGGCAATCCCCGCGTTCGGTGATGGTTACGCTCGCCATCCGTGCAGCTGCGTCATTCTCTGCTTCGGCAAGCGCCTCAAATCGCCTCTGCCCCTCATCCAAGTATGATAGCGCCGCTTCAGCACCACCACCCATTTGCAGTATTCTTCCAAGCAGAACATGTGCCAGTGCGACCTCATAGGCCGCCCCTGTATACGCGGTGTCATCCGCTTCCATGCAGCTCCGGAGGAGGTGCTCGGCTGTGCTCAGGGCGCCTAGCAGGTCACCTCGTTCCAATAGTCTCTCCGCGCTTGCCCGTTCTACCTCAAAGCGAGCACACCCCCAGGTATCCAACCCCCGTTCTGCCTCCTGGCGTATCTTCACCACCTGGGCCAACGCCCGAGGACGTCCCAAAGGTGCAAGCAGTCCTTCCACATTCACGGCCTGAAGCGCCACCTCCTCTTGGGTCTTGTGGGCTTGTAGCCACGCTAACCACGCCAGTAGGTTCGGCAACTCCAAGACTGCCAGGTGGTGGGCGAGTTCGACGTCCTGATGTCGCTGCTCGGTCAGAAAACCGCTCAGCGCCCGCATCCCTTCGGCCCAGCATCCGTACCAGTGCTCCAGTTCCAAGCCCGTAATCTCACCCAGCAGATACGCGGGCAAGGCGGGATCAAGCCGCAGGTGTAACCCCCGTTCCTCCTCCGCCAGCCCCACCCCAATTAGTTCTTCGGCCATTGGTCTGACGACATCCAGGTCGGCCTCAAGCATTACGCCCCACACCGCGAGATTCGCCCCACCATGAAACACGGCCAGAGACGCGATCTGCTTCTGGACCTCCGGGGAGAGACGGCGCAGCGACAATTCCACACTGGCATACAGCGAGTTCTCCCGCTCACCGGGGTGTTTGGCATCCAGTGCACTCATCAACTGCCGCAGCTCGTCGGTGGTCGCCCGGACGCCCCGCTGACTCACCTCCCGCACCAGTAACACTAGCGCCCGAGGATGGCAGTTCACCGACGCCACCAGCTCTTCGATCTCTTCCTGCGAGTCGCCTGCATCCTCCACAGTCGGGGCCAACCCCGCCTGGCGTAGGACATGACCCACCAGGGCGATGGCATCTTCTTGACTGAGAGCGCTCAGGCGGACCCCACAACGGAGGTGATGAAACGGCTCGGGCAGCCCCTCCCGACTCGTGAACACCAGGCGGGTGGCAGAAGACGCATCCAAAAGACCTTGAAACAGCGCCAACAGATCCCCAATGGGCGTCGCGCCGGGTGGCGGCGTTTCCGTGGCATCGGGCAGCACACTTTCCATGTTGTCGAGCACAATCAGGGTCCCCTGGTCACGAAGAGCGCGTTCAATAGGCTGAAGCGCCTTCTCAAGATCGTCAAACTGCGCCACCGACCACTTTTCCCCATCGGGAAGCAATTGCCGCCCCAGACTGTCCACCACCCCACGCTCGTCGGTATACGTCTCCAGACTCACAAACGCCGCACGTTGAAACCGATCCGTACGCACCAGCCACCGGGCCAGTTCCACCGCCAGGGCGGTTTTTCCCGTACCACCTGATCCGACGACAGCGTAGGGCTGGTCGACTAAGAGCCGCTCCAGGGCCAGCAGAGCGCGACTGCGGCCAACGAAGCTGTGAGGCGGCGGTTCAGGCAAAGCGCCCAGATTCCGCGCGCGATGCTGCTGTTGCAGACGCTGCGCCTCGGCGGACGGGCGCGTGTCAAACAACTGCGGGTCCTGTTCCTCCTGATAGAGCACGGGCACGAACCAGTCTTGAAGATGCAACGCGCCTGCTCCCATGATCTGGCCCCGGTACGTGTCGGCCTCAAGGGCTTGTTGGCCTACGAGCATGGCCTGTCCCACCCGTGCGCCTCGGGCTAACTCCTGGTAAAATGCCTCCACAAAACGCCGGGCCGTTTCCACCAGCACACGATAGCTCATCGCCACAATCGACGTCACCCCTTCTTCCAGCAGCTTGACGGCCACCGAGGCCCGAGGGTCGTCCTCGGCAACCGCGGTCTGACAGGCTTCCAGAAGCACCAATGGAATACGGGAATCGCGCATCACACCCGCCATGTCTTCGGCATTGACGAGCGCGGCCTGACGCTTTTGCAGTTTCTGCGTCTCATTGGGATCTTCAAAACAAAGTTGTCCAAGCCCGTGCCGCCGGTCATACACCCCGTGGCCGTCAAAATGGACCACATCAAAGGGATTTCCGGCTTGTGCAGCCTGACGCAACGCCTGGCGCAGAGCCGGGAAGGTGGGCGGGGTCAGGATGGTGAGTTCCACCAGCTCGCCCAGATTTTCGACCGCCTGGATGAGCGGCAAGGCACTGCTGCGGTGATCGATGTAGCCGGTGCGGTCGTCTTCAGGGCGCGGACTGACCAGGAGGATACAGATCGGGAGGGCCGTCACGCGGGCTTGCTGGACGTGACGATTGGGCAAACGCCGCCGCATTCGCACGGCCTGTTGGCCCTCGAACCAATACGTCCGACGGTCGTGCAGGAGTTCCCACGGCAGGGCCAGCAGCTCAACCGCCGCTTCCTTTGCCGTCTCAGGTTGTTGCGCATCGTTAGTTCGTAGGAGCGTGTCATCGACCCATACCGAGAAGCGGCGCTCGGCGCCATCTGCGGCGTTCTGCCAGCCGCTCAATGCCTCCTGAGCCGCTTCCATTCCCAGGGTCGCGTCATAGAGCTGCTGGCCCCAGACCGGAAGCTGGCCTTCAATGCGTTCGGCCCGCTGCTTGAACACACCCGTCGGCCACAGGGCATAAGATTCCAAGTACCAGCGTAAATCGTCGGCCTCAATAGGCCCCAGAGGTGCGGTAAACGCAAAGCGTGTACTTCGGACTTCGCGGGCGGCCGGGTTCGCCGGGCGATATACCAACGTAGCGATGGCCTCGGCGCGGCGCGTCCCGCCCGCCATGCGGATAGCGGGGTCTACGAGTTCCAATATCAGCTCTTCCAGGGGCTGCGTTTCAACATCCGGCGGCGATTCGACATCGTGGGGAAGTTGCAGGCCCAACGCCGCAAGAATCTGACAGCGCCTCACGCACACCGCCCACTTCCCGCGCCACGGGAATCGCGGCGGGCTCCACCTCAAACCACAGGGGCAAGGCCGCGGGCGTCACACCTGGAAGGAGCAACGGAATGACGCGGTAGTCCCTCCCCTGACGTTGCTGCTCAACCTCAAGCGCCCACTGAATCTCCCACCGCACCCAGGGGGAGTTGATCGTAGCAGGACTGAGGACCACGATGAATTGCCGGGCCTGCACAATGGCTTGTTGGATGTCGGGCGCGAGCTGATCCCCACCGCGCAAGTTGCGAGAATCGACCCACACGGCGATACCCTGGCCTTCAAGCGCCTGGCGCAACTGACGGACAAAGCTGTCATCCGCCGTGGCATGGGAGATAAACACGTGTCCGTTGCTCATGGCCGCCGCTCCCCGTGAGGTCAGCATCACTCAGGCTCAGGCTTTATTTTAGCACATGGCTCACCTCCTACGAATCATCCACCCCTCTTCGCGCGCCTTCGCGTCCTTCGCGGATCCCTACCGGTCTTCCTACTCAATCGTCTCATTACCCGGCGTAGTGAAATTGCCAGCGAGACTCGCCACAGGCCCAACGCTATCCATGGCTCCCGGCCCACCATCGAGAATAGACGTCAGGTTGGCGATGGCAGTGACGTCGCCAGGGATACCCGTGCCCGTGATCATCATATCAGCCTCACCGGCGCCCATCCGCACCACAACCCGCCAGACGCTGAAGATGGCAGCACCAAGTACACTGATGTCCCCATCTGCTAAACCTGTACCGAGCTCGATTATATCGTCGTTATTTTGCGCCAGACTCCCCATAAAGAACGTCCAGAAAATATTATCGGGTGTGAGGTTCGGCATCTGCGCTGCGTCGACCGCCACATCATCGGTGCCGGCCATCATGTTGATGTTAATACCGGTGATGCCCGCGCCCGTCGCCATCGTAAACGGCGTCCCCGCATCCATGCCATTCACCGTTGTCTCCATGCAACCCTGGACAAACAGGGTGAGGGCGTCATGGACGATGCGGATGCAATTGTCCAGCACATCCCCCCGGATTTTGATCCGGCTTCCCTCTTGTAAAACGGTCACAGCGCCGTTCGCGTCGGCCTCCTGCGGTACGAATCCACTCAGCGCCAAGACGAGCGCCGCGACGAGCCCCCAACCGCTTACCTGCATGCTTCTGCCGTATTTCCCGTGCCGTTTCATCATTGCCTCCTTGCAGATGACATCTTCCACCCCGTATACGACGGTGCGGCGGACATCCGACTTCATTGGATTGTATTTGTATTTCAAATGCCATTATAACATCGATTTTCATTATATAAACATAAATATAAACTTTATTAATGAATAAAATTATCTCGTATTTGAAATCATGTATAGACTGTTATCAATTTTGAAGTTTATATCAAGATTAATTCTATAGTTCTGTAAGTACCATCCTAATATAGAATTACGGTATGCCTACACACTGGGCTCCAGAGTGGGTAGGCAACGGTGTACTCAGCCTACAACTCAAAGGTATCGGAATCGAAGATGTCTTCGTCATTCTCCCCATCGCACGCGTGCCGTTCCCACATCAGGTTGAGGAACCGGCGCGCCAGGGAGATATTGGCGTGCAGGACGGTATTCACTTGCTCCAGGGCGTGTAACAGGGCAACGCAGTTCTCAGAGAGCGCTACGGTGTGGGTCTTGCCAGTCAATACGTCTCCAATGCGTTGTTCCACACGCACATGATTGGTCGCAAAGGTTTCCAACTGCTTCGTCGTCCGTTGGATAAGATCATGCAAATAGGCAACTCTCTGCGGATCGGTAGGGTTCGCCGGCTCTTCTACCTGCACGACCACATTCAGCACACCCCGTAACATGGCTTCTATCGTGGTGGGCTGCGTCGCCACAACCTCCCGCAACGTGTCAGGTACGTGCGCCTCCGGAATGTCATAGTGCAAGCCAAACGTCCCGGGCTCCACCCCTGTCGGCACGACCGCTGTCGAGGTTTCCAGAAGCAGCTGGTGCGTTCTGTCTTCGGCAGCCGCGCTAAACCGCACGATCTTCAACATATCCGTCTCGGCTGAGGCCAGGTCGGCCGGCTCCAACTGGATGCCGATCGCAAAGAGACCGCCCGAGGCCGCTTGTAAATCGGCAGTGGCTTGTGGGGTTAAAGCAATCTCAACGATACGTCCGACATCGTTCGCCGTGACCGTCGCGCGGCCATACACAGCCCCGGTTCCGAGGTCTTCGAAAATCGCTTGCCCGGCAGCGGCGCCAGGGCTGTAGGAGATGCTCATGGCCCGCGCGGGTGTCGTGACGCCGTATACCGTGAACGTTTCCGAGCCTTCCGCACTAAAATACGCTTCGATTTCCAGCCGCAACGTGGCACGTGCGACGGTCACGTTCAGGGATGCCAGGTCAAAAACGAGGAAGGCCCGCAACACGCCGATGTCGCCGGCGAGTCCTGTGGCGGTATTGTAATGCTGGGCTGAATGGGCGCCGGTCTCGGCAAACCAGCCGCGCTCGATGGCATTAAGAGTAAGCATGGTCGTATCCATCAACTATCAAGAGGTCTATATTGGACCATGTGGCAGTGGCACACGGACGTCACTTGCAAGCTCGCGATGGCGATCACTCGATCATGTGACTCCACTTTGGCATATCCCGTGCCAAACTCTTAAGACATTGATTTATATAATTTTATATCTCTCTCATACCTATCGTGAGTGCAAAGCATTCTGACGGCATTCCGGCAATGCCGTCGCCCAGAGCCTTGCAGGCAACCGAATCCGGCCTATCTCGAGGCTTTGGCAGACCCTGTAAACATTTCCGACCCCTCAGGCTATCTTGGGCTAGGCTGTACGATAAGCAACTATCATTCAATGACAAAGGCGAACAGCAGGAAACGTCAATCACTGTAAACATTTCCGACACTCACCCCATATCCAGCCCCAGGAGATAGTCTTGCAACGCTTGCCGCTGCTGTTCTTGTTTGGCTTCGAGACCTGCGATCTCCTGCCGCAGAGCTTCGATCTCGTTTTCCTGCTGATCCAGTTTGCTCACATACCGCGTGTAGAGGTCCGCGTTGCGGGCCAACTGTTCCATGTTGCGGCGGATGCGCGTTTGCTCCTGAGTGATGTCCGCAATACGTTGATCGAGCCGTTGCCGGCGCGCGGCGGTTTTGTCGAGCTGAGCACGCAGATCCACGACTTTTTGCAACGCCGCTTGGATCTCGGGACTGACTTGTTGCGCCCGCAGGTAGTGGGCGATCACGTCAGGACCCGCGTCGAACAAACGGACGATGTGCTCACGCGGCTGTTCCTCGCGGACGCCGAGCTTCACGCTCGCGTCCGAGTCAACCGTCACGGCAAAACGGTACACGTTGCGCGTGCGCTCGGTCGGCTGCTGCGGCTCCTGGAGGCGCCAGTCCGGCCGAAACGGATGCTAGATAATCACCACTTTCGCCTGCCGGCCCCGGTTGCGCACGGTGTACGTCTTTTCCGCCATGGCCCTGCGTGTGGCCACCAAGACCCCTTTGCGCAGACTCACGCTCACCAATTCCCGCTGCGCTGCCGCCACCACAGGCTCGACTTCGACCTGCAGATCCATGGCATAACTCAGCAGGCGTTCCTGCCCCGGCGCCAAGTCGGCCAGGCGTGCGTCGCCGGCGTAGGCGCCAGCATCAAAAACCGTCACCGGTCCTTGCATGAGATAGAGTGCGGTCGCATTGCGCACCCGGAATCCGCTCAGCGGATATTTGGCATGGACTTGCTCGTTGTAAATCGACACCTTTGAACCCGCTACTGTCTCATTCACAATCGGCAACATGGCGGATTTCTGCCGCGCTAACGATACCGGAGCCGTGATCGTATACTCGAATAATTCGCCGAGTTCCGCCGCCCGAGCGGCCGTGACCACACCTTGTTGCAGCGCCAGATTCTCTCGCGGCGCTTGCGGTTCGTCCAGAGACATGGGAGGTGGCGCAGCCGCCACGCCAGCGCGCTGCTTCATCATGCGGCGTTCACGCGCCGCAGCCGGGCCACGGCTGGGCTTAGCGGCCTGCGCCCGCCGGCCCTGTATCATGTCCGCTTCCGTGTCGAGCCCTTGCCCATAGGCTTGCGGACGTAATGACGCATACAGCTCGGGCACCACCACAGGCCGCTCGACATGGAGGGGCGTATACATATCCATCACAAACGAGACAGGCCGTCCGGACACGAGCGAGAGGCGCACATCTTGCCAATCCTCATCCGTGGTATTTTCAACAATCGCCCACCCTTGCAAAAAGGGCGGCTCCGTCTCGGAGAGTAGCAGGCGATATGTCGTTTTCCAGACCGGCACCGCGGTGATATACGCCACCCGGACACGACGGCGGCCCGTTCCGTTAAAATCCAGGATAACGGTCTTTTTTTGGCTGTCATGTCCGCTCGCCAAGACGGCAAGCGCCTGTTGCAATTCCGCATTGAGCCGGTCATTCATGAGCTGCAGACGCAGCACCTGATTCATGGGGAGGGAGCGGAAGCCGTCATCGGTGAACACATTAAGATATTCCGTCTCAACCACCACGTCGTCGTCGACGTGTTCACGTTTGGTTTCGACCCCCACGATGATGCCCCGCACCGCCTTTGGTGTCCCGACCTCAAGCCGTTCCCCACGAAGCTGTAGCAGCAGTTGCCCCAGACTCGGATTCGCCGTCAGATCGATGGCAAAGCTCTTGAGCGCTTTCGTGATCGGATCGCGCGAATCGTAGGTGACGGCAGCCACCTGGCCGCCATCCTGGTCTTGTACCACCAGGCTTTTCAGGAGATCGTTGACATCCTGAACCTTGACACGTAAGGGGATTTGCCGATGCCCTGTCATCTGGCCATCGCGTTGGAAATATCCGACGCCGCTGGTGTATAAGACGATCTTGGAGAGCGGTAAGGCGGCAGTGGCCTCGGCCTCGGCAGGCGCTTGCGGCTGCGCTTGCACGGTCCACCCCATGAGGTTTGTGGCCACAAGCCAGACAAGCATCCCGACAACAACACGACTTTTCACGGCTATCTCCTCTTTGTGTCAACGCCTATGGCAACCGCTTCATGCGGCGGCCTCTTCGCCACCACGTGGCCATTGTAGGCGGAGATGTTATGAAGAGGAAGGAGGAATTCGAGCCGGCCTCGAACTCGTGGAGCGCTGGGCGACCTGGGACTGGCAGCCGTGGCAACGCACGAGCGACTATGCCGTATCCGTGCATCGGCGTCCCATGTCAGGAGCTAGCCACCGGCAGGGAGAAAACATGGGCAGATGAGCCACACAGGGTCGTGTCACAAGGAATGTAAACAAAAAGAAGACATCGCTCTATCAATACGCCATGATCGGATGCAGCAACGCAGCCCTTGCCTCAAACGGAGAAAAGGCCGTTATCGCGTCCGTATCGTTTCCAAATAGGCGCGAAAGGGAGCCAGATCATCGAAATGCACCGCACCGATCGCGGTCAAGACATCCGTATAGCCGATGCTCCCACGTCCCCCAACCAATACCTCCACGTCTGCTCCGAGATAGCGTCGGAGAGCAGTCAGTTCCTGGTATAAGCGGGGATCATCAGCGGGATAGACGAGGCTCAAGGCCACGGCATGGGCAAGCTGTTGCTGCGTCGCGGCGGCGATTTCTTCCTCCAGGAGATTGGTTCCAAGATACGTCATGCGCCACCCATCTGCAGCCGCCGTGGAAGCAACGATGAGCGCGCCAATTTCGTGCAACTGCCCGAGAGGGGTTGTCACAATGAGTTTTGGCGCGGTGGTGGCATCATCCATGCCGTTTGGCAAATTCCCCATGAACGTGAGCACCACAGCCGACGCCAGATGTTCATGCATGATGCGCAACGATCCCTCATGCCACTTATACCCAAGCGCTTCCATCAAAGGCACGATCACTTGCTCGATGAACGCGGGCTGGCTGAGCGCAACCCGCGCGCGCAGCAGTATCGCTTCGATCTCGCTGGCATCGAGACGCTCCACCGCCTCGAGACACCTATCGAGGTACGCCTGCATAGGCTGAGGCGCCGTGGGGGACCGGGCCGGCGGGGCAGACGGCGCGATGGCAGCTTCGTCTTCGCGCACCAGATCACGTAGGGTCTCGGTAGGTAGATGGGCCACTTGTCCGATGCTGCGCCCGGAATGGGTGGCACGTTGTAGCAGCAGCAAGCGTTCAATGTCCGCATTGGAATAGCGCCGGCGATTGGTGGCGGTTCGCATGGGCTCGACGGCCTCATAACGTTTCTCCCATACGCGGATGACGTGAGGACTCAGACCGGTCCGGTGTACGACGACTTGAATAGGATGTCCTTGCTCGGGTTCCACCATCATCCTTTCTCTATGTCACGCCCCAGGCTGCCTAAAGCGATAGATTCTCTTGGACAAAATTCTTTACATCGTTTCGGCAAAACATAAACATATCGCATTATATATGGTATTTTTGTGTGGGTACAACCCGGAATGGCCTTAAGTGAAGCTCTAACTGCATGTCGTATCAACGGTTGACCCAACACATGAGGGGGTTTTGTCATGAGG
>CBCXVS010000105.1:0-22491 GCA_965178525.1 uncultured bacterium | reverse complement strand
AATGGACTTTTGAATTGGGCCAACCTGTTGATCTACTTAATCCTCCGCCTATTCTGCCAGGGGAACTTCGGTCTAGAGCAAACGGCAAGTCCTCCATGCGGAGGATCGACGCGCGTAAAGCGTCCAGCACGTTGGTCTCAAAGTCCCTGCGTATGGTGTCATATTGATCGAGCGCGGCCGTCATCGTGGTGATCGTTGCGCCGGTACTGCTGAGGTCGGCGCTCTCAATTGCCGTACGCAATGCATCTAATCCATTGCTCAGATCGTTGGCGACCTGCGCCAATGAGATGGTTTGGAATTGGGCTGAAAGCGTGGTTAACGCCATTAGAGGTGTATCCAGGACGGCTTCTTTGCTCTGGCGCACGAAAGCCTTGGTGTCCTGTAGACTCGCCACAACGTGCATGAGGATCTCTTGCGGCGTCATGTTCTCCCAGGTGATCAGTGTGTCTAGGGGGTCGCGCAGCTCATCGATAATGGGGATGGCGCGGAGGAAGGGAGAGTCGGAGCGAGGAATTTCCAACATCATCTGTATCCACTTGAGGAAACTTTCCACATTGAGCGGTGTGGGAAGTTCATCGAGGGTTGCGATGGTTTGGTCAATCCCCTGCCGAATCGTCTCTGCGTCTGTCGCCAATACCTCTATGTCTGCGTTAGGGTCTATCCGTGTGGTATTCGTCCCGTTTGGTGACGTTCCATCCGGCCTGAGCCCGCCCGTCAGGTCACTTGTGAGTACTCCTTGCAAAGCTTGTACCGCTTCCAATGCCTGCGCCAAAACGTTGGTTAATCCAGTGTTCACGATGCTGCTCAGACTATCTAGAACGGTGCTGAGTGAGCCGGTGATCTCGCTCAGATCGCTTGGCAAGGCATCTTGAATCGCATTGAGATGGTCAGCTAAAGAGCCACTGAGGTTCAAATCGGGCAGCGGGGCCTCAGACGGTTGCTGCGCAAACGTGGTGAAATCGGTCGGTGGATCGCTGACAAGACCGGCCACGGTGTCCACAACCTCGGTCAGATTTCCGGCTTCCTCCACGATTTTGTCGTCGAGCGGGATGCTGGCTAATGCCTCGTCAAGCTTGTCAAACAAGGTGGGCATCTTAACTCTCTCCAAATAAATCGTTGAGCATCGAGGGGAGGTTTCCCAATTCCTCGACAGCCGATTCCACTCCCGACAAGATATTGGTTAGGGGTATCGTGGGATCGCCAAAATTCGGAATGCGGTCTAATTGATTGAGCACGTCTGCCACAGTCCAAGCGCTTCATCAAAGAGACCCTGTGCATCACCCACAATATCGGTGTTCAAACTGGAGAGCGGGTCAATGGGTGGGGGTGGGGGCGGGCTTTCCCGCAGGATGATGTCATAGACAAAGGTCTGTGGCCGTCCGGCGGTTTCAACCACCCGTAAATCCTCGATCAGAACGTCGACGATCTCCGTGGCTGTCGTGATATCGGCGGTGAACGAAATCGGTTCAGCAGCCTGAAATTTTTGCCGCAATGTCTCCAGTTCGTCTCGGGCTTCAGAGCTGAAAAGGATGCCCGTGATTTTGACGCAAGCTGCGGATCGTCCGAGGTCTTGAAAGGCGCTGCCCGCCATCCCCGGCACCCGATGTTCCACGAGCGCCCGCCGTTCCAACGACTCGATGTGTTGCACCGTGCGTAGTTCGATATCGCCGAGCATGGGTATGATAGGTTCAGCCATTAGATCTCAATCCCGTGGCGTTGGGCCTCGGCACGCAGGAGGTGTTCGAGCTGCTCTGCCAGCCGATGCACATTTTCGTCGAGAGCATGTAAAGGTACCGACTCGTCTTGTTCGCGCTTTTGCGGCGGCTCGCTGGCCGCCGACTCTGACTTTTGTGGTTCAGGTCTACGTGCGGCGCTAAATGCGGGTGTCGGCCGTTCTTCGGCACGCTGATTGACCCGCAAGCCTTTCGGATACAAGCCGAGTTGACCGCTTTTGGCGGTACGGCTGAGAGTCCCTACTACGGGTGCGGTGTTGGCGCTACCCGGTGGAAATGTCTTGTTGGAATGGGCCTTGGCCACGACCGTCTGTATGGAGGTAAGGTCATGGGGTGAGGATATCTTGGGTTGCAGAGGGGGCGTGCTGGTTTCCCTCTGCACCATAGGGCTGACGCGAGACCCCGGTTGTTGCTTGGGAGGACGCGGTTGGTATCCGTCAGACCTCATGGCGAGTTGGTCAGCGGTGCGCTCACCTTCTATCGCATTTGGTACCGATTCTTCCGCCGGGATAAGACGTGCAACTACGGCTGTCGTCCGGCGTTTGTCTTGAGTTTGGTCGCGGTTCGCCTGGTCGCTTTGCACGTCAGGGTTCGTCCTCCGGAGAGGAACCGACAGGCCCTCAACTGGACCCGTCGTTGGCTCTGGGGAAAAGGTGGCACGCGGCGCCGCCTCCGTAACGCGTCCGTTCATCTCTTGGTGTGCGCCTGGCGGGTGTGGAAGGATGAGCTCCGGACGAATCTGGTGCTGCAGGGGGACTTCCGGACGAACCGGTTGCATGGGCTCATACGCTGCGTTGGAAGGGGCCGCGCAGTTCGCTGCCCCTGTGCCGAGCGGGATGTTGAGGGCGGTCTCGGAGAGCAACCCTTGTAACTGGCGTAATTGTAGGAAGACCCTCGATAGAGTCTGAAAAGACGAGGGGTGCAGAGCTCGTTCAGCCTGCTGCACGAGCTGCTCGGCGCGAACGAGCTGCTGGGGTTTTTGCATCTCTTCACCCTCCCGCATCACTAATTAAGATGGTGGTTGCATCCTCATCGTCTGGGACCAGTGTGGCGATGCGTTCCAATTCGTTCAGGATGAGAATAAATTTTTCGATGTCGACGGCCCGCTGGGCTTGCACCTGCCGCGGGGTCCAACCAAATTCCTGACACAGCCGAAAGGTGGTCAGCTCCGGATGTCCCTGGGCGTTATGCAGGGCGGAAATGATGTTTTTTTCCGTGCTCGGTAGTTCGTTGACCCAGTAGGCAATCGACAATAAGGTGTCTCCTAGAACGGGATGGAGTTGCCGTAGCGCCTCGGTGTTAAGCGGGGTAATCGTGTCGGCCTGCACCAGACTGGCCGCGAGCATCAATTCATTAAAGCGCGCGATATCGAGCCGCAACCGATTGCCCGCCGCATCGGTGACGACCGCGGCGTCGATCACACGATTTTTCTCACCCCAAGTCCATTGGCGAAAGCGATAGGGGTCGTTATCGACCTGGAACAGATAGGTCGCATCTTCCGGGCACAGGATATAGTCAAATTCCTGGCCATCAATATGGGCGCGGTTCGCCATGGCGGCTCCTTAGACGTTTCGCACACGGGTAGCGGTGAAAGTGTACGTCGTCACAACGACACCATTCGCATCGAGACCGACCTGCTTATCGTCGAGATAGCACTCGTCAAACGCGACGGTTTTGGTCAGGTCGCCTTTTTTGAGATTGGCGGCAATCTGAAACGTATTGTTGTTGTCCAGCAGGGTGTCGAGCGTATCGTTGGTGGACTTGACGGTGAGCGTCCCTTTGACGATTTTGAGACCAAAATCGACGCCAATACGTTCGTCTGTGCCGATCGCCGCGATATCCTGGCGACTGCGGTCAACGCGATACGTAATCGCTTGCAAACCCTCAATCGGTGCGCCAGCCACAAGCACCTGACTCTCTTTTGCCGATAATATCGTTGGCATCGTCCAACTCCTCTATGGGGCGTCAATCGGCTCCCACTTCAACCAGAATCGTGGCGTAGATAAAATCAATGGCCCGTACGGGGCGAATGGCAATATCGACTCGCACAATCCCGAGGGCGAAATCGCGCTGGCTGGAATGCACATCGACTTGAAACGCCGGTTCTGTACCATCCGTGCTGGGCACAATCGCCTGCTGGCGTTCCATCTCCAGAAAAAACTCCGTGAGCTTTTCGCGCAGCGAAATGCGGCCATCTTCGGTATTCAGGGTGCCAATAAACAGATCGGCCAGACCTTTAACCCCACGTACGGCATGGTCCGCGACCCGCGTGACGCTGATTTGTCCCGTCTGCCCCGTGGTGTCGATACCTTTGATAATGACAGTGCCGCGATTGCGTTGTGCGGCCACCGCCAGCACACCGCCTTCGATCAGCTCATTGAGTGCCGAGGGGGCATAGTCATGCGCGAGTTCCGTGATCCCGCTCAGCCGCTTAAACGTCGGAGAGCGGAAATAATCGAGCCCGCCAATGAGGCCCACCACAGCCCCTAAGACCCCATGGGGCGCCACTAACACGAAGCGATCGCTGGCCAGGCTCGCTGATTTGGCGACAATATTCGATGGGTTGCTGTTATCCGTCGGATTAATGGTGCCAAAGCCAATGCGGTTTTTTGCGTCGTCGCTCTGATTGGCACAATGCGCCTCAATATCGGCGTGTACTTGATCGGCGTCGAAGCCGGTTGCAGCAAAATCTTGGATGCTGGCCATCACCATATCGATTCCGGGATCCAGTTCCAGCGGTATCAGTGCCGCGCTGTAATTACCCGTTGCCGGATGAGTGCCCGCGCTGAGGGAAAATGTGCCGGCGGCGGGCAAGGCCGCCGAGTCGCCAGCCGTGGCGCTCACCAAAGCGGAACCATCGTTTAAAGCCGCTATCAAGTCCGCCGTACTTGACATATTACGAAATGCCTCTTGAATGCCGTCAAAGGCCACCGTGACATCCACGACGCTCCCTTTCAGAGCCACCGTGACACGGATGTTCTGCGACCAGGGACCATGCGCTCGTGCCGACAGGGTTGCCACCGTCACATCGGCGCTATCTTGAAGCGCATGCGTGCCGGCAGTCCCGCCTGCGACCGGTGACACCACGACCTCGGCGATACCGTTTTGAAAGGCTTGGCGCACTTCCGGCATCGAAAATGAACTTGCCGACCCAAAGACTTCCAAAAAACGGGGGAACGAGCTGACGGGGGTCAAGCGTGGCGGCGTGGTCTGAACGACGCCGATAATGCCCAGTACGCCAGAAGGTGCGGGCAAAGGTGGAACGATTTCCCGCAGGACCTGCACGTTGACACCCGGGATGACGCGTGTGGCCATCTTGATCTCCTTTTTGTTGCCGCCTCTCGAGATTCGTGCGCTTGTCAAGAATAAGACGATCTTCAAGGGTGACGTGTGAATTTTTCGAGTTTTTTCTTGTTTACCGGCGTTCAAGCCATACGCCCGTGCCCCTTGCCGACATCACGGTGCCTAGTACTGCGTACCGCAGTACCCCTGGCAAACTCTTATTTTGTTAGCCTGGCGGTGCTCAAAGGGGTGATTTACTTGCGCCAGCCTGTACTAGACGTGAGGCGGCTTTGCGGGCTATGAGCCCTTCCCTCGTAGCCCGTTTGGGTCTATCATAGGCAAGTGTGCTCAAATTTTATCCCTGTATTGGAAAGGCACAGACGCGATGAACATCGTCATTCTGGGAGCGGGAGCATTAGGAACCGTACTGGGCGCGCACCTGGCGAAGGCGGGGGAAGACGTCACCCTCATCGCTCGTGGGCGCCGGGCCGCATACTTGCAGGAGCACGGCGCTACGATTACGGGTTTGATGGATTTTACGGCGCCCGTTACCGTGGCCACAGACCCAACTCAGGTGCAAGAAGCGGACGTCCTCATCGTCACGGTCAAGACCTATGACATGGAAGCAGCTCTGGCGAGTGTTAAGCATCTTCAGGTCGGCAGTGTCTTGTCCATCCAGAATGGTGTCGTCAAGAATGAGCAGCTAGCCGACGTCTTTGGGTGGGAGGACGTGTTGGGAGCGATGGCCGCGTTCAGTGCAGAAGTGCTGCCCTCAGGCACGGTGCGCTTCACCGTGAACGACGGGTTGTATCTGGGAGAGTTGCCACAGGGTCTAGCAGAACGTGTGCACAGGCTAGGCGACACGTTAGAACGCGCCGGCATTGTGGCCAAGGTGACCCCGTCGATTCAATCCCTCGAATGGTCGAAATACGCGCTGTTCGTGTGTCTCATGGCTCCGTCGGTCTTGACGCGTATGGAAACCTATAAGTTCTTGCAAGACCCGAGCACGGCGTCCATTACCGCCTCCCTGGTGCACGAAATGGCGAACTTGGCGACAGCACATCATATTGCACTCGAAGATACCGCTTTTCTTGCCGTCAAGACCTTAAGTCAGCTTTCGCTTGACGACGCGATCGCGCATATCCGCCAACGAGGTGCGGAGTTCGAATCCCAGGCTCCGGCTCACAAAGTTTCTACCCTGCAAGATTTGGAACAGGGCAAAAAACGTCTTGAAGTGGAAGAGACTCTGGGTTATGCCGTGCGGCAGGGAGCAGAACTTGGCATCCCGACGCCTACTATGGATACCTGCTACAAACTGATTGCAGGCATCAACCGCTATCTCCAGTGATAGGCACAGATACCCCATACTTCCGTGGTCAGACCGAGTCTCCGGACTCTTGCGAGGCAAGCGTAACGATGGCCTCTGCCGCCTGTTCCGCATCATTCGTCCGAATACTTTGAAGTCGTACAAAGTCGGAAAGCGTTGCCATATCTGTATCTGCGTCAATCACGATGGGAACAACACGCTTTCCCTGTGCCAAAGCCATGCCCATCTCAACAAGGACGTTCGGGGATGGTTGGTGACCACCAATAACCGAAACGATGGTATCACTTTCAACAACCGCTTGCCGAATCTGCTCAGCCCAATCGTCACCAGGACGAAGTTCGAGTTCGTCTAGCCACACGTCAAAGCCTCTGGTTTGAAGGTGTTTCACCAAACTCTTGGCCCATGCACTGTCTCGATGCCTGTGAGAGACAAAGACCTTCATGGCGTTACCCGCTCCGTTGATGGTGAGCGACTCTGTTTCGCAGTTCAGAGACATATCTCTCAAAATGATTGAGTGGTACCAGATTCCTCTCCATGAGCGCTACCGGAATGCTTGCTCTCTCGTGGAACTGGGCTACTGTCAGTCCAAGAAGGACGACAACAATAGGAATTCCTCTCAGCCAAGCGGCGCCTATTTCAAGCCATACGTAAGGGCGTTCTATCGCCCATGGCGTCATGAGTACCACCAACTCGTTCGCGACTCGAAGTGCCTGCAAAATCTCCTCTTCAAACTTAGCGCCAACTGCAATGCGTGTCTCATCCAGAAACGTGGATGCGTGTACCGACTCGCAATCGGCAGCCATCTTCTTAGCAATCCAGGTATCTTCTCAACTATGACTTATAAATATCAAGTATTCCATAGGAGCCAATATACATCAGTCAAAGATGAAATGCTCAGGCGTCCCTACGAGACAGAGTTTCAATCTTCGTGCTGGTCCGTAACCTAAACAGCCGAAACTGATTCTCACGCCCTGGTCGGCCCAGGACAACAACAAGGAAAATCGGGCAAGGAAATCGGGGACAGACCACTTCAGAAAATATGGCCTCTCCCCGATTGTGAAGGACAAACCCCCGAGGCACCGCACCCCTGGGCCACCCGCTCTGTCTCAGGCGCAGATTAGATCGGCCAGCCGTGCTCGGTGACATCGACCCGATTGCCCTCCGGGTCACGTATCCAGTGCTCGGCCACCGCGCCAAACGTGTTCGCCTCCGCCGTGGTTTGCGTCGCCTCTTCGATGGCCTTCACGTCCTCGACCTCGAAGCCGAAGTGGTTAATCCCCCACGGCATCGACGGATTATGGATCAAAGCGATCCCCACGACGCCATCCGAGAGGTAAATCGTCCCGTTTGGCCCCCGGTATTTTTCCTCTAGGCCAAACACCCGTGTGTAGAAGTCGGCCTGCTCCTCGCGGTTCTCAACATTGAGGGCGATATGCCGAATGCGTGGTTTGTCCATCATCCATCTCCTCTCATGTTACAAAGGTTTTGTCTCATCCCACTCGCTTAATCCAGCTTGTAGAGCTTTTTGGCGGTTTCGGACAACAACCATTGCTTGTCCTCTGGCGAGAGATCCTCGCGCTGGCCGAGATGCCCGATGTTCTCCGGAAACTCGCTGTCCCAGTGCGGCCAATCGGAGGCAAAATAGAGCACCTCCGGACTCAGGTAATTCGCGGTGGCGCCAATGAGGGGTTCGTAATCTTCGGCATGAAAATAGACCCGTCCACTCCGGACATATGCACTGGGTTTCTGTTTGCATAAGGGGGCTTCAACCTTGCCGCGCATCTCCCACTCCTCGTCCATTCTCCCCGCCCAGTAGGGCGCCCAAGAGCACCCGGCCTCCATGAAGGCGATGCGCAGGGTTGGGAACTGGTCCAACACACCCCGTAACACGAGGCTGGTCATCTGCATCATCTGGGCGAAGGCGTGCGACAGCGTATGCACGTCGATGAACTGATCGAATTTATCCGCCGCAAAATACTCCGGACCCCTCACCGTGGCGTGCACGCCCACCATGCAGTCCAGCCGTTCGGCCTCGGCGTAAATGGGCCAATAGTCTTCATGTCCCAGAGGTTTTCTCAATCCCACGGCCGGCAACATGACACCCGCCAACCCGAGCTCCTGCACGGCGCGGCGGAGTTCCTTGACGCCCTCAGATACGTCCTGAAACGGCGCCAGCGCAATCCCTTTGAGTCGGCTGCTCACTTTCTGAAATTCCTCTGAAACGAAATTGTTCCAGGCTTTGCATACCGCCACGGCAAAGTCCGGCTCGCGCACCCAGCCGATGCCCAAGCCCGAGGTGGGGAAGAGAACCGCGGTTGACACGCCGCCCTTATCCATGGCCTCGAGCCAGGTCTTAGCATCCTTCGCACTCTCGCCTAACGTGCCGCCGAGCGAGCGATCCCAGTGATCCCGTGGATAGATCGTGCTTTGGCGGTTTCGATATGGCGCCTCCATGTAGTCCCGCAATTGCTGATCGTCTTCGGTAATATGCCCGTCCGCGTCAATGACGTCGCCACTTGCTGTCATGCTGATCTCCTTCAACCATCCCCTTCGCGTCCCTTCGCGTCCTTCGCGGAGCCATTTTTCATCTGCCGCCATTTTTACCAGCGGCTCATTATAAGCCGAGTCGCTACCGGAATACATGCCATTATGCCCTCCTGGTTGCGAAGAACAGGCCATGCCAGATAAACTCGATGCACTGAATGCATCCAGAGAAAGAGGAGCGTTATCATGGACGGCGTCACGGCAATCGCCAATATCCTACGTCGGGAAGGCGTCGAGTTTATCGGCTGCGTCCCTTACCAGCCACTGCTAGAAGCCGCCGCTATTGCCGGTATCCGGCCCATCGTCTTCCGGCAAGAAGGGACCGGTATCCATATGGTGGACGGCTATGCCCGGGTGACCAATGGTCAACGGACGGGCGTGTTTATGATGCAAAATGGGCCAGGCGCCGAAAACGGCTTCGGCGGCGTGGCCCAGGCCTATGCGGAATCGGTGCCGATCTTGCTTCTGCCCGCCGGCATGGCGCGGCAACGGCGGGGTGTCCACCCCAATTTTTACCCGACGCGCAGTTATGAGACAATCACCAAGTGGTGCGAAGAAATCAACATGGTAGAACGCGTGCCGGAACTCATGCGCCGCGCCTTCACCAAGCTGCGCAGCGGCCGGCCGGGCCCGGTGTTGCTTGAAATCCCGCAAGATGTGGCCACGGCTGAGTTTCAGGAAGAGTGGATGGATTACACCCCGCCGCAGTGGGTGCGCCAAGCCGGCGACCCCGACGCGGTGCAGCGGGCGGCACAGGCACTGCTGGCCGCGAATCGGCCCATGATCCACGCCGGGCAAGGCGTGTTGTATGCGGAAGCCACCGATGAGCTGGTGCAGGTCGCCGAATTCCTGCAGGCACCGGTGATGACCACGCTGCCCGGCAAAAGCGCCTTTCCGGAGACGCATCCGCTATCCGTCGGGGCGGGCGGCCCGAGCACCACCCTAGGTGTGCATCGCTGCATGACGTGCGCCGATCTGATCTTTGGCGTGGGTTGTAGTTTTACCCAGACCAACTTTGCCGTTCCCATCCCCCCGGGCAAGACGATGGTGCACACCACCAACGACGAGGATGCGATCAACAAAGACTACAAGTGCGATCACCCCGTCGTGGGCGATACCAAGCTGGTGCTGCGGCAGTTGTTGGAGGCGTTGAAGGGGCAGGCCGGCGCGCCTCACGCGGTGAATTACGCCTTACACGACGAGATCAAAGCGACCCAAGCGGAATGGCTGGCGCAGTGGATGCCCAAGCTCAGCGCCACGGACGTGCCCATCAATCCGTACCGAGTGGTGTGGGACCTGATGCACACGGTGGACCTTGACAACGTGATCGTCACCCATGAGTCCGGGAGCGCCAGGGAATATACGGTGCCGTTCTGGGAGGCCCGGCATCCGCGCAGCTTCATCGGATGGGGCAAATCGACGCAGTTGGGCTACAGTCTGGGCTTGGCCATGGGCGCGAAGTTGGCGGCCCCGCAGAAGCAGGTCATCAACATTATGGGCGACATGGCCTTCAGCACGGTGGGGCTAGATATCGAGACCGCGGTGCGCTGTGAGATCCCAATTCTGACCATCGTCCTCAACAACTCTTTCATGTCGATTTATGACAACAGCCGGTTTCCCGTGGCCTTGGAAGCGTACAATATCAAAACCCTGTCCGGGCAGTTTGCCGAGGTCGCGCAAGCCATGGGCGCCTACAGTGAGAAGATTGCTGACCCTCAAGATATCGTTCCCGCCATCCAGAGGGGCCTGGCGTCTGTCGATGCCGGCCGGCCGACAGTGCTGGAATTTATCACCCGAGACGAAGGGGAGTTTTCCAAGTTTCCGGTCGGTTGACGCGCCAGAACGGGGTTGGAGTACATTTGCTCTTGCGATCATGCATTCTGGCTCCGTTGATATCAGGATAGGGGAGAGTTATTTTCGAAGGTCCAGGAGAGAAGATGGGGCCCGTCAGCCCATGCGCAGCCGTGTACAGGTCACCGGCGTGAGGGCTATGCAGGAAAGTGGCGCAACCTCGGCGACACGGTAGCGATACGCAACCGAGGTCACCCTTGAGCGGTGTATGTGGCTTGCTTCGTCGGCTATGGTAGATAACCCCTAGGCGCGATCTGTCAGAGGCCGTTGGCGTCTCCCGGACATGATGCAAAATGGATCCGCGAAGGATGCCAGAGAACACGAAGAGAAACCGATCATTTACTCAGACCCGTGGCTTCCGGTTTCGATTCAGATTCAGCGGGCGCTAGAACCTCAGGTGTGGAGGACGCAATCTCTTCCCCGGCCTCTGCCACCCAGGCGATGCGTTCCACGGCCTCATGCATCTTCGTTTTCAGCGTCTGCAGCGTGTCGTCATGCCAGGGGTAGATGCGGCCTTCGCGAGCCGTCTGGAACAACGCATGGAGTTGGCGCACCAAGTCGATAAAGACGTCCACTTCGTTCCGCAAGGCCCGCTGCCGGCGTGGCGTGAGCCGGCTCGGTGCATAGAGATACCAGGCCCCTCCCAGGATGCCAGCCATACCGACGCATATGAGGAGCCATTGCTGGAGTTGGGCCGTACCGCGTGTGGCGCAAGCCACCACAGCGAGTCCTGCGAGAAGGGCGAACAGGCATTTTAGGCGAGAGAGGAGCTGCGGCATAAATGATCCTTCTATTATGTGCATCGCGACGCCCCAAGGCAGCAGGATTGCTGAGCAAGAGGGGCCGTACCCTCTTATCGGTGGCCTGACGGTAGAGCTTGATGACGAGGCTGCCACTCCTCCCTTTCGAAACAGACATCAGGCCGATACGACCGGCGGGCGTTTTTCAAACCACTTCGCGTGCTGTTGGTACGTATACGCGGCGCGAAAGACGGTCGGTTCATCGAACGGCTTCCCGGCGATTTGCAGCCCGACCGGCAACCCGCCGGAGGTAAAGCCGCACGGCACCGAAATGGCCGGCATACCCGTGAGGTTGTAGGGGCCGGTAAAACTGGGCCGTCTCGCGGTGGTCATATTGTCCATCTCCGCAAACGCCGGTGCCGGGCTCGACATGGTGGGCGAGACGATCACATCCACCTGCCGCAAGGCCGCCGCGTAGTCGCGCTTCAGCACGTTGCGCACGCGCTGCGCCTGCACATAATCCGACGAGGTAAACAAGCCGCCGACACGAAACCGGGCCCGCACCATCTCCCCAAATTCCTGCGGCTTGCTGCGCAGCGCCTGCTCGTGATACGCGAACGCCTCGCCGAGCATGATCACCGGCTGCGCTGCGCCGCTGTAGGCCAAGGTCGGGATGGTGACCTCTTGCACCTGCGCCCCGAGCTCGGCCAACACCTTGAGGGCCTGCTCCACCACTTCCAAGGTCTCACGATCAATGCGCGCATCATCGGCAAAAAAGAAATGCCGGGGGACGCCGAGGGTCAAGCCTTTGATCGTGTTCTGCAGGGCCGCGGTGTAGTCGGGAACTGGCGCCCGGCTCGTGGTCGGGTCTTTGGGATCGTAGCCGGCAATGGCCTGGAGCATGATGGCGCTGTCTTCCACCGTCCACGTCATGGGGCCGCAGTGGTCTAGGCTCCAGCTCAGCGGGACGACCCCGAAGCGGCTGACGCGGCCATAGGTCGCTTTGATCCCCACAATACTGCAGTACGCCGCCGGCCCGCGGATCGACCCGCCCGTACACGACCCGAGCGTCCCCATACATAAACCCGCGGCAATGGCGGTGCCGGAGCCACTGCTCGAGCCGCCCGGAATATGGTCGAGGTTCCAGGGATTGCGAGCCATGGGAAAGCCATTGGTGGGATCGGGTCCGCCGAGAGCAAACTCATGCATGGCCAGTTTGCCCAGAAGAATGGCGCCAGCGGCTTCGAGGCGGGCGGTGGTCGTCGCATCCTCGGCCGGGACGCGGTCGGCCATGACACGCGAACTGGCCGTGGTCCGAATGCCTTGGGTGTCATAGAGGTCTTTGAGGGCAATGGGAATGCCGTGCAATGGCCCCTTGTAGTCACCACGCAGGATCTCGGCCTCAGCGGTGCGGGCCGCGGCCAGGGCGCGTTCGGGAAGCACGGTGATGAACGCCTTCAGTGAGCCGTCGAGCTGCTCAATGCGATCCAAAAAAACGCGCGGCAGCTCGACCGGTGAGAGTTGGCCGCTCTGCAGAAGCGGGGCGGCTTCGTGAATGGTGAGGTAACACAGCTCTGTCTCTGGCATCGTAACACCTCAAGGTTAGCTTGCCGGATCCCAATCCGGCGCAAAAGAAACGGCTAGATCTTCCATGCCCAATTCCACCTCATGCAGCGTTTGGATGAGCGCGGCATAATGGTCGTACATGGGCTTCAGATCGACCACTTCCGCGTCCGTGAGGTTGAGACCGGCGCGTTCGGTCAGGATACGCAAGTGTTCCGGGGAAATGCCTTCCTGTTCTGCCATCGTGTTATGACTCCTTGTTGCGACATCGTAATCAGCCGTCCAACTTACCGTTGACCCCTGGCACGAAATCCAACGGCACAAAGGCGAATGCCTTCACCCCGTCGCGCTGCCCTCGCACCGTCTCGCCCATACGCCAAATAAAATGTTTGTTCCGTCGCGTTCTGATTCGCTTCCGCCGCCGTGCAGGAGGGGCAGAGGAGGGCCATCCCTGCCGCGGTAGAGATGCACGTCTATATCCGCAACCGTTACGTTGTCTTCAGTCCAAGAGGGAGGCATACACGTTTCCTTTCGCGGTGACAGGGCGTCGCGTTCGTACGATCAACACCAGTGATCCCAAGATGGGGCGCGAGACGATGGGGCAACAGTCAGGCGACTGCGCATAGCCCATCTATCATAGCATTGATCGCCGCAGCGGTGAACCGCCAATACGTGCTTGGATAAGTACGGAAACAAAATTAAATTTATGTCTTTCCTCTGGAAAAATGTATCCAGGTAGCGCGGTCCAGGTACTTACAAGCCGCTGCGTCATGTGTCCCCAAGCGTATTTTGCTTGATCTCCCTCGAGCACTGCGGTAAGAACAAGAGGGGGGATGATTGCGGATTGCGGATTGCGGATTGCGGATTGAAAAAAAGTAGGAGGGCAGACGCGTGGCCAATATGACGTCTTACGAGGAGGCGTACGGCGCCTTCACTTTGGAAGTGCCGGAAACGTTTAATTTCGGTTTTGATGTCGTGGACAAATGGGCCGAGGATCCGCAGAAGCTCGCCATGGTGTGGGTGGACGAGGACGGGCGGGAAGAACGCTATACCTTTGCCGATATCCGGCGCGAGTCCAACCGCTTTGCGCATGTGCTGCAAGGCTTGGGGGTGACGAAGGGCGACGGGGTGATGATTGTCCTGCCACGCCTGCCCCAATGGCATATGATGCTGGTGGGCATCATGAAGCTGGGGGCTCTCCCGATGCCCGGGACGGTGTTGCTGACGCCGAAGGATTACGAGTACCGCATCAATACGGCGGAAGCGCGAGTGGTAATCGTAGATGCAGCGAATGCCCCCAAGGTGGATGAGATACGGGCGCAGTGTCCGACGCTAGAGCACGGCGTGGTGTTCGGCGCGGCGCGGCCGGGCTGGATCGATTATGAGACGGCCATGGCCGAGGCGAACGAGGCGTTTACGCCGGCGGCGACGCGCCACGATGATCCCGCCATGATCTATTTTACCTCCGGCACCACTGGAGGGCCTAAAATGGTCTTGCATACGCAGGCGTCATACCCCCTGGCACATCTCATTACCGGGAAGTACTGGCTGGATTTGCAGCCGCATGATCTGCACTGGACCCTATCCGATACGGGGTGGGCGAAAGCGGCCTACGGCGTGGTGTTTGGGCCGTGGCGCATAGGAGCCGCCGTATTTGTGCAAAATAGTAGTGGCCGCTTCGACGCCCAGGAGACGCTACAGCTCCTGCAACAATATGGCATCACGACGTTTTGTGCGCCGCCCACGGCATACCGGATGATGGTTTTGGAGGATTTGCCGCGCTATGATCTGTCGAAACTGCGGCACTGCGTTGGCGCTGGCGAGCCGCTCAACCCCGAGGTGATCGAGATGTGGAAAGAGGGTACGGGACATACCATCTATGACGGCTACGGGCAAACGGAAACGGTTATTCTGGTCGCCAATTATCCCTGCATGGAGGTGAAGCCAGGATCGATGGGCAAACCGGTTCCGGGTTTTGATGTGGCCATTATCGATGCGCATACCGGCGATGAACTTTCTGCCGGTCAGGAGGGCGATATCGCGGTGCGGGTGCAGCCGCAGCGGCCAGTGGGATTGTTCCAAGAGTATTGGAAAAATCCGGAAGAGACCGGCGCATCGTTCCAGGGCGAGTGGTATATCACCGGCGACCGGGGCGTGCGCGACGAGGATGGCTATTTTTGGTTTGTCGGCCGGGCCGATGATGTCATTATCAGCGCCGGGTATCGTATTGGCCCGTTTGAGGTGGAGAGCGCTCTGATCGAACATGAGGCGGTGGCGGAGCCGGCGGTGGTCGCCAGTCCGGATGAAATGCGTGGCGCTATCGTCAAGGCTTTTGTGGTGCTGGCGCCGGGTTATCAACCATCGCCAGCGTTGGCGGAAGACCTGCAGGCGTACGTCCGGCAGCATACGGCGCCGTATAAATATCCACGCGAGATCGAATTTGTGACGGAGTTGCCCAAGACCATCAGCGGCAAAATCCGCCGGGTGGAACTCCGCCAGCGTGAAGAGGCGCGCAAGCGGCAGGGGGGCTCGGCAACGCGAGAGCTGTAAAGACCCGAACCCTATCCGGCGGACTTTTGCGTTGACAAGCCCTGGGCGCCCCAGTAAAGTCAAATCACGGATCGTGGTCACCCGGTGGTACATACAGCCGAGGACCTATCTGCCTACAGTAGGCTGCACCTGTCGAGGCCTCACGAACGCTCTATCTGGCGTGATTGTCCCACGGCATACGCCCTGCTCGCCATTGGCGAATATGTTCATCGTCAGCATCGTCATTCCGACATCGTTTCCGTGTAGGGAGGAACGTATGGACGCCGAGAAGTTCGAGTTGCTCGAGGCCAGGATCCGCGAGACGGCGACACTTGTGGCGCGATTACGTGAGGAGAAACAGCGCCTCGAGGAGAAAAACACCCACCTCCGGGAACGTATTGCCGAGCTTGAAGAAGGTCTACAGGCCGCGCAAGAGATCGAAGCGCGTTATATGCCCAATATTGATGACCTCTTGCATCAGCTTGACACGCTGCACGCAGAAGCGACCGGCGAGAGTGCGTCCGAACCGGTGGCGCTTGCCATCCGGGAACTCACCGAGAGAGAGGAGAAAGGTCTTGAAGATTACCTGGAACTGGCCAAATTGCACGAACAACAGAGTCAGTATGACCAGGCGATCGAGGCGTATCAGCGCACCCTGAGGATAGATGCACAACACTTCGAGGCGACCCAGCGCCTCGCCTTTCTCCTCGAAAAGCTCAATCGCGATACGGAAGCGGCGCCGTTATGGGATAAAATCTGGGCCATGCAAGAAGAGCAAGCCAATCCCAGGCGGCGCCGGTTACGTTAGACAGCCAGGCGCCATAGGATGTGGGCGTTCGTGTCGGTTCGCCCGGCGAGCGGGGCGGATAGGGCTGCCGGTTACGGCTGTGGCGTGGCTTCCGGCGCCAAGTTCACCCGCAATTCGACATGGACGCCGTCCGGATCATAGACATACACTGACGTGCTGCTGTGCCGCTCAACCGGTCCCCAAAAAATCTCGACATCGGCCTGTTGCAAATGCTCGATGAGGTGTTGCACCGAGGGCGTGTCCATAATCAGGCACAAATGATCCATGCCTACCGGTTTGTCTTTATCTGGGGAAACAAAATCGGGTCGGGAAAACAGATCGATTTTCTGTCCGCCAGCCTGCACCACGGCAGCTTCGCCCCCCGCGTCGTTGGGACCGGAGTGGCGTAGGAGTTCGAGCCCTAGGACCTGGTGATAAAACTGCAAGGCGCGTGTCATATCGGTGACTTTGAGTGCCAGGTGATCGAGCGCTTTGGGTTGGAGCATGCCTGTATCTCCTTTGGAAAATGACATCATTCGCACGGGCGCCATCGGCGTTGCGGGCATTGTAACGCGGCCTTGGGTTGCCTGACAAGGCTTGTAGAATGCGGAATGCGGAATGCGGAATGCGGAATATCGAAATCCGATCATAAGCTGCATGAGGGAGCTGGAGAGATGGAACTTGGATTGCGGGGAAAAATCGGTGTCGTGACCGGAGCCAGTATGGGGATTGGCCAAGCTATCGCGGAGGAACTGGCGGCCGAAGGCGTCAGGCTGGCGCTTTGTTCGCGGGGTGGCCCGCGGTTGCACGACGTGGCGACGGCCTTGCGGCAGCAACACGATGTCGATGTCCTCCCGGTTGCAGCGGATTTGAGCACCCTGGCGGGCGTGCAGATATTGGTGCGTGAGGCGCTGGCGCACTTTCAGACGGTGGACATTTTGGTCAATAATGCCGGCGTCATCCGTCCCGGCTCCCTGCTGACCAAGCCGGACGCGGATTGGCAGGAGGACTGGTCGCTGAAAGTTTCAGGCTACATCCGTCTCATGCGGGAGGTGTTCCCGATTATGCAGCAGCATGGGGGCGGACGCATTGTGAACATCATTGGCACCGCTGGCAAGCAGCCCAATGCCAACTATCTGGCCGGCGGAGGCGCCAATGCCGCGCTGATGAATATGACCAAGGCGCTTGGTGATGAAGGGGCGCCACACAACATTCTGGTCAATGCGATTCACCCTGGCCCCATTCGCACGGCGCGCTGGGACATGATGATGGAGCGTCTGGCGGCCGAGCAACATACCACCCCGCAGGCCGTTGAGGCCGTCTGGCTCAAGGATAATCCTTTGCAGCGCCCAGGTGAAGCCCATGAAGTTGCCGCCCTTACCGCGTTTTTGGCTTCGCCGCGGGCATCGTACATCAATGGCGTGACCGTGCCGGTTGACGGTGGAGCGGTGCGATGCATCTAAGTACCTGGACAACATGAGCGACATCGTTTTTCCAGAGGAAAGATATGAATGTAATTCGGTTCGGGCCCTTCACGCAACGCCTCTTCTTCGCCAGCCTGCTGGCCGTGCTTGGCGGCCTGAGCGTGGCCAGCCCGGTCCGCGCGGGTTTACTCGGGTATCCCGTGCCGCGTCTGCAGCCGCTGCATCTGCAGGTTGGCATCGCCGGGGATAGCTTCAGGACCGATCTTTCGAGCAGTACTCGTGAAGACGCCGAAGCGACGACAGGCCGTGCCCTGCTCACGCTGACGTTGGGTCTGACGCCTTGGAGCGAGGTCTTTGCGCGGATCGGCGTGGCGGAGTTTAATGTGGATGAGGCCATATTCGAAGGCGATTTCGGCCTCGCCTACGGTGCAGGAGCTCGCCTACGCCTGTGGCGTTTTCCGTTCATGCAGTTGGGCCTGATGGGACAGTATTTACGCTTTACGAGTGACGACGCCGATAGTGCGGGCGTGCCTTTCGATGGGGAGTGGGAAGAATTCGATGTGGGGCTCGGTCTGGGGACAAAACGCTTTGGCGCCTTCCAGTTCTACACGGGCGTGGCGTATCACCTGACCCATATTACGCTGGAAGGGCCGGAAAGCCGTATCAAGCTGGAGGAGGATATTCCGGTCCTCGCCTTTCTCGGCCTGCACATCTATCCGTTCGTGGATTTTCCCGGTGGAGAGTTCCTCGTCCATGTCGAAGCCCGTTTCATCGGCGAGATTCCGCAATTTACCATTGGCGTGTCGTATCAATTTTAAAGGTAGGTAAGGAGGCATGCCGGACCTCCGTGGATATAGGATGTGACCGTGGCAAACACACACGCACATGGCCGGGATAGGCGCTGCCACAGACCTTGTACCTGGCTGTTGCTCGGCCTCATGCTCGGTGCGCTGATGGGTCCGCTTGGCTGTCAGCAGGACATCTCTGGCACCGAAGACGCCTTGGGCGATACCGTCGAGCGCGTTGAACGAAACGTTCTGCCCGTCGTGATCGACGAGTCCGAAGTGGTATTGCGCAATTTGGTCAACCTGCTGGCGCTGTTTCCGGAAATCTGTGCGACACCGCTTGGCGAGCTGGGCGATTTTCAGTCGGCCTTGCCAGAACTGCAACGCGCCCAGCAGCAAGTCGGGGATATCTTCACCTTCGATGAGGATAGCGGTTCTTGGGAAGCCGTCTGGCGCAATGTCGTCTTGGGCGATGCCGATGGGGTTCGCACCGTCGATACGGCCGTTCCCAGCGTGGACGTCACGCTGAGGCTCCGCTTTCGTAACGAAGGCTTTGCGACGCTCGAGGCCGTGCCGTTTGCACTCGTACCCGATAGCGCCGTGAAAACGGCCCGAACACCGCCCACGCCGCCCACGTGCGCGGCCGAGGCACGAGAGGGCTTTTTCCTGTTTCAAGACGCTGAGACCGGCGTCTGGACCTTGAGCTGGTGCGCCCGGGAAACGGCAAAGCTCTTTATGGGTGAAGTCTCTGCCCCAGCGGTGTCACGTGTGTTACGACGCGCCTCAGACGAGGCGGGCAATATGGTGTCGAACATCAGTGTCAATGCTGCCGAAAACGAAGTTTTCTTTAACGAAATCACCGCGCCAGGCGACGACAAAGGGTTTAGATTTTACGTGCGGCCCGGCGCCCTGGTGCGATTCCGGCTGAGCCTGGGTCCTGCTGGTGGGGCCGCATCAGCGATTACACGGGAGCAGCTTTTCTTGGGCAATGGCGACAGGGTCCTGCCGCCGGACCTGAACCCTGAGGAGTTCGAGCTGGCCAGTTCGCTGCCGCTGCTCACCACCACGATGCCGGCCTTTACAACCGGCGTCGATCTCGGGACGTTTATCTGGCAGGACGTCGCCAATAATGAATGCCCGTCGGCACAGCAAGCACAATGGCGGATGCGCTTTAGCACGCCCGTTCTCACGATCTTTTCCGGCAGTGTCCGGGCTTCTAATGCCGATGATGATGCCGACATCAGCGTCGTCCCGGTTAGCGCCTGCCCGGTGAATTCTATTGAGGTGAACGATGATGATTTCGAATACACTTGCGGCCTGCAAGGCACGACGCCGAGCGGCTATGATATTTGTACGCGTGACGCCCGGCGTGTGATCTTTGTTCCGGAGATCGAAGAGGTGCGTACACCAAGTCTGATCGCCATCGGCGCCACCGGCGGCCGGCCACCCGCAGCGGATCCGTTCACCATTCTCTTTGATCTGGACATAGAGGAGCGGCAGTCTCGCCGTGAACTGAGCTTTTCCGACGCCGTGATTATCCTTCAAGGCACGACCGAGGAGGAAGGCAGTGTGTCGTTGCGGCCGGAGCAGGTGTCGCGAGAACCTCTCTGTCATGCGCCCGTGGCCTCGGATCAGCTACGACTGCTCTTGACCGGGGAGGGCGAGTATGCGACGACCCGCTTCGAGGGCAGCCGGTATGAACTCGATGAGGTGCAATTTACCGCTGCCGGGGAAACGTTCGAGGTCGGCGTCCAGCGGTTGCCGACACGAGGCGATGTGATGCTGAGAACACGTACGGAAGACGATTTGCAAAATAATGTCGAAATCACCGTGCCGATGCCGGACATTGCCGAAGTCGGCACGCAAATTATTAGCCTGATCGATGTGGAGATGCAATTTGATAATTTGGAACTCGATTTTTTGGATCGGCCCGCCGTGTTGACCGTCGAGTAAATGGCTCACAATTTGTCCTTTCGTCCGGTGAGTGCTAGACGGGGCGCGACGTCTTCGGCTGGCTAGTGACAGGTTGATCCATCGCGTTGGGTAGGCCATGCCGCCCTGCCTACCGCTCGCGTCACAGAGGTGGGGCGTGCATAGAGGAAGTCATGGCAAAATCAATCTTAAGAGAAGATAGAAGCTATACGTTTGCGGATTATTTTGGCTTAGCCTATCCCACCAAAGATATTGTCGCTGAGTTCGGCTACACGTTTCAATTCAAAAAGCTCGATCTCCCAAGGCGACCCCTCCCGAAAGGAGCATTAAGTGATCTTATCGAATCATTCTATAGGAGATTACCACATGTTTCTTTAAATTCAGAAGCTGCAAAAAGAGAATTCCTCATTTCCCCTATATTACTTGCATTGCTTGATTATGTCGACTTTGATATCGAGATTGAATACCCCATCAATATAAATGAAAAACTTAAAGGAACCATAGATTATTTTGTGAAATCGGATCAAAATCTTGTCATTATTGAAGCTAAAAACGCTGATTTAGAGAGAGGGTTTAGCCAGCTCGCTGTTCAACTCATTGCCATGGATCAGTATGCAGAGCATACGAGTGATTTGATTTATGGCGCTGTAACCGTAGGCAATATCTGGCAGTTTGGTTTTCTTGAAAGAGCACGTCACCTCGTGTGCAAAGATATCGATGCGTTTCTCGTCCCGTCAGACATAGAAGACCTCTTCGCGGTATTCATCGCGGTACTTCAGGCCCCCCGTACAGCCTCGAACGGGCCACCGAACGGATAAGTTGAATGCAGCTTGTTCTCGGGTAGGGGCGGGTTGGTCTCGACGGTGGGGGATTACTTCCGCTTTACCTCGATGTTGCGCAACCGGGGCGAGTTGGACGGGGTGTCTTACTGGGGTGCAAGACCGTTCCGAAGTCCACACGGACAAAAAAGTCGCACATGGTCTATTTGACGACATAAGTGTCATCAAATAGACGCCCTTCTCGTGCACCCATGCCTTTGTCGAGGACTCCTATAGCATTGATTCTTCAAGCGAAAATCCACATTCTGCGCTTTCTGGCAAGGGTGGCGTCTTTTTTGCTCTTTCCTAAGATAACAATCTGAGCGCGTGACGGTCTCATAAAGGAGAGCTCGCATGCCCCCCGCTTCGCTCCTGCTCTTTGCCGGAACCGAGTTTGTCCTGTCCCTTGCACCAGGCCCTGCGGTGCTCCTCGTCATGTCACAAGGGATACGTTCGGGCGCCAAGGCCAGCCTCTTGGGCGCCCTCGGGATTATCGCGGGCAACGCCGTGTATTTTGCGGTCTCGGCGCTGGGGCTCGGGGCCCTCATCATGACATCTGCCGTGCTGTTCCACGCCATCAAGTGGGCAGGAGCGGCCTATTTGATCTATCTTGGGGCCAACATGATCTTGCAGACGCTCCGGACAAAGCTGCCGGCGCCTTCTGCTACGGTTACCGTGTCGCGTCGCCGGTTGTTTCGGCAGGGCCTGCTGACCCAGTTGGCCAATCCCAAAGCCATTGTGTATTTCACGGCCCTGTTGCCGCAATTCATCGACCCGCAAAGCCATCCTGCCTTCCAACTCTTGGTGTTAGGGGTGACATCGGTGTGCATTGAGTTTCCCATTCTCGCCGGGTATGGCATGCTAGCGCACCAGGGCGGGCATCTGCTCCGGCACGGACGCTCAGCCAAATGGATCGATCGGTTTGCCGGGGCCTGCCTCATAGGCACCGGTATCAAGTTGGCCTTTACCCGGCGTGCCTAACGGCTTGCGAATTGAAGACCATTGTGTTTGGGGAAAGGAGTTGCCATGGTACAGTTCCCGCCAGCAAACCCCAGCTTCAGGCTCAAACAACTCACCGCGGAGCAGGCATCCGCGCGCCTGCTAGACCGAAGTTCCTCCCGTGATTCGGCGACAACTTGTTGAAATAAAAACTCAAAAGCCTGAAACGAATTGACC
>CBCXVS010000104.1:0-22560 GCA_965178525.1 uncultured bacterium | reverse complement strand
TGGACTTTTGAATTGGGCCAACCTGTTGATCTACTTAACCCTCCGCCTATTCTGCCAGGGGAACTTCGGGCTAGACTGAGGCATGCTGTTCAGTTTTTCGTTTGATGCCATCGCCTCAGTATCGTCGGGTTCCGCCACGCTGACACCGGTAGAGGAAGGAGCTACGAGCGTGGAACTGATCGAGACGTTGACCGCCGGTGCTGCCGCGCCGTAGCGCTTCGTCGATCATTGTGGGTCGGCGGTTGCCTTCAGTGACGATCAAGCTGTTCTTGCAGGCGTTGCCGAAACGCTTTCGCTGCTGTAATCGGGTTGGGATGCCGCACATACTCTGCGAGGAGCTCAATATCGAGTTGAGGGAGGAGTTCGCTGTGGGTGATTTCCTCATAGCCATACGTCTGGATATAGAGAGAGGGCGTCTCCTCCCGAAGGTGATAGAGGGAAAAACGCTCGCGGCGCCAGAACCACACTTCTGGGATTTTCAGCCGACTGTAGACTTCGAGTCGGTTGAGACCTCCGCTTGTGATCACCACCTCAATCGCAAGGTCTGGCAAGGCTTTGTCTGTGCCAATGCAGTAGCTCTCGTCCGCTTCTGTCCCCCCCCCCTGTTGTTCCCGCCGCCATGTTGTAGAGCCTTTGGGATAGTAATCTGTATCCGTTTCTAAGAAATAGACGAGCAAGAGATCGCCAATACGGCTTTTCGCGTCCTCGTGGCGCCGACTGGGTGACACAATTTCCAATACTCCGTCCAGATAGGTGACACGGAACCCGGGTCGGTCTCCAAGCCTCACGAGCAGCGCCTCATATTGCTGCCAGCTCACGCCAGTGGTGAGATAACGGTCTTCCGGATCTTGGCCTTGCAGGGCGTGTTCGTCAATGAGAGTTTCAAGCTTACTCGCGATCACTTGTCTTGCCTTCTTCGGTCATCAGAGGCAGGGGTGCGGATACGTCTCCCGACGCGCCTCGAAGCAGGATGGGTTTCCACGGTTTTGCCATGCCGTCTTCCCTTACCATACCTGACCTGAATGTACTTTGTGAACTCGTTTTCTGCAATAAGTTTGGTGCGGATGGCGTCAAGACCATAGAAATTCACCCCCGATTTTCTGCGAATTGCGATCGTATAAGAGGAGGAGCCAGGGGTTACCAGAGCGCGGCCTGTTCGCGGCGAATCCACCCACTGGCGCCATTATCGAGCCGAATATGCAGCCAGGAGCCACGGCTTTCTCGGATGGTAAACTCGGCGCCGCTATGGAGCGGCTGGGGAAATTGCAGCGCATAGCTTGCCCCATTGCCTTTGCGCACCGGCGCTTCAGGCGCCACGATGACACCGTGGCGGGTCGCCGCATGCTGCGCATGCACCGCCCATGCGGAGCCGGCAAAGAGGACAAAGGCGGAGGCGGCTCCCGCCGTCAGCCAGAGGAGGAGCGGGCGGCGCCAAAAGAGATGCGCGAACGCCCCGGCCCAGGCCAGCAGAAACCCCGCAAGCGCGATCGTGACCTGCATGTTGAGGCTGATGTCATCGTGCCAGAAGAAAAAGCGCAACATCAGCGCCTGGTGCGCGCTGGCATCGATTTGATCGATGCGCTGACTGCGGACGTAACGCAAATTGGCTTGCAACCGCCGGTTTCCCGGTTCTAGACGGAGACCGCGGCGGTACTGCAAAATGGCGCGCCCCAGATCCTGCCGAAGAAAGTAGGCATTCCCCAGATTGTAGTACAGCTTAGCGTTGTCCACGCCGGCAGCGATGAGCTGCTCGTACGCCGCGATAGCCTGTTGATAATACCCTTGTGCCTGGTGCGCACCGGTGCTATCTAGGACTTGTTCAAACGCCTGATTGGCCTGATCGAGAAGCGCCTGCTGTTGCGGCTTGGTCAGTGTCTGAGAGGCCACGGGCGCGACGGGTCGCCATGGCAGCCACAGCAGTATCCCAGCAACACATGCGGCGACGAAACAGGCGCGGGTCACAGGCGGTCACTCCCTTCCAGGTCCTGGATTAACGATTCAGCCTCGTCAATCAGACTGGTCCGTTGCGTCACAGCCAGCGTTCCAGGCGCGTAGCGGGCGTTGTCACAGAGATGAAATAACGTGCTGGTTTGATCGATAGACGCTGGGTCAAGTCCCTGGCGGCAGAGATGATGGGTGACGTCATCCACGGTGAGACCGGCGCTGGCCAGGCTCATCTTGTCGCGAATATATCCGGTCAGGACGTGCTGCACACCTGCATAAATGGCAGCGTCGTCAGCGGTCGGCTGTTGTTTGAGCCGCTGGAGAGCGGCAAGCGCCGTGCTGGCCGCGCGTTTGCTGCGTTGGCGTTCTGGATATTGGCGGCGCCGCCGCACCCACTGCTGGCCAGACAAGGTCAGCAGATAGGCAACAGGAGGGAAGACCAGGAGGCCACCCATGAGGGGGGTGAAGCGCAGCCGGGACTGCTGCGGGATCAACACCTCGGGACCCGTGTAGTTGGCCAAAAGCCCTTCGGCCAGCTCACGGCCCAGACGGCTTTTCGGTGCGCTGTCCTCGATGACCACGACATCTGAGGCCGCCAGTTTGGCGGCGCCTTCAACCCGTAATGGGATGGGATCGCTGTGTGCCACATCAAACCGTCGCGTTTCAGGGTCGTAGAACGTCATTTCGATAGGCGGTACCGCACGCACATCGGCGTGTTTGGGGCGCAGCGTATAGGTAAAGGTTTTAGCCTGGGTCTCGGTTTTGACGGTGGGTAGATCGGTGTGAATTTTGAAATCCTCGGCCATGTCAGCCTGCTCCTGCAATAGCACAGGGCGGACGGTTTCGAGCAAACTGTCCGCCTCCCCGTGTACGGTCAGCGTCAGCGTCAGCGGATCACCGACTTTGAGCGTTGTGGGCGTGGCCTCAGCCGAGAGTTCAAACCGCCCCACGCCGCCGCTGAAACTGGCGGGTTGATCGGCGCGCGGAACGGGATGCACCGTGATGGTGAGAGGCGCACTGCTCGCCATCACGCGCTCTGTACGCCGGGCACGGCCACGCGTATCCAAGGCGGTTGGCAGCTTCGCTTTGACTAACACGGCCGGAATCGTTTGTGTGCCGGCACGAATGGGGCGAAAGGTCTTCTGCAGGCGATAGGTAAAATAATTGAAGGCGCCGGTAGGCCGCTTCTGGCGCGTGGAGGTGCGAGGCAGCGTGAACGTCAACTGGTCGCGGCCAAAAAAGCTCTGCTGGTCGACGTAGTCGTTGATATAAAACCCAGCACGTTGCTGTCCCAAGAAGGGTCGCACAAAGGTTTCCAAATCGGTGGTCTTCCAATCACCGAGACCATCGAACCAGGGAATCTGCAGGTGAGGCGGTTGCTGGGAAAAGAACGGATCGGCATCGAGTTCCCGGCCGTTCAGGCTGAGTTTGCGCAGTGACAGTTCCAGCGTCACGGTGATGCGTTCGCCCAAAATATAGCTCGGCTTGTCCGTCATCACCTGAACGAGGAGATAGTCCTGGGCGTCCGGCTCTTCGACCACCAGGGTGAGCGCCTGACTCTGATACGTATCGCCCTGGTGCGTCACAGCGATAGATGGAATGTTGAGCACCCCCGTGGTCTTCGGACGTAGACGATATCTGGCGACATAGCCAAACTCCTCAATGCGCGTCGTGCGTCCGTTGATGATCGTCACGCTGGAATTGTTATAACTTTGGCCCCCTTCCCGCGCGATGTCGAATTCCGGCAAGTTGAGGTCTGGCGGTTCGACCTTGCGGACGCCACTGACGCGCAACTCCAACTGCACATGATCTCCCAGGTAAATCGTCGCATGCGACAGGGCAGCCCGCACCTCGACCTCCGCGGCCCACCCGCTCGGCGCGAGTAGCAAAAGGATGAAAACCAGGACTGAGGACTGAGGGCTGAAGACTGAGGTCAGCGTAGGCCAGGGCGTATGTGTTTGGGATAACATGATTCCATTCCGCATTCCGCATTCCGCATTCCGCATTCGCATCGGCTACCAATCTTTATCGACTCGGGCACCGCTTAATCTAGCGCGCCGCCTCTGTTGGCGCTCCTGATCCGTTTCACGCGCCCGCTCGCGGATCGCTTCAAGTAATTGCTCAGCCTCTTCGGGCGTCAAGTCTGCTGAGGCTTCGGCGTGTTGTTGCGGTGTGTCCGTGTTTTCTGCTGCTGCCGGATCTGGAGCGGCTTGCTGGTCGTCTTGCGATGCTGCTGAGGTGTCCTGCTGTGTATCCTGTTGTTGCGGGTCTTGCTGTTGATCTTGCTGTGCCTGCTGTTGATCTTGCTGTTGCTTATTCTGCTGATTCTGGTCCTGTTGTTGGGGGTCTTGTGGATTCTGCTGTGCTTGCTGCCGGTCCTGATCTCGCTGCTCTTGGTTCTGTTGATTTTGTTGTTTCTGGGACTGCTGCTGTTTCTGTTTGAGCTGTTGCAAGAGTCGTTGGGCAAGTTCTAAATTGTACCGAGCGTCCGGCTGCTGTGGATCAACATCCAGGCTGTCACGGTAATACGTCGTAGCCGTACGCAGATGCGTCGCCGCTTCCTGAGGATTGGCTAGCGCTTGTAGAGCCTGCTGATATTTGACATTACCCAGATTATATTTAGTTCGGCTTTCCAAACTCGGTGCGGTTGTTTGCAAAGCATGTGTGTAATGTTCCAAAGCTTTGGCATAGTCTTGCTGCTTGTAAGACGCATTCCCCTGGTTGAAATGCACCTCCGATGCCTCCGGCAATTTCTCTGCCGCTGTCGCGTACTGCTGCGCCGCTTCCTCGTAGCGTTCTTGTTGATACAGCGTATTGCCCTGCTGCACTGCGTCATGGGCAGAGCCGGCATAAGCGAATAGAGGTAGAAGCACCCCCAGAAGCAAAGCGTAACCCACATGCCATCGACAATCCCCCATACGACTCAATCCTCAATCCTCCTTTCTTACCCCTCAGTCCTCATCCCTCAGTCCTCAGTCTTCACCTTGCGGTCTTGCATCAGCATCTCCATCACGAGCAAGAACAGCGCGGTGAGAACAAACCACTGGTAACGGTGCACAAAGCGCTCCCGGGCCGCAATGTCAATGTGCCGTCGTGCTTTTGGGGCGATGTGGTCCGCATAGATCCGATCCAGTTCAATCGACCGGGTCCCGGCCGGCACGTAGGCGCCACCGGTGTGTTGCGCGATGTCGAGCAAAAGATTTTCCTGCATCCGCGACCGCACGTCCTGCCCTTGATAGCGGACATACGTCCGCACACCCTGCGCGTTTGGTATCGGAATACGCGTTCCGGCCGTGGTATCGCCCAGGCCAACCGTGTAGATACTCACCTGCCGATCGGCGGCAGCTTGTGCGGCTTCGAGCGGAAAACTCTTATGATCTTCGCCATCGGTAATAAGTATAATATCTTTATAATTGTGCTCCAAGGTGCCGAAGCCATGCAGCGCTTGCCGGATGGCGTCCCCGATCAAGGTGCCGCCGCGTCCGACCGTCTGCGGTCCGACTTCGTTCAGCTTTTGTAGAAAGAAGGCATAATCCAACGTCAAGGGACATTGCAGACTGGCCCGCCCGGCGAAGGCGACCAGCCCCAGACGGTGACCGCCTTCACGGTGGAGCACCTGCACCAGGTCTTTAATATCGATCTTCGCGCGCTGCAAACGGTTGGGCGCAATATCTTCTGCTAGCATGCTGCGCGAGACGTCGAGCAGAATCATGAGGTCACGTCCTCGACGCGGCACGTCCTGCCAGCGTTTGCCCCATTGCGGTTGCATCAGGGCCAGGACGCAACACGCAACGGCACCGATCAAACACAGCGCTTTGAGCCATTGACGCGCACGGCTGACGTGCGGCAGCAGGCGGGACGTCAAAGCGTGTTCCATGAACACGGCAAGCGCTTGCCGTTTGCGCCCAAAGGCGTACACGTACAGGGCGAGCAGAACCGGGATCAGCCACAATAAAGCGAGATATGGGAGTGCGGCAAACCGCATGGAAGCAGCCTCCAATGCCAGACCCAGTACTAGGGAATCGTCCGCAAGCGCGTGTTGATCAAGAGTATTTCGAGCAGAAGCAACACCAGTACTGGCAATACAAACCATGGGAAGCGCTCGGCATATTGCTGGTAATGTTCTGCTACATTGGCGCTCGTTTCCAGGGAATCGATTTCGCTATAAATGTTTTGCAACGTTTTGCTATCCGTGGCCCGGAAATAGTGACCGCCTGTGGTCGTGGCGATCTCTTGCAGCGTTCGTTCGTCGATGAACACCCGCATCTGCCGGTAGACGATGCGGCCGTCCTCGACGCGAACCGGAACGGGCGCCACACCACGCGTTCCCGTGCCAATGGTGTAGATTTTGATCCCGAGCGCCTTGGCAATTCGGGCCCCTTGCACGGGTTCTGTCTCGCCGGCGTTATTAGCGCCATCGGTCAATAAAATCAGTACTTTACTGGTAGCCGTCGCGTCCCGCAAGCGCTCCACGCCCAGTGTAATGGCTTCTCCAATGGCGGTACCGTCTTCTTCCCGCAGGGTTACAATTTCCACTTGTTCCAACAGCGACAGGAGGGTCTTATGGTCGAGTGTGAGCGGACTGACGCTGTCGGCATAACGGGCAAAGGTCACCATACCAATGAGATCGCCATCGCGTCCGCCCAGGCGGCTTCCCGCGCCTTGCACAAAACGGCGAAACGTATGTTTGACGACATCCAGGCGGTTGCGCTGCTGCCCGTTGAGTTGCAGATCTAACGCTCGCATGCTGCCGGAGACATCTACCACCATGACAATCGCGATGCCTTCGCTGTAGACTTTGGCCGCTTGCAATCCCTGTTGCGGGCGGGCCAGGGCAACGATGCCGAGTATCAATGCCACCGCGCGCAGAAGCGGCAGCATACGCCGCAGCCGTGTCATGGCAGACGGCGGCACAGCCGCGAGGTCTTGCACGGCCGAATAGGCGATCGCGGCCGACTGCTGCCTCCGTCTGAGCCAGAACAGGGCTGGCAGCACCAGGAGCAACAAAAGCATATAAGGATTGGCCAACCGCATCATATCTCGGCTCCCGCCACCTCCGGCGCCACGAGCACCTGGTCATCGGCGGTCTGTTCAACGAAATCCTTGGCGCTGTCGAACGCGTCCTGCATATCACTGGACGCGGGCTCGTGCCGGGCAAATTTCACCAGGTCACAGTGCTGCAAAAAGGTACCCAGCAACTCACGGTGTGTGGCAATCAGACCGCCAGACGCGACCATGGCAGCCAGGAATTCTTCCGTCGTTTGCTCGGGAGCACGCAGGCCGAAGCGCCACTCGACGTAGCGTCGCAAGATGGCCGACAAGCGCACATAGAATTCCTCAATGTGCGGTGTGCCGATCAAGTCCTGCCGCTGTAAATGTTGTAGGGCCTGCAGCGCCAACACATGTGCCGGCCGCGGTGGCGGCGGCGCGGCGCGCCCGCGGCGGCGTTGATACCACCACAGCCCCGCCATGAGACCCATGCCGAGCAGTACCCATACGGCGATCAGGAGCCACAGGGGCATGCCACGGCGCACGAGAGCGACCGGCGGCGCAATGTCTTTCGGCGCTCTGACATCGGCATCGTCCGGCAAAACCGAGGTGACCATAATCACGATGGGATCCGTCCGGATCTGCCGTAGCGCTGCATCCGCGTCTTGGAACGCCACCGTCAGTGGCGGAAGGGTCAGTTCACCACTGCTCTCCGCCTCCAGCGTATAATCTTGTTGCCATTGCTGCGTTTGTGGCGTCAAGGGTATCGGTTCGGACGGTGTATGACGCAGCACCTGAAATGGCCCCAATGTCGGCACCACCTGCGGTAACGTCACCGCCGTATGCACCGGCGCTTCAACCGACAAGGTCACCCGCAAACGATCCGCCATTCCCATCCTCTGCCGCTCCGCCTCCAACGTCACCCGCACCCCTTGCAGCGATTTCTCCTGCCGCACCGGCTGCGGCGCCTGCTCCGCCTCTTGCGCCACGCCCACCATGACGCCCACCATCACCCACAGCCAGATAACCGCGGCCCCCGCGCCCACCACCCTCCCATCATTCCGCATTCCGTCTCTTAGTTGCTCCCCGCAGGGGGCCGCATGCCGCATTCGTCTCATCTTCGTCGTTCCCGTTGGCGAAAAAAGCGCATGAGCGGAATAATATACGGCTCATCCGTGCGGAGTTCGATTGTGTCAAGCCCGAGCGCCTGAAACAATTGCCGACGTTGTGCCACGGCGGCTTCTCGGCGCTGTTGATATTGCTGCCGCACTTTGGCGCTCGACGTGTCGACGAGAATATGCTCGCCGGTTTCCAAATCCTGCAACCGCACGAAGCCGAGCCGGGGCAAACTGAACTCGCGTTGATCCGCAATACTAATGGGAATGATGTCATGGCGCCGCCGCGCGATGCGTAGAGGGATGTCATAGTCGGATGCCAAAAAATCCGACACCAAGAAACAGACCGAACGCCGGCGGCTAATCCGGTGCAGATATTCCAGCGCCAGCCCCATATCCGTCCCGCGGTGTTGCGGGCGAAAATAGAGCACCTCGCGGATCACACGCAAAACATGGTGCTTGCCCTTTTGTGGCGGGATGAACTTCTCGATCTGATCCGTGAATAGAATGAGGCCGACCTTGTCGTTATTGGTAATGGCGCTCATCGCCAACACGGCGCACAATTCCGTGGCGATTTCCGTTTTGAGTTTTTGCACCGTGCCAAATTGTCCCGAGGCGCTTAAATCCACCAGCAACATGACCGTCAGCTCACGCTCTTCCACGTACTGCTTGACGTAGGGCTGCCCCATACGGGCCGTGACATTCCAGTCGATAGTGCGAATGTCATCGCTTGGCGTATAGTCCCGCACTTCGGCAAACTCCATGCCCCGGCCCTTGAAAGCGCTATGGTACTCCCCGGCAAAGACATCGTTTACCAGGCGCCGGGTGCGGATATGAATCTGCCGAACGTATGTAAAGAGTTCTGTTGGCAACATAGGAAACGTAAGATTTTTAAAAGCTGTCAGCTATCAGCTAAAAAAAGAAGATACAGGATTTCTTCTTCCAGCCTTTTAGCTGATAGCTGATAGCTGATAGCTGATAGCTAATTAGGGCACCGGCAAGTGATCGAAAATCTGCTGAATCAAGTTTTCCGACGTCACCTCGGCCGCTTCGGCCTCATATGTGGTGAGGACGCGATGCCGCAGAACGTCTGTGCCGATGGACTTGACATCTTGCGGCGTCACATATCCCCGCCCCTTGAGGAAGGCATAGGCTTTAGACGCCAGCGCCAGATAAATCGTGGCGCGAGGCGAGGCGCCGCAGTCGATATAAGGGCCGATATCGAGACCGCAGGTATGCGGTTCGCGCGAGGCGTAGACGATATCGACGATATACTGTTTCACCTTGTCATCGAGGTAGATGGCGTCTACCACGCTCCGCACCTGCAGAATGTCTTCGGTGTTCACCACCGCTTTAATCGTAGGCTGTACCTGCGTCAAGGCCATCCGTTCCAGGATCTGTAACTCTTCTTCACGGCTGGGGTAGGTGATTTTGAGTTTCAGCATGAATCGGTCGACCTGGGCTTCCGGCAGGGGATACGTGCCCTCCTGTTCCAGCGGGTTTTGGGTGGCCAGGACGAGAAAGGGTTGCGGCAGCAGAAAACTCTCCTCGCCAATGGTCACCTGCCCTTCCTGCATGGCTTCGAGGAGCGCGCTTTGCACTTTGGCCGGGGCGCGATTGATTTCATCCGCCAATACGATATTGGCAAAAACCGGCCCCTTGCGCACCCGAAATTCCCCCGATTGTGGCTGATAAATCAGCGTGCCGATCAAGTCGGCCGGCAGCAAATCCGGGGTGAACTGCACCCGTTGATAGTCCGCGTGCAACGCCTGTGACAGCGTCGTCACCGCACGGGTTTTGGCCAAGCCCGGCACCCCTTCGAGCAGCACATGACCATTGGCGAGCAACCCTACCAGGAGCCGTTCGAGCATGTATTGCTGCCCAACGATGACTTGCTCCATGGCCTCCATCAGGTCATGTACGAAGCGGCTGTGCTGTTCGACTAACGCGCCGATTTCTCTGACATCAAGGGACATCGAAGGATTCCTTCTCCTGCGCCATGTCACGGCCACGGGTGATAACGAGTCAAGATAATTGTTTGGGAGCAGGGAAATCTTGTCAAGAGGGTTGTGCACGTCAGGGGAGACCGTGCTCACCGTGACAACCCCATTGGGGCGCTCTATATTCCTGCTGCGGGAACGGTTTATATCAAGAGGTCAGGCCATAGAGCAGTCGGTGTACCCGTAAGCCGAGTCAGGTTCCGGACAACTGGCTCAGGAGCCGGAGGACTTCCCGCTCGATCGCCGCCAGGGCCTCCGCCGGGGTGGCGCCATCGACATCGTCGATATGCCAGTATTCCACACGATCGGGCCAGCCGGGGAAACGCTGCGTGAGCATCGGCCGATGCTCCACTTCTTTGAGGGCGATAATGATATGGGCGGTGACCAGATCCTGTTCATGGAGCTGTACGGGAAAGCGGCTCTGCTCGGAGAGCACAATCCCCCGCGCCGCCAACCCCCGGACCGTATGGGAAGAGATGGGGCCGATATTAGTCGTCAGACGATCGACGACAAGCCCACGTGAGAACGCCGTCCACGGCACACCCTTGTCTCTAACATGCGTATTGAACAACATCTCGGCGAAGCGGCTGCGGTAATAGTTCCCTGAGCATAGGAACAACAATTGCGATAGGCCGTGTCGAGTCTCCATCATGCGCCTCGTACATCCATTCTTTATTGCGTTAAATCGACGCCTTGGGCCTCGATCAAGCGGGCTTTGACGGCGCCGATCAGAATATTGCTGCTCATCTGCACCGGGATACGCTGCGCGTCATCGCTTAGCCAGACGAAAATATTCCCTTTGTGGCGAAAGATTCCAGAGCCGTGCACGAACGGCTGCACTTTGATCGTATTGATCGCACCGATCGACAGGGTGAGGCGCTCGCGTTTCACGACCCGGACTTTGGCAACCCAGGTCTTGCCACGGTCGAAAATCGGCACCGAGATCGATTGCCCAACGGGCAACGGCATCGTCCGCACCGCATAGAGTACCGAGAGCGGATCCTGGACGGTGGTGTCAGTGGTGATGATCTGGGGCGGCTTGTCGTTTTTGCGGTAGGTGACGCGGTGGTTAGACTGATCGAAGATCATCTCACGATCGTTGCGATATCGCCCTTCACGCTGCCCGATACGAAAAAAGCGTGGGACAAGCGTACAGGGATCAAACAGGCTCTCGACCCGATCGTCAACTTTATAGAAGGTATCGAAAAACGGATAGGTACGCGCCAGGGAGATCAGGTGTAAGACCTCATCTCCTGTGGGGTGTGACGCCGGCTCGATCCGCATCGTCGCTTTCCCGACCCGGACGCCCAACCAACTGACTTCATAGGTAAGCGACTCGCCGACCCGGAACGGTAAGCCCGTGGGTGAAGATGAGGCACGGCCCACGCCGTCCGGCATGGATAGCGTACAACCGAACGCGATGAAGAGAATCCAACGTGAGAGCCGCATATGACCTACTCAGATATTTTAAGTACCGAAGCAAAATTAATTTCGTAAAATATCTCACGGGAATCTGTAAAATTAATTTTGTCCGACCACTTATTTAAATAATCCCTTCGCCGCGGAGGGTATCGAGTTCGGCCTCCGACATGCCAAGCATCCCTTTGAAGATGTCGTCATTATGCGCACCCACGGCTGGGCCGGGCCAGTCCGTGCCGCCTGGCGTGTCGCTGAGTTTCGGAACCAACGCGGGAATTTTGAGGGATTTACCGTCCACTTCCACTTCCTGGAATAGACCACGCGCGTGGAAGTGGGGATCGTTGAACATGTCCACGACGCTGTAAATCGGGCCGGCCGGCACGGCGGCAGTTTCCAATTGCCGGAGGACCTCCGAGGCATCCAGAGAGGATGTCCAGGCCGAAATGACCGCATCGATCTCCGCTTCGTGAGCGACGCGGCCGGTGTTATCCGCGAACCGGGGATCCGTGGCCATCTCCGGGCGGCCAGCCGTGCGCATGAGCCGCTGGAAGATGGAATCGCCATTGCCGCCGATGACGACGTACTTGCCATCCCGGCACCGATAGGTATTGGTCGGCACGATACCAGTGAGGGTTGAACCGGAGGGTTCGCGCACCACACCTGCTCCGTCGTACTCCGGCACCACGGCTTCGAGGATATTGAAGACGGCTTCGTAAATCGCCACATCGACGACCTGACCCTGCCCGCTACTGGGCTTGCCACGCTGGATGTAGGCGAGCAGAATACCAAGCACGGCGTGCAGGCCGGCCAGCGTATCGCCCAGGCTCAAGTTGGGCCGCACCGGCGCCTCACCGGGAAACCCATTCATATAGCGAAACCCGCCGATCCCTTCACAAACGGAGGCAAAGCCGGGCCGAGTGGCGTAGGGACCGGTTTGGCCGTAGCCCGAGATACGGGCATAAATGAGGCCGGGATTGGTCGCCTTCAACGCATCCGGTCCCAGACCCCACTGTTCCATGGTTCCCGGCCGGAAATTTTCCACCAACACGTCGACCTGATCCGCCAATTGGCGGGCGACCGCCTGGCCCTGCTCCGTGTGTAAATTGAGCGTGATGCACTTTTTGTTACGCCCCAGGCTGCGCCACCAGAGCGAGGTCCCGTTGTCGACAATGCGCCACACGCGCAGGGGATCGCCCTTGCCGGGTGGTTCGATCTTGATCACCTCGGCCCCGAAATAGCCGAGGATACTCGCGGTAAACGGCCCCGCAATGAGCTGGCCTATCTCCAAAACGCGCATCCCGCTGAGAGGACGTGTTGGTCGGGTCTCGTGTGTTCCGCCGTGCGTTTCCACCCGTGGATTCCCTTTCTTGCCGTGCCGTTTTGGCGTCTGTACCCGGTTTTCTATCCCCTGATGTCTATGGTTGTAACATCAAGGACGGCTGAATAAAAGTCCTTTCAGGGGCAAGGTACGCCGCCGTGGCTTCTGATTGACACGACGCACACCCTATGATATCGTACCTGCCCGGTGTTGCTCTAGGGTGTGCGCACCGCGCTTGCAGTAAGTGCCCGAACAGAATTAAATTCATGTTTTTCCTCTGGAAAAACGATGTTGCTAATTTTGTCCAGGAACGGAGTAACCGTTGTCAGCAAGGGCCGGCATTATGGCGAACAACAGTAATCTTTTGACGATTCGTAATTTGCATACGTACTTCTACACCGAAGACGGTGTGGTCAAAGCGCTGAACGGAGTGAACCTCGACCTCAATCGCAGTGAGTGTCTCGGCCTAGTGGGAGAAAGCGGTTCGGGCAAATCGGTCACGGCGTTGTCCATTCTGCGGCTCATTCAGGATCCACCCGGAAAGATTGTGGACGGGCAAATCGTGTTTGACGGCGAAGACCTGCTGCAATTTACCACCGAGCGCATGTGTGAGGAAGTACGCGGTGGCAAGATTGCCATGATTTTTCAAGATCCGATGACTTCGCTCAATCCCGTGTTCCGCGTTGGGGCGCAGGTGGGCGAGGCGATCAAGATCCATCAGCACGTTGGTTGGAAAGAAGCGTTGCAACGGGCGGTCCGCATGATGGTGCGGGTCGGCATTCCGTCGGCGGATACCCGCTCGTCGGACTACCCGCATCAATTTTCCGGCGGCATGAAGCAGCGCGTGATGATTTCGATGGGCTTGTCGTGTAACCCGGAATTGCTCATCGCGGATGAGCCCACGACGGCGTTGGACGTGACCATTCAGGCGCAGATTCTGGAGGAGATGAAGCAGATCAAGGAGGAGACGGGCGCCTCGATTTTGCTCATTACACATGATCTGGGCGTGATCGGTGAGATGGCCGATCGCGTGGCCGTCATGTATGCCGGCAACATCGTCGAGTACACCGATGCCGACACCCTCTTTAATACGCCGAAGCATCCGTATACACAGGGGTTGCTCAACTGTTTTCCGGAAGCGTCCGAGCGCAAGGCCGACCTGGAACCGATTGAAGGGATTGTGCCCAACCTGATCAATCCCCCGTCCGGGTGCCGTTTTCATCCTCGCTGCAAGATGGCCATGCCGATCTGCGCCGAACGCGAACCCCAACTCAAAGACATTGCTCCGAGCCATCAAGTGAGCTGCTTATTATTTGAAGCGGACGTTGTCAAACCCGCTGCCGCAACCACGAGTTGAGAGTGTGTACCATGGCGACTCAAGCAACCCAACCTTTGCTACAGATCAAGGACCTGTCGAAATATTTTCCGGTCACCCGTGGTGCCGTCTTTACCAAGAAGATCGGGGATATCAAGGCGGTGGACCGGATTTCGTTCGATATTTATAGTGGCGAAACCCTCGGTCTTGTGGGGGAGAGCGGCTGTGGCAAAACGACCACGGGCCGCGTCATTCTGAAGCTGATCGAGCCGAGTGAGGGCCGGATCGTCTACGATGAGCGGGACCTCACACCGCTAGACAAAAAAGCCATGTCGCCGCTGCGCCGGCAAATGCAAATTATCTTCCAGGACCCGTATGCGAGTTTGAATCCGCGCCTCACCGTTGGCGAGGCCATTGGCGAACCGCTCGTCGCCCATCGTATGGCGAGCCGCTCAGAGGCGAAGGAGCGTGTGCTCGACCTGCTGCGCGTCGTGGGGCTGGCGCCATTTCACTATAACCGGTACCCGCACGAATTTTCCGGCGGTCAACGCCAGCGCGTCGGCATTGCCCGGTCATTGGTGATGAATCCCAAATTCATCGTGGCGGATGAGCCCGTGTCCGCCCTCGATGTCTCGATCCAGGCGCAGATTATCAATCTGCTGCAGCGGATTCAAGTCGAGTACGATCTCACTTTTCTGTTTATCTCCCACGATCTGGGTGTCGTACGTCACCTGAGCAATCGGGTCGTGGTGATGTACCTTGGCCGCTTGGCCGAGATGGGTGAGACGGAGCAACTCTTTGCCGAGCCGAAACATCCGTATACGCAGGCCTTACTCTCCGCGGTGCCGTCGGTGAAACGCCGGAAAACGACGAGTCGCATGATTCTCACCGGTGATGTGCCGACACCGTTTAACCCGCCCCAAGGCTGCCGGTTTAACACGCGCTGTCCGCTGGTCATGGACAAATGCCGCGAAGTGGAACCGATTTGGACGGATACTGGAGGCAGGCATTTTGTGGCGTGTCATCTGTTTGAGTCATAGAGCTGTACAAGCCATGTTTTGCTCTTGCTACGAATCACGGCACACCAGCAGGGCGGACCTGCCGGTGTGCGCGCCGCGTTTCCTCATGCCATCATAGCTGGTCCGAATCCAGCAGGCGGAATCCCACCTTCAACGTGACTTGATATTCCGAAATCTCGCCATCCTGAATGAGGCCACGGAGTTCCGTGACTTGAAACCAGCCCAAGCCACGGAGCGTTTCACTCGCCCGTTGCACGGCATTCTGTGTTGCGGCGGCATAGCTTTCATTGGAAACCCCAACGAGTTCGATCAGCTTGTACGTCCGGGTGTCGATCTCGGCCATGATTTGCTCCTTCGGTGTAGAGGGCCGTCATGCCTCGCCGTGTCATTCGCGTTGACACGATGGAGCCAACATGTCACGGGCCGAAACTATAAAGAGCCTCTACCGTGCTTGTCAAGCAATCAAACAGTCACCCAATGGAACCTGCCATGCTATGAAATCCCATTATAAATATGGATCACATATACATGGGACAGCTATCCTGATATGATATTTTTGGCTGAGACGTCCATCTTCTTTGCATGCAGTTGAAAACACAAACTATGCAAATGTGAGAGCCTCTGTCATCTATTTGGGTGACCGTTTGATTGCTTGACAATATTCGAAGCGCACCGTAAGGTATATTATACAAGGTTAGCGGTGTCCAAATGGACACACGTACTGACATGGAACATGAAAGGATGTGCATGGTCACACAGCAGCGCAAGTGGCCGCTATAAGGCTCCTCCCGGCATGCGGCTTCACCTGGGAGGGCGACAGTCCTACGAGGTCACAGTCTGGATGAAACACCGGGCTAATACCCTCGGTGGGAGAATGACATGTTCCCTGTCCTGGAAATGTACAAATATCCCTCATAAGGCTCCTCCCGATGCCGGGTCCATGTAGGGAGGGGCGACACAAGATGGGCCATATCGTGGCGGATATAACGGCTAAGCGTTATCTCCTTTGAAAGGTTCCATCGTGTCTTTCATGATGAGGTATCGAAAGTTTCCGTAAGCTCGCTTCTCCCTGTGCCATGGCCCGTGACGGGGAGAAGCACGAGGCTGTATACGTGGCCGTACGTTAAAGGGGTAGTTCCCGCCAGTAGCGAGGGAATTACCCCTTTATGTTTTGGGCTTTCTCTCCCACGCGCACGTTCCCCGCATCTCCATCTCACCAACTTTCCGCATGAGCTATGTTCCCACTGCCCACCGAGCGCAAGCGGCGCCCTCGCTCGGCGAGCAGGGATGAGGTTGAACGGCCCGCAGGCGATTAATCGCCCACCGGCATGGCCGCGGACGTGCCCTTCGCCGCCGCGGCATCGGCGGCTTTGGCGAAGTCTTCATCGGTGAAGCCGTAGAGATGCGCGCCACCCATGAAAATCTCAGCCGCCATCTCGCGTGGGACGTTGTTCAGCAGATTCGTCGAGACATTGGGGAAGTTGGAATCGAAGTGGGGGTAATCCGTCGAGATACACATCCGATCGGCCCCGATCAGACTCGCGGTCGCCGCAATCTCCGGCTCACTCCCCTCCACCGCGGCCCAGCAATTACGCCGGAAATATTCCTTCGGGGTGAGAGAGAGGTAGGGCGCATGCGACTCATGGTATTGCGGATAATCCCACTCAATCCGCGTCAGAATTCCGGGCACCCACGAGTTCTGCGCTTCCAGGAAACCGACCCGAAGCCTCGGATGGAACTCAAACACCCCACCGATAATCATGGCGATGAGGGCCTGTTGCATCTCGATCCAGTGGCTGGCCACATGGCGATAGAATCGGTTTTCGCCGTACAACACGTTCATGTGGGAATAATGGGCGCCGGTGCCCTCGTGGAATCCTAAGGTCACATCGAGTTCTTCGTGCAACGTGTAGAGCGGGTTCCAGTAATTCGAGTGCCAGAAATGGCCATTCACCATATTCGGGCGGGGAAAGGAGCCCACCGCGCCGAGTTCGGTGACGCACCGCACCAACTCCTTGCAGGCTAAATTGACGTCATGAAAGGGGAGCATAGCGGCAAATTTCAATTGGTCGGGGCTGTATTGGCAGAACTCGTGGATCCAGTTGTTGTAGGCCTGGCAGAGCGCCAGGGAAAGCTGCGGATCCATATCGTTTCGGGCGATCAGGCTGAGTCCGACCGTGGGAAACAGGACCCCAATATCAATGCCCTCGATCTCCATGCCCATCACCTGGGCTTCGGCGTTATAATTGCGCTCAATCGCAAAGTCTAGGCGTCCCTCTTCCGCAATGCGCGATCCCGACAGGGGCTGGGTGCTATTGACGGCCGCGACGGAGCGGTTGGGCTTCCGATGTTGCTGCAACGCGACGTCCATGCTCGTGGGCAACCCGTCAATAACGATCATACCGCGTTTGGGCCGCCCGTCGGCGCCGGTCGGAAGCACGACGCGGTCTTTGAATGTCGGATCCAGATATTTCGCAAACAGATCTGGCGGCTCCATAATGTGCATGTCGCAATCGACAAATCTAAGTCCGTCTTTCATACGCTCCTCCTAGAAACAATAGGTGCGGGGGTTTACTCGCAAGCTTCTGCGTTTGATCATGGCGCCCGAGTATGCGGCCGGGCGTTATCCTATCACATCGTATCGGGGCCTGCTATGGTGTTTTCATTTGGCAGGGTGTATGAGAAAATAGTGAGCCATACACGGAAATGATGATACAGTAGGCGGCGCTACCAACCCGACCGGCGTGGCGCCACGTGGCGCACGGGTGAAAACGGCTCCGCTAAGGACGCGAAGAAACGCGAAGGAGAATGGAAATGGTATGGAAATGGTGGGGTCGTCGGATCCTTGCCGTTGTGATCGACGGCGTGTTGGTGAGTCTGTTACCGTGGTTGGCATACGCGGCGGAACCTACGGTTGTGCACTGGTGGCATGCCATGGGCGGCGTGTTGGGCAAGCGCGTCGGCGATATTGCCAAGGGGTTTAATGACGCGCAGGCGCAGTGCCAAGTCATCCCGACATTCAAAGGCAACTATACGGAAAACATGACGGCTGGCATCGCCGCGTTCCGGGCTGGCAAGCAGCCTCATATCTTGCAGGTGTTCGAAGTTGGGACCGCCACGATGATGGGGGCCAAAGGCGCCATCAAGCCGGTCTACGAGGTCATGACAGAAGGAGGGGAAAGGTTCGATCCGAGCGGCTATCTCTCAACTGTCGTCGGGTACTACACATCGCCGGACGGCAAGATGCTCTCGATGCCGTTTAACAGCTCGACGCCGGTGCTGTATTACAACCAAGACGCGTTCAAAAAAGCCGGGCTTGACCCGGACAAGCCGCCCGCCACATGGCCGGAAGTCGCTGCAGCCGCCAAGAAAACGAAGGCGGCAGGCTATCCCTGCGGGTTTAGTACAGCCTGGCAGTCCTGGGTACACCTGGAAAATTTTTCCGCCTAGCATAACGTCCCGCTCGGGACTAAGGCCAATGGCTTTGAGGGGTTCGATACCGAACTGACTTTCAACGGCCCGGCTCAGGTCAAACACATCCAGCAACTGGCCGACTGGCAGAAAGACGGTATTTTCAAATATGGCGGCCGGCGTGGAGACAGCCAAGCGTTGTTCACCGAAGGCACGTGTGTGATGTACACGCAATCGTCGGCTGGGTATGGCGGCATCAAGAAAACCGCCGAGTTCGAGTTCGGCATGGGCATGTTGCCGTACTGGCCGGAGATCATCGAGAAGCCGCAAAATTCCATCATCGGCGGCGCCACGTTGTGGACCTTCGCGCGGCACCCGAAACCGGATTATCAATGCGTGGCCAAGTTCTTTACCTATCTCTCCTCCGCTGCAGTCCAGGCCACCTGGCATCAGGGCACTGGCTATCTCCCGATCACCTACGCGGCCTATGAACTTACCAAAAAGCAGGGGTATTATGAGAAGCACCCCGGCACGGAAATCGCGTTGAAACAAATGACGTTGAATGACCCCACGACAAACTCGCGCGGCCTGCGCTTCGGCAATTTCGTACAGATCCGTGATGTCATCAACGAAGAACTTGAACATGTCTGGGGCGGCAACAAATCCGCGTGACAAGCGCTGGATGATGCGGTCAAGCGCGGTAACGTGCTGCTGCGGAAATTTGAAAAAACCGTGAAGTAAGTGCGCGGTGCTTGACGCGTCATGGAACAACGTGTCGTTTTCAACCATAAACTACTGCCGTATCTCCTGCTTGCGCCGCAGCTTATCGTCACCCTGGTGTTTTTCATCTGGCCGGCGGCGCAAGCGCTGAAGCAGTCCGTATATGTCGAGGACCCCTTCGGACTTGGCGCCGACTTGGTCTGGTTTGACAATTTTGCGGATGTCTTTACCGATCCGCTGTATCTGAAAGCGCTAGGTGTAACGCTCTTCTTCAGCTTCTCCGTCGCCTTCCTGGCGCTCACGCTCGCTCTCTATTTAGCCGTCCAGGCCGACCGCATCCTGCGCGGGGCCACCTTGTATCGCACCCTGCTGATCTGGCCGTATGCCATTGCCCCGGCGGTCGCGGGCCTCTTATGGTATCTCTTGTTCAATCCGGTAATGGGCTTTTTGCCCTACCTCATGCGTGGCGTGGGCTATGAGTGGAACGCGCACGTCAACGGCGGCCAGGCGCTGATTCTCGTGGTCATTGCCGCCGCCTGGAAGCAGATCAGTTACAATTTCATCTTCTTTTTAGCCGGCATGCAGGCCATCCCGGCGGCGCTACTCGAACCCGCCGCTATCGACTGCGCCGGGCCGGCTAGACGCTTCTGGACGATTGTCTTTCCGCTCCTCACGCCCACGACGTTTTTCCTCATCGTGCTCAATCTCGTCTATGCGTTTTTTGACACCTTTGGTATCATCCACGCGGTGACCGATGGCGGGCCGGCCGGGGCGACCACGACCCTGGTTTACAAGGTCTTTAACGACGGCTTTATCGGGTTGAATCTCGGGAGTTCGGCGGCGCAGTCGGTCGTCCTCATGGCGATCGTGATGACCTTGACGGTCATGCAGTTCCGCTTTATTGAGCGCAGGGTACACTACTGATGGTACAGAATCGCCACGGGCTAATCGTCTTGACCCACGCCGCCCTCATATTCGGTATTCTTATCCTCGCCTTTCCGGTGTACGTCACGTTCGTGGCCTTCTCGCATACCTTGCAGGATTTGGTGCGTGCGCCCATGCCGTTGCTGCCCGGCGGCGAACTCGTGACGAATTACGCCACCATGATCGCCGCCGGCCTGGACGAGGCCTCCGGTTTTGGCCGGATCAGTGCCGGCCGCATGCTGCTCAACAGCCTGATCATGGCCTTGGGCATTGCCATCGGGAAAATCGCGATTTCGATCATCGCCGCTTACGCCATCGTCTATTTTCGCTTCCCGTTTCGCATGGCCGCGTTCTGGCTGATTTTTATTACCCTGATGTTGCCAGTCGAGGTGCGGATTTTACCGACGTACCAAATCGTCGCCAACCTGAATATGCTCGATAGTTATTGGGGCCTGACCATCCCCTTGATTGCCTCGGCGACCGCCACGTTCATGTTCCGCCAAGTCTTTATGACCATCCCGGACGAGTTGGCGGAGGCAGCCCGCATCGACAACGCGGGGCCGCTAAAATTTTTTTGGGATATCGTGCTGCCGCTCTCGCGCACCAATATCGCCGCGCTGTTCGTGATTTTGTTTATCTATGGCTGGAATCAGTACCTGTGGCCGCTGTTGGTCACCACCGATCAAGAGATGCTGACCATTGTCGTCGGCACCAACCGCATGCTGCAGGTGGGAGACGATCAGGCCGCCTGGCACCTCGTCATGGCGACGACGATGCTGGCCATGCTGCCGCCCGTGGTGATTGTGGTGGCCATGCAGCGGCTCTTTGTCAAAGGCCTGGTAGAAACCGAAAAATAGCGAGCCAACCATGGCAGGCATCAACCTACGCCACGTGCGCAAATCCTATGGCAAGACCGAAGTTATCCACGGCGTCGATTGCGACATCCGCGACGGCGAGTTCCTGGTCGTGGTCGGCCCGTCCGGCTGCGGCAAATCGACCTTACTGCGGATGGTCGCCGGCCTGGAGAGCATCACGGCAGGCGACATCGCGATTGGTGGCCACGTGGTGAATCATCTGGAGCCGGCGCAGCGAGACATCGCCATGGTGTTCCAGAATTACGCCCTCTATCCCCACATGACGGTCTATGACAATATGGCCTATGGGCTGAAAAACCGCCGCGTCCCAAAAGCCAAAATCCGTGGGCGCGTGCAAAAAGCCGCCGAGATTTTAGCCATTGAAATGCTCTTGCAACGCAAGCCGCGCCAGCTCAGCGGCGGGCAACGGCAGCGGGTGGCTATGGGGCGGGCCATTGTGCGCGAACCCAGCGTGTTTTTGTTTGACGAGCCCTTATCCAATCTGGATGCGAAGTTGCGCGTGCAAATGCGGATTGAGATCAAAAAGCTACACGAACGCCTCAAGATCACCAGTGTCTATGTGACCCATGACCAGGTGGAAGCGATGACACTGGGCCAGCAGCTTTTGGTCATGCATGAGGGCCATGTGGAGCAGATTGGGCAACCGCTCGAGCTGTATGAGCGCCCCATCACCACGTTTGTCGCCGGGTTCATCGGGTCGCCATCCATGAACCTGTTCCCGGCCCGCATTGGCCGTGACGGCCGTGACATCGAACTCCCAAGCGGGGACCGCCTTCCGTGCCCTAGTGCTGTGGCGTATGCCAACCGCGCCATCACGCTCGGTATTCGCCCTGAACATTTTCAGTTGATCCGCGCCGAAGCGGGCGTGGCTCCCTTCACGGTGGACTTGGTCGAGGAATTGGGCGCCGATACGATGGTCCACGGCCACTTCGGTGCGGATCACACGCCCTTGACCGTGCGCTTACCTGGCGTGATCAAAGCCCACATTGGCGATGTGTTGCCGCTGGCGGTGGAGTCGCGGCATATGCATCTCTTCGATACGGCAAGCGGTCGGCGGCTGCACGGATGAGCCCATGGTTAGCGCTTGTACAAGCCCATGAGATTTGTCTTTTCGAGCGTGTTGAAATGCAGGAAAAAGCCCACGGCCGACCTGACGTGTCGGCTGTCACTGAGAGGTCGTCCAGGCCCACAGTGCGGCGCGTGAAGAGATCGCGATGCGATTATGTAACCCCGCACAAGCGGCGGGTGGGGTCAACGATCTTTGGTAAATCTCACCCCTCAATTTGTGCTTTTCTCTGGTCCAGACACCATTGTCAGAGCCCTTCCTAGCAACACGGGAGCAGCGCGCGAGGACAAAGGCACAGATGCGTTTAAGCAAGCCAACGTGAGTAGAAGTAATACTCATGTTTCTTTAGTCTATCAGCCGGTAATATATCTAGGCCGAAGTTCCCCTGGCAGAATAGGCGGAGGGTTAAGTAGATCAACAGGTTGGCCCAATTCAAAAGTCCATT
>CBCXVS010000103.1:6018-22561 GCA_965178525.1 uncultured bacterium | reverse complement strand
TGGACTTTTGAATTGGGCCAACCTGTTGATCTACTTAACCCTCCGCCTATTCTGCCAGGGGAACTTCGGCCTAGAGGTGACGAAACTTACCGATTTTTTCGACCTCTGCGACAGCACCAAGGAAGCGCTGCATAGCGCACGCTTGTAACCCATGCCCCGTGGCAAGCCTCACCTAGGGGGTATCGGCGATGAGGGTGGCTCCGACCGCATGTTCTTACCGCCATTGGGGGGAGGACGCGAGCATCTGCTCCACGCTTTCGGCAGGCAGCGGTTTCGAGAAAAGATAGCCCTGCCCGTATTCGCAGCCTAAGGCTGAAAGGAGCTGCATATCCTCGGCTGTTTCCACCCCTTCAGCTACGACCTTAAGTCCCAGATTATGCGCCAGCGCCACAATGGTACGCACAATCTCGGCGGCGGTGCCGTTTTCACTCATTCTGCTAATAAATGAGCGGTCGACCTTCATCACATCAAGCGGGAAGGTATGGAGATAGCTTAGAGAACAATAGCCCGTGCCGAAATCGTCCATGCTGATCTCGGTGCCTAAGGCGCGTAAGCGTGCGAGCATCGTTGCAGCCGCGGCCGCGTTGTCCATGAGGACACTTTCCGTAATTTCCAGCTTCAAACTGCTAGGATTGAGCTCCGTGTCATGGAGTACGTCGTCAATCTGCGTCACTAAATCAGGCTGGAGAAATTCCTTCCCGGACAAATTCACACTGATTTGGAGCGGGGGCGTGTGGGGAAATTGTGTGTGCCACAGACGCATCTGTTTGCAGGCTGCATGTAGTATCCATCCGCCTATGGGAATGATCAGGCCGGTTTCTTCTGCGATCGTCACGAACTCGTCTGGCGTGACAAGACCACGCTCCGGATGCTGCCAGCGTACCAAGGCTTCAAAACCGGAAATACGGCCGGACTCTAACGCGATGATCGGCTGATAGTACACGCAAAACTCCTGGCGGTCGATAGCTTGATGGAGGTCCGTCTCCACCTGCAACCGCTCCATAGCGCGTACCTGCATCTCCGTGTCGAACACCTCGTAGCGCGCCTTGCCACGCGCTTTAGCGCGGTGCAAAGCGATCTCGGCATCCCGCACGACATCCTCCGGGCACGCATATCCGGTTGCACTCAATGCAATGCCGATGCTGGTGGTGAGATAGATTTCCTGAGCCTCCAGGCCGAAGGGCTCTCTCAGGACGGCCTGGAGGCGGTTTGCAACTAAAGTGGCATCACCGGCATGGGTAATATCTTCGAGTAAGATGGCGAACACATCACCGCGCAATCGCGCAATGGACTGGCTTTCGCCATACCGTACAACGAGATCTGCCGCACGGACACACGCCTCCAACCGTCGAGCCACGGCAATCAATAATTGATCCCCGGCGCTGTACCCCAGACTATCATTGACAACGTTGAAGCGATCGAGATCCAGGAGCAATACCGCAAATAGGTAGCCATTACGGCGTTTGACGAGTTCGATCGCATGGCTGAGTCGATCAAGAAATAAGAGCCGATTCGGCAGCCCTGTCAGCGGATCGGCCACTTTCCTCGCCGTGATGTCGGTGAGTGAGCCAGCCATACGGGTGGGCTCTCCGTCGGCGTTGTATACCGCAAGCCCGCGGCTGAGCATCCAGTGATAGCTACTATCGCGGTGGATCATGCGATGTTCACATTCAAAATGGTCCGTTTGCCCGCCGAGATGGCTGGCTATCGCCTCTCGAACTCGCTCGCGATCCTCAAGCACCACGCGATCGAACCACTCGTCAGGCGCGTTTCCGATGTCGTGGTCCTCGTAGCCTAGAATCATTTTCCATCGTGGGGAAAAATAGATATGGTTGGTCGTCAGATTCCAATCCCACAGGCCATCGTTGGCGCCACGCATGGCCAGAGCATAGCGTTCTTCACTTTCTCGCAGGGTGTCTTCCGCCCGTTTCCGCCCTACTTGCGCGCGAATGCGCGCCAGCACCACAGGGAAATCGAGCGGTTTGGTGACGTAATCGTTGGCGCCAAGATCGAGAGCTTCGACAATGTTTTCACTCTGGCTCTTGGCTGTGACCATAATGATGGGCAGTTCCGCTGCCGTATAGGATTCTCGCAGGGTTTTGAGGACGGTCAAGCCATCGATATCGGGCATCATGATATCAAGCAAAACCAGGTCGAAGGCGTGCTTCCGGACGCAATCAAGCGCCTGTTCGCCTCCTTCCGCAGCTAGTGTGGCAAACCCTTTGCGCCCCAAGCGACGGCAGAGGAGGTCACGGTTCATCTCGTTGTCATCAACAACGAGTAAGCAGCCTTGGTCTTGTGTCACAATCGTGCCTTTCCGTCTCTCTTGTAGCGGAGTGATCCGAGCTTACACTTTAGGCTTTTCTTCCGATTGCTGGCCGGGGCCAGGGCAGGTAGTTTCAGGCGATAGGTTCGGATGAGCACCAAACCATGTTCGTCTGTATCGGTTGCGCCAGGAGGAAACTTTAGTTGACGTGGCAGGTCCGAAACCAGGCTTCGGGCATCACACTCCGGAAGGAAAGCGGTACAGGCAGGGAAACCCAAGGTCCTGCAGCACAGGCGACAAAGCCCGTTCAGAGCGTTGTCAGATGGAAGGATTTGCGGCGAATGGACGCACGAGCCTGGGTCTCCAATAAGCCACGGACGAGCAAGGGAAGCACGACCGTCGCATCAGCGTAGACTTCGGCAAAGCGCCCGCCTTCTTCCGGTGGCACAAATTTCCCCCACGAAATGCCCTCAGAATAGGTAGAACCGCTCAGACCGCCCCAGTGCACCGGTTCCGGACACAGGCGTACGCCGTAGTGAAAACGCGGCACCTCTTGTTGCGGCAGGTCGAGCCGGACGCTCATAAAGTCAATGTAGGGCGCCACCTGCTGCGCCCAATTGCGTGGCACCCCTCCCCCAATCGTAAAGATGCCCGTGCGCGGCGCACTGAGAATGCAGCGGGCGTAATGCTGCAAATCGCGATAGGGGTTAAACGGCGGCAATTGCGCCAGAAGCCCGTCGACCGCATCACGATAATCGAGCCCTGCAGTCTGTACCCGCCCGTCGGCGACAGCGCGGCGCATGGCCCAAAACGAGAGATCAAGGCCCATTTCTGAATCGGTAAAGGCCGGGATGAAGACCGGCACGCCTTGACGATAGGCACTCTTGAGCACGCCATCCCCAGAGTAACCTTCGTGAAGAATGCGGCCAATAGCCTGCGTAATCGTGGCGGAGGACCAGGTCTGTGTGGGATCGAGTTGGCCGAGGGCTCGGTGCACGATAAGTTCCACATCATTCAGATTAGCTTCCATCTCCAAGGTATCGTACACACGGTTGTAACCCTTCGCATAAAACTCCTCGTCCGGCACCCCGACCGGCCGCCGATAGTGCACTAAGCCAACCGATTCCGTCAACCCATGTGTGATCAAGGCCCCCGTGGCAATCACAACGTGAATCATGCCATGATCAATCATACGGCACAGAAGCGTGCCCATTTTGGCCACGGTCATTGCGCCTGAGAGGGTGGCGACAACAAGACAGTCGCGATCATTGATCATCGTCTTCATGACCTCAAATGCCTCGCCAAGCTGTCGCCCGCCAAAGGCCGTTTTGCCCATCGCGGTGAGCAACTCGGCAAAGGTCTGCACGCCATCGGGATCGAGACTTTCCAAAGGTTCGAATCCATCCTCACGACCATCATGTAACTCGCGCGGCACGGTCATCTCCTCTCGCCATCAGCCGTTGGCGCAACCATCGCATCGCGGGCGTCAACTCAGACGTCCCGGCTTAACTCTTGCTGCAGTTTCTCCAAGGATTGATTGATGATACGCTTCGCTGCGCCACCGACCATCCGTTGGCCAACGTTGGCAATGAGGCCGCCGACCTGAGTTTCGGCATCATACGTGAGCACGGTCGCCTCGTTCTGTGCTGCCAATTCGACCGTCGCTTCCCCTTTGACAAATCCGCGCTTGCTATTTCCATCGATCAGCATGCGATAACGCGTGGGAGCCGTCTTATCCAACAATTGGACGGAACCGCTATAGGTTCCTTTCACCGCGGCAACCCCAATCTTCAAGGTACCTGTAAATGTATCCGGACCGGTCTCCTCCAGCGCTTCACAACCCGGCAGAACCTTGGCCATGGACTCGGGATCCATCAAGAATTCCCACACCTTATCAATCGGAGCATTGAGGGTAAAGCTGCCTTGCGATTTCACTGTCGTTATTCTCCTCTACATCGTACACAAGGATGTGTGCTCACGTCATGGTAGCGTTCATGCTAACGTATGGTTCAACGCCTCGTCAAGCCGAGACGCGGCACATTAAGGAGATGACCGGTCTTGATCCTGTGTCTGTGCTCCGTACCCGCCTCCGCCCGGTGTGGCGATGGTCAGGCGGTCGCCAGCGTCGACTTGCATATTGAATTTCGACGGTAATTTCCGGCGTCTATGGTGGTGCATCAGCACATTTTCCCCGCTCTTGGCCGGTTCGCCATCTTCCAAGCCGTACGGTTGTTGTTGGCGGCGGTCTGACAGCATGGTCACCTGCGCCTCGCCCAGAAATTCGAGTTCGCGGACAATGCCATTACCTCCCGGAAAAGCACCTTTGCCGCCCGAGCCACGGCGAATGGCGTACCGCGTGATGCGCAATGGATAAGCGTACTCCAACGCTTCAATTGGCGTGTTGAGCGTATTGGTCATGTGGGAATGTGTCGCATGCATGCCGGGCAGGCCAGGACGGCCACCGGTACCACCGGCAATGGTTTCATAGTAGGTATAATGCTCGCCCCGCCGAGGATCATAGCCACCGACCGTGACGTTGTTCATCGTGCCACAGCACGCCGCCGCCACACGATCCGGAACGGCCTGATAGAAAGCGCCTAAGACAACGTCCACAATACGTTGTGACGTTTCGACATTTCCCCCGGCGACAGCGCTCGGGAAGGTGCAATTGACCACACTGCCTTCAGCGGCAATAATCCGCACCGGCACCATGCCGCCATAGTTGAAGGGAAACGGCTCCCGCGCCAACGTCCGTACGCAATAATAGACCGCCGACATGGTGATGGCAAAATTGGCATTAATGCTACCTCGAACCTGCGGATCGGAGCCGGTAAAATCAGTTTCGACCTCATCGCCACGCACACGTATGGTGGCCCGAATCGTCACAGGCCCGTCCCGAATGCCATCGTTGTCCATCACATCCTCAAAGGTATACTCTCCATCGGGGATGTCCGCGATCACGTGCCGGGTCATGCGCTCCGTATACCGTTGCATCTCGGCGCTGTAGCGCAACACTTCAGGCAAGCCATACTTGGCAACTGTCTCGCGCAGGCGGCGTTCACCGGTGCGATTGGCCGCGATCTGGGCGGTCAGATCGCCTTCACGCTCTTGCGGCGTGCGCACATTGGCCAAGAGCAGCTGCAAGAGATCATGCTGGAGCTGGCCGTCGACCATGAGCCGGATCGGCGGAATGCGGATGCCCTCCTGAAACACCTCGGTGGACAGTGGCATGGAGCCGGGGGTCATACCGCCGACATCAGCATGATGCGCACGGTTGGCCGTGAAAAAGACCGGCTTCGAACTCCCCTCCATAAACACTGGTGTCACGAGGGTAATATCCGGCAAATGGGAGCCACCCCCATAGGGATCGTTGACCAACACACCATCGCCGGGCGCCATCTCAACATGGTCGATGGCATGGCGCACGGACATCGGCATGGCGCCGAGATGCACGGGAATGTGCGCCGCCTGGGCAATCATGTGCCCCTCCGCGTCGAAAAGTGCACAGGAGAAATCACGCCGTTCTTTAATGTTGGGAGAAAAGGCCGTGCGGCACAGCGTTACGCCCATTTCTTCCGCAATACCGCTCAACAAATTCCGAAAAACCTCCAACCGTATGGGATCGTACTCCATACCCCGTTTTCCTTCTTGTTTAGCTGAGAGCTGAGAACTGACAGCTACTCCCCCCGCAAAATGAGGTTGTGCCGCCCGTCAACCCGCGCGGTAAAATCGGCCGGCACCATGGTGGTGGCGCTGTATTCCGTCACCAAAGCCGGCCCACGGAACCGGTCTCCTGGCTGTAAACGCTGCCGATCAAATACCGGCGCCTCTTGCCAACCCCCCTCCATGTACATCGAGAGCGTATCCACTTGCGCCGCCCTCGCATTGCCGCGTTGTTCTGGCTCCATGGCCGCATGATACGCAGCACCGGATGGCCCCATCACCCGCACCCGAACATTGATGATTTGCGTCGGGCGCGTACTATCCTCATAGCCGTAGCGCCGCTCATGCCGCCGATGAAAGTCGTCAACATAGGCCGAACCGAAAGGCACGACCAGTTCGAAGGATTGTCCGATATAGCACATATCCACGAACCGCGTGACCTGAATATCGGCGGGCGCCACCCCTTCATCGAGCATGGCTTGGCGGCCGCGCGCTTCGAGATCGTGGAAAGCCGCTTCAGCACGGGCAGGCGTAAATGCCGCGGCGGGTGTACGAATCGTTTGCGCATATTCCTGAATATAATCCGAAATGAGCATCCCAAAGGCCGACAAAATGCCCGGATGTGCCGGGACGAGAACTTCCGGCATGGACAGGCGGCGCGCCAGATCGGCCGCATGCATGCCACCGGCCCCACCGAACGAAATCAAGAGAAACTCGCGCGGATCGTAACCGCGTTCCACCGAAATCACCCGGATCGCCCCTTCCATATTGGCATTGGCGACCTCGACAATACCCTGACACGTCTCCTCCGCAGACCGCGGCAGTTGGCGCGCAAAAGCCTGTACCGCATCGCGGGCACGCTCGACATCGAGCCGCATCTGTCCGCCTAAAAACCAATCCGGATGCAGACGGCCGAGGTACAGATTGGCATCGGTCACCGTGAGGGCATGGCCCTTGCCATAGCACGCCGGTCCCGGATCGGCGCCAGCGCTTTGTGGCCCGACGCGCAACGCGCCGCCTCGGTCAAGATACGCCAGAGACCCGCCACCGGCCCCGACGGTGTGGATATCGATAACCGGCACTTTGACCGGACACCCGGCAATCGAAGTTTCCGTGGTGGTTCGAGGTTGCTCATCGCACAGGGAGACATCGGTAGATGTCCCCCCCATATCGAACGTGATGGCCTGCGTATAGCCCCGTTCACGGGCGACGTGGAACGCGCCGACGACACCGCCCGCCGGACCGGACAGGACGGTGTGCACCGCCTCTTGATGGGCGCGCTCCGCCGACATGATGCCCCCATTGGACCGCATCACACTCAGATGCGCCCCCGCGAGTTCGTCGGCTAGCGTGCGGAGATAGCGCTGCATCACAGGCCGCAAGTAGGCGTTTACTACCGTCGTACTGCAGCGTTCATATTCACGAAACTCAGGCAGGACCTGGGATGACAGAGAGATGGGGATGCCGAGCTGCCCTGCCGCATGCGCCAGCCTCTCCTCATGCGCGGGATTGGCATAGGCATGCAACAGACAAATGGCGAGCGATTGGGCGCGGCTGCGCCGCACACGCTGCAGCACCGCGTCAATATCCTCAGCCGACAGCGGCTCGATCACCTCGCCATCGTAATCGAGGCGCTCGGCAACACCAAAACGGAGGCGCGCCGGCACCAACGGCGGGAGTTTGGTCACAAACGGATCAAAGAGGTCCGGCCGCGTTTGGCGTCCGATTTCCAAGACGTCCTCAAACCCTTTGGTGGTAATCAAAGCCGTCCGGGCGCCTTTGCGCTCCAACAGCGCGTTGGTCGCCACCGTGGAGCCGTGCACAATATTGACCCCGGTCAAATCGGCGCAGAGCTGGCGCAACCCCTGCAACACGGCCCGTGCGGGATTATCCGGTGTAGACAGGACTTTGGCCACGGCCAGCCCCTCGTCATCCATGAAAATACAATCTGTAAATGTGCCACCCGTATCAACCCCGATCTTTCCCGCCATGCTGGCTACTCCTGTCTCCTGGCCTCTCTCCTGGCGCTGCCGCCTCAGTACGATGCTGCGATCTTAGCATATTCTGTCTCGGAGCCGTATCATTACCCTTGACACGATGCGCTCAGGAAGAATACGTCTATGACCACTGAGTAGGAAAAGGAGGAACGTCATGTGGGATAAAATAGGCAAACTATGCGCCAGAACTCAGGAGCCAACCGGCGCGCAGGGTACGAGCCTGTTGGTATCGGTGGCCGTGCTGATCGCGGTATGTTGCAGCCTCAGCGCGCCTCCGGCTCGGGCGCAAGAAATCCAGCTAGAGCGTGAAAAGATCCAACAAGCCCAAGAACTTCTCAGTGCGCTAGGCTATGATCCGGGCGGGGCTGATGGCAAAATCGGGCGGCGCACGCGCCGGGCGATCAAAGCGTTTCAGCAAACGTACAATCTACCCGCCACAGGGAAGCTCGATACGCCGACCTTAAGCGCTCTCGGTCTCCCCCCTCCCAAGTCCGAAAAGGAACCGCCGCCACCGTCTCTGCCCCCTCTGCCTCGACCTACAGCCCCACCATCAGCGCCCTGGCGAGCCGTGTTGGCCTATATGCGTTATTTCGATACGCAACCCGCACGTATCGTATCGTATGTGACCAAGCACTTCAGACAGGGCCTGGAACCACACCAATGGATCGCACAGACCATCACAACGCTCAACGAGCAAAATTTTTCTCGCGTCTCCTGGCAGATTGAACGCGTCGAGTCCGACCCGGCGCACCAGGAAAGCCGTACTACCGTGTATGTGCAAAGCCGGGTGCGTATAAACGGCGAGGAAATCGCACGACGCGAAATTTTTTCCCTGGTTCGGAGCCACGCGACAGAGGAATGGCGCATCAATGACTGGCAGAGCAGCATCGTTTCCTCTGCCAGACCGCAAGCCGCAGAGGTCACGGCGGGGCGCTGAGGCGTGCCTCTCAGCCCAGCCCGAACTCTGCACCCATCTCTATGAGGCCCAGCCGTTAGCACGCTCACCGCCTTCAAGCTCACAGGTCGCGTCTTCCAGTGGTCTTGGGCCCCATCTCATGGACGGTTTAGGACGTCAACCCCATTTTGGACTTCAGCTCCGCCAACCGATCCTGGGCCGTCGAGGTCTGCGACCCGGCAAGCGCGCGGTCGATTTCCGCATCGACTGATGTATCGATATCGGCAACCTCGCCATAGGCTTGCGCCAGCGCCTCATCCTCTTCCACCTTGTTCTTCATGCGTTCCAGCATCGAAATCGTGCTGGAGGAATCGACTTGGGCCAGTTGCTGATTGATTTTCTTGGTGGACGCGGCGGTTTTAGCTCGCGCGCGCAGGGTAATGAGTTCGTTTTCGTGCGTGGAAATCGTCGATTTAAGTTGCTGCACCTTTTCCTGCAGCTGATTCGCCATACGCTGCTGCTGTTCAGCATCTTTGAACAGGCGCGTGGCGCGCTCACTGGCGCCATCCTTCATGCTCAAAGCCTCCGTCGCCAGGCGTTCAGCCTGCGGCATGTCCATGTGGCCATCTTGGGCGCGCTGCAACAGTAACATCGCCTTGCGCTCATACTCGCTGACCTGACGCTTGGCGTCCTCAGCTTCTTTCGAGAGACGTACCGCAACGCCCTTGACCTCCGCTAAGCCTGTCATGGCCCCTTGCAAGTCGCGCTTCAGATCTCGGATGCCTTGTTCGGTCATGCGAATGGGGTCTTCGAGCTTATTGACGACATTATGGGCTTCGGCCTGGCCAACTTTAAACAGACGCCGAAAAATATTCATGATGAGACCTCCCTCGTGTCAATGCCCTCACGGATGACACGGCTCACTGGTGACTAAAGGCGATCAATTCCTCCGCAAACTCGGCTAACGCCAAACTCAACGCCTCAATCGTCCCCTCGACCTCACTGGCATCGAGGTTAGCCAGCTGTAAGGTATCACGGAAAAGCACCATGTGGCTATCCTCATCCAGTGCAAAAGCGCCGTGAACCATGTTGCGATTCATCTGTAACAACCGGCGGTACATATCCCCGGGCTCCGCCGGCACCGACATAATCATCTGCTCAAAAATCAGAATCGGATCCTCACAGTTGACCACCATGTTTTTGAGGCCGCGCTCTTCATCCTCTACGACCACGATGCCCTCTGCGGCATCTTCATTGACGATCGACAGTTGTAAGTCGAGCAAGTATTGCTTCACCGTGTCGAAATCTGGCATCGGCTTTTCCTCTACATCACAATGGTGAGCCATGTTGCCGACGCGCGACAGCCGCCGACAGTTCTCTCAGCCAAAGCGCCTGGGAGGCGCCTCAGATTGTATCAAAAAACGCCGGGGACTGCCGATGCATCCTCGGCTTACGCCTTTGCGGCCCTACCCTCCTGTCTTGGCACGCCCAATACGCCTTGCTGCCTGCCAGGTCGCGTGTAATAATTTTGGATTGCAAAGCGGTGTCGGAAAACGCTACGCTTCCTGCCTGGTTTTATAAGCGCCGTACGCGCGCCATTTTACTTTACCATCCTCTTGGCTATTGATAACCCGTCAGTATTGCGCGACAGAGGAATACGGCCATGACTGCCATCCCCATCCACAACGAAACGAACTATTCTTTAACCACCTCGATACTCAATCAGATCGAACGTGATGCCATTGAGTATTTTGGGGAGTCCATCCAGGCGATCCGAATCCAATACGGCATAGAACGCCACGCTTTCAACGCCAAAACCGGGGAAGTACGCTACGCCTTTTCCCCCAGCGATTTCGGTTTGGTGGATACGGCCCACACGTTTCCGGAGGCCTATTCGCGCATGACCGATGTGCCAAGCATCGATGATGAGCGCACCGAAATCGCGGGGTCGCCTTTTGAAGAGGTCGAGGGCGACGACGAAGAAACCCCAGACTTCGCGACTCTAGAGGATGACCTCGACGTCGTCGCGGACAACGAAGGCCCTGAGTTTCAAAGTCTCGATACGGGTTTCGAGTCGCTGGAAGAAGCCGAGCGCAATTTCCTCTACGATGATGACTTTGACAGTTAGGGTTTCGACGGCCAGGAACCGACAGGGGACTTCTTATCCCAACCCTCGCGCCCAGAGGGGGCGAGGGCGTCTCAGGTCTCGGCTCAAACCGTGACTCGGCCGATCGCGTTAATGGACAGCGCCCTCGTCGGCAACCGGGTGGTGCACAGAGATCACGGCCTCCCAAAGCACCTCGGCGAGATGGCGCGGTTGCCGCCCGGTCGCATGCTGAATTTGCTGCCGGCACGAAATGCCATTGGCGACGATCTCGGTGCTGATGTCTGCTCCTTCCACCGCAGGGAAAAGGCGTTGACGGCCGATCGTCATCGAGAGGTCGTAGTGTTCCGCTTCATAGCCGAAGGAGCCGGCCATGCCACAGCAGCCCGAGGGAATTTCGTCCACGTCGTAGTTGTCCGGCAGCCGCAGCAACGCCAGCGTGGGCTCGGTGCCAACCAGGGCCTTTTGATGACAGTGACCGTGTAACAACAGCCGTTTCGGCTCGCTGCTAAACGACAGAGCAAGTTCCTGCCGCTGCTGGAGCTGATACAAAAATTCATCGAGGGTGAGCGCATACTCGGCCACGATGGCAGCCTCTGTGCCAGGCACAAGGTCGAGATAATCCTCGCGCAGGGTCAGAATGCAGCTCGGTTCGAGTCCAATAATCGGGATGCCTTGTTGCGCATACGGCAGCAGCAGCTCGATATTGAAGCGGGCATGCATGCGTCCCTGATCGAGCAGCCCTTTCGAGATCGCCGGACGCGCACAGCATTTGCGGGCCACCAATGTCACTGCAAACCCGGCGGCTTCGAGCAACTGCGTCGCCGCCTGCCCCACTTCCGGACAGTTGTATTCCATAAAGGTGTCATGGAATAAGACGACCTTCCCATGACGCGGGGTCTGTGCCGGACGCGGACACGTCTCAAACCACTGGCTGAAACTCTGCGTGGCAAACGCCGGCAGGGTACGCTGTGGCGCCACGCCGAGCTTGCCCATCAGCCATGTACTCAGGGCACTCTGGGCCAGCCAATTGGACAGGGGCGCCAGCCGCTGCCCAAAATGGTTGAGCGTCGCCATGTTAGCGAACAGCCGGGCCCGCCATGGCGCGCCGTGCTCGGCATAGTAATGACTCAGAAATTCGTACTTGAGCTTCGCCATGTCCACGTTCGACGGACACTCGGTCTTGCAGGCTTTGCACTCGAGGCAGAGATCGAGAATCTCGTGCAACCGCTTGCTGACGAATTGTTCTTGCGGCAAGCGTCCGGAAATGATGGCGCGCAGCGCATTGGCCCGGCCGCGTGTCGAATGCTGCTCATCCAATGTCGCCATATACGACGGACACATCGTGCCCTCGCCCACCTTGCGACAGGCCCCATTGCCATTGCACATGTCGATGGCGGTTTTAAAGCCGCCATCGCGGCTGAAATCCAGGTTGGTGCGGAGCTGAGCCGGCGCATAGCGTGGCTGATGACGCAGGTTCTCCTTCGGCGACGGCCCATCCACCACTTTCCCCGGATTCATACGGTTGTCCGGATCGAAAGCGCGTTTGACCTCTTTAAAAGCCTGATACAGCGTGGGCCCAAAATGTTTTTTATTGAGCCAACTCCGCGCCAGACCATCGCCATGCTCGCCGCTCATTGAACCGCCGTACTCGATGACCAAATCGCTGATTTCCTGGATCATGGCAAACATTTTGTCGACGTCCGAGGGCTGCGAGATATCGATGCCGGGCCGGATGTGCAGACAGCCGACACTGGCATGCCCATAGTAACCGGCCGTGGTGTCGTGTTGGTCAATCACCTGCCGAAAACGCCGCAAAAAGTCCGGCAATTTCTCCGGCGCCACGGCGGTGTCCTCGATAAACGCCACCGGTTTGCGCGCGGCTCGCGTGCCCATGAGCAAGCCCAGCCCGGCTTTGCGCATCTTCCAGACGTTGCCCTGTTCTGCTGCGGTGAGCGCCGGTGAGTAGGCATAGCCCACCTTCTCGCGCCGGAGACTGGCCTCGAGCTGGGTCACCTTATCCTTGACTTCCGCGGCAGAGTCGCCATAGAACTCCGCCACGAGGATGGCATCGGGATTCCCCTGCAGAAACGGCAAGCGTCCCTCGAACTCTTTGGCGGCGCGGGCCGCATCGATAATCTGGTGGTCGGCCATCTCGACGGCGGAGGGGTTGAATTCCAAGATCATACCGGTGGCTTCCACGGACGCGATCATGTCGTCGAAATGGATCACCAACACCGACGTGGCCGCCGGCCGCGGCATGATGCGCACCTTCGCCGCCGTGACCGCGGCCAGCGTGCCCTCGGAACCCACGACCATTTTGGCCAGATTGAAGGGCGCATCGCTGACGAACTCGTCCAGATTATAGCCGCTGACACGCCGCAGAATTTTGGGGTAGCGCTCCAGAATGGCGTCGCGGTTGTCACGCGCGATGCGATCGAGGTCGCGATAAATCTGCGCTTCGAGGTCATGGCCCCGGCATTTCTGTTCCAGCTCCGCTTTGTCTAACGGCTTCAAATGCGCCGTGCTGCCATCGGACAACACCACCTGCAGTTCCAGCACGTGGTCGATTGTCTTGCCATAGAGCACCGAGCGGGCGCCAGCCGAATTGTTCCCGGTCATGCCGCCTATGGTGGCGCGGTTACTCGTAGACGTATCCGGCCCAAAGAGAAAGCCGTGCGGCCGTAAATAGGCATTCAACTGATCCTGCACCACGCCGGGCTGCACCCAGACCCAGTGTTCCTCGGTGTTCAGCTCCAAAACCTCGTTCATATGCGGCGAGGCATCGATGATGAGCGCGTCGCCCACCGTCTGTCCCGCCAGTCCGGTGCCGCCGCCACGGGGCAGCACCGGGACGCCGTGCTCACGAGCCATGGTGACCGCGCCGACGACGTCGTCCGCATCGCGGGGAATGACGACGCCGATCGGTTCGATTTGATACATGCTGCCGTCGGTGCTGTAGAGCATCTTGCTAAAGGCATCAAAACGCACCTCGCCAACAAGCCGTTTTTCTAGGTCTCGCCGTAACGCCTCCATATGGTTCCCTTATTTGGCCCTTATTTAGTCAAAGCGCTGCGCGAGCTTGTCGACAATTAAGCGTCCGATATTGAGGGACGCAGTGGCCGCAGGCGACGGCGCATTACAGACATTGACGATGCGCTCGCTTTCTTGAATCATAAAATCATCCACCATGGCCCCATTCGGGGAAATGGCCTGGGCCCGAATGCCAGCCGGCACCAGCTTCAAATGCTCCTCACGAATTTCCGGGACGAGATGTTGCAATGCCCGCACAAATGCTGCTTTGCTAAACGACCGCCACATCTCCCCCATGCCCGTCTGCCAATACTTCGCCGCGAGCCGCTGAAAACCAGGATACGTCAACGTTTCCGCCAGGTCACGTAGGTTGATATCAGACTTGGTATATCCCTCACGCGCAAAGGCCAACACGGCATTCGGGCCGCACTCCACGCCGCCCTCGATCATCCGGGTGAAATGCACGCCGAGAAACGGGAAACTCGGATCGGGCACCGGATAGATCAGGTTCCGGCAGACGTGCTGCGCCTGGGGTTTCACCTCATAATATTCGCCGCGAAACGGCACGATTTTCACCTTGGGCCGCGTCCCACTCATGGCCGCGACCCGGTCGGAATGCAGCCCAGCGCAGTTGACCACATAATCCACGGTAAAATCCCCAGCGAGGGTCTGCAGCACGACCTGGCCGCCTTGCTGCCGCATGGCGGTAACGCGGGCATTGGTCACGATACGGCCGTCGCGCTCCTGAATTCGCTCTGCCAGGCGTTGGCACACCTGCTTGTAATTGACGATGCCGGATTCGGGCACATGAATCGCCTTAATGCCAGCGGCGGCCGGTTCTAATTCGCGCAAGTGTTCTCGCTCGATTAACGTGCACGTGACGCCATTCTCCTGACCCCGCTCGTAAATCGTATTCAAGGCCGGGAGTTCGCTTTTTTTCGTCGCCACGATCACCTTGCCGCAGATCTCATAGTCGATCCCCTCCGTGGCGCAGAATGCTTCCATGGCCTTTTTGCCTTCGCGGCAATTGATCGCTTTGAGCGAGCCCGGTTTGTAATAAATGCCCGAATGCAGCACACCGGAATTATGTCCGGTCTGGTGATGCGCCAAGCCGGCTTCCTTTTCGAGGACCACGACCCGGCGCGTTGGCGTCCGTTGCGTCAGGTGATAGGCGGTGGTGAGCCCGAGGATGCCTCCGCCGACAATACCGACTGCTGCGTCTTGCATAACTTCCCCCTTTACGGCCAACCGGCAGCTCCGCTGTTCGGATGCGTGCCTTTGCTATCGTGCACGGATCATAGCGGGATTCACGATGTGGGTCAATCGTTAGGTTCTGATTGCATCGTATCCAACGGCATGGCCATAATGCCAATTTACAGGATGTGGAATTTCCCAGGTGACAGGAGCACAAGACGATGACGCAGAGTACGTTTGAACACCTGAAAGCGAGTTATGAGGGCAAGCCGGTGCTGCGGCATTTCGGCATGGAGGTGGTGAGCGCATCGGAGGGACGGGCGACCATGCGGCTGCCGTTCAGCGAGCGCTTGGTGAATCTGGCGGGCACCGCGGATGGCGGCGTCTTGGCGGTCCTGGTGGATAGCGCCTGCTCGATGGCGTTCGAGTTCGGCCTGGATGTGACGGAAGTGGGCATCACGGTCGACATGCGGATCGATTATGTGGTGCCGTTAACGGAGGGGCATGTGGCGCTGGCGGAAGCCACGGTCGTGAATCGGAGGCGCACCATTGGGCGCTGTCATTGCACCATCACGGAGGAAGGCAGTGGCAGGCTTTTGGGGACGGGAATGACGGCATTTGTGGTGCGGGAGCGGAGGCGGTGGTGAGGCAGCCCCCACGCCCACTATTACTGATCCTGAGGGAAATATCTTAGGTAGCGCAAGCGGTCAGAGCTTCCCAGTCGGGTACGGGTTCCCCCTCTGGATGCAGGGCTTGGATATAGACATGACTTGCGCCAGCGTCGAAATGCTCCTGGATGCGTCGCTGGATGGCGGATTCATCTCCCCAAGCCACCATCGCGTCGAGAAACCGGTCACTACCACCGTTGGCCAAGTCTGTCTCACTGAAGCCTAGGCGCAACCAGTTGTTGAGATAATTGGGCAAGCCTAGGTAAAAATCCATCGTCTGACGGGCGACCTCTCTCGCCTTCGTGGGCTCCTTCATAAGTAAAACCTTTTGTTCCACGCAGAGCCATTTGTCAGGCCCAACAATTTGACGCGCCCGTGCCGTATGCTCCGGCGTCACATTGTACGGAAAGGCCCCTGCCGTCCGCTCAGCTGCCAGTTCGGTCATCTTTGGGCCTAAACCGAAGTTCCTCCCGTGATTCGGCGACAACTTGTTGAAATAAAAACTCAAAAGCCTGAAACGAATTGACCTTTGTTCCCATGTAAATCGCAAAATTTTCGCTCCTATTCTGCACCATGGGCTTGACATCGTCTGAAAACGTATGACCATAAGCCATGTCGTTTCAGGAGGTTGGATTGTTCCCATGTAAATGGACTTTTGAATTGGGCCAACCTGTTGATCTACTTAACCCTCCGCCTATTCTGCCAGGGGAACTTCGGTCTAGC
>CBCXVS010000103.1:0-6010 GCA_965178525.1 uncultured bacterium | reverse complement strand
CCATGTCGTTTCAGGAGGTTGGATTGTTCCCATGTAAATGGACTTTTGAATTGGGCCAACCTGTTGATCTACTTAACTCTCCGCCTATTCTGCCAGGGGAACTTCGGCCTAAAGCGGCCAACACCGTCGGGGGTTCCACCTCTACCGGCGGCGCTATCTCCACGGCCTTGTCCATGGCATCGAGGTAGCCGCGCATCGTTGCCACGGGTCGCCCGTACTGATGGCCACGGGCGTCCTCTACCAGCGCTGTATGAGAGCCCCCCAATCCCAGTAGAAACCGTCCGCCGTAAAGCCGGGACAAGCTGTGTTGGCCCTGCTTCGTGGCGGTGGCGTCACGAGCGTAGATGTTGGCGATTCCAGTTGCAACGATTAAGGTCTGGGTCTGTTGCAACAAGAAGCCGCTTAGGGAAAAAGATTCATAACTCAGCACTTCTGGATACCACAAGGCCGAATAGCCGAGGCTCTCGGTGCGGTGGGCCAGGTCCGTCAACTGCCCCGGGGTCAGTGCATCGGTAAAACAAAAAACACCAAGTTTGCCTAATTCCATGGTCTTTCCCTCTTCGCGTCAAGTCGAGCCCACTCTGGATTAGACCCACCCCAGAGCCTTCATGGCTAAACCCGCGTGCCAAATCTTCGTCATGTGCCAAATCTTGTCACCCTCAAATTCCATCACATACACGTAGTCGGTACTCATACTTTTGCCTGTTGGTGCGACGGAGCCACCCTCGCCCGTATGCGTACCGTAGAAGACACCGTAGGCACAGACGCTCTGACGCGCCTCATCCGTGGCCAGTGCCTTGAATTCATAGCGTCCGTCAGGAAGAATCGTGAACAACCCCTTCATCCAATCCGTGTACTGTTCCAAGGTGTTGATATCAGCGAGCGGCTCAGCTTGCACAGAAAACGTCGCATCGAGCTTACAGTATGCTTTGCATCCCTCCCATCCTTGTCCCTCATCACAGGCCACAAAGAATTTTTCAGCAATCTCTGTAATCGACGCCATGGTCTGACTCCCTCTCATAATGCCGTGTCTTTTCCCTCAAGCGCCTACCTATCCATAGGGTAGGCGCTTATAAAATGGACGTCTGACAAGGAGCATTTGTGAATTTTTCGAGTTATCGTCACTAGTCCACCGAAAAGGACATTCTCCCTCAGACTTTGTTGGCTCTACTCTGGCACGGGTCACAACTCTAGCAGAATTCGCTGGGAAAGGGCACGGGGGTTTTTGGCTCACCGACGACGGGCGGCCACTGCGTCTCGTTCACCTGGAAATCACACGCAACATCTATGAGTTGGTTGAGGGCTGGAAAGGCAAGACTCAATGCATTCGAGGCCACGGCAGGATCACAATGCTCACAGCCTAAACAGGCGTCTTGCACCGGGCGCTTTTTCGTGAGAGCATCAGAGACGTTGTCAGCAAGAGTAGAGGTGTCATGGATGCCGGAGTTGGAAGTACAGCAGCGATCTCATCTGTTTGAGCGTGTCATCCACACACCAGCATTGCTGACACTTGGTCAGCTGGATGCCCGCTTCAAGCTCATTACGAATGGTCTGGAGCACTTCTTCTGGTGTCATCATACTACTCCCGTCCAGAAGACGTGTGCGTTTGGCATCCTCCTGCGATGGACTGCCTCATAGATATTCGTTTGACATAGCCACGATGGTAGCAGAGGCCCTCAGGCGAGTCACCCCTCCGGAGTCGGTCCACAGAACTATTGCATCCGCTACAAGTATCGCGTACGATAGAGGCCATCCTTTTTTTTGGCACGAAACCGTGTGAAACCGTATGAAACCAGGCGGCCCAAGCGACGCAGGGCCATGGGGACGGGAGGGCATAAACATGGCAGAATGCCCGGAATGTGGTGCGGTCATCCTCGATCAACAGGCTCTCGAAGAAGGGGAAATCATCGATTGTGAAGACTGCGGTATAGAGCTGGAAGTGATTGCAGAGGATCCGTTGGAGGTGGCGTTAGCGCCTGAGGAAGAAGAGGATTGGGGAGAATAGGAAGCCATGATGCGCGTAGGGGTCATGTGTTCTCGGGTTCGGGTAGAAGAAAAGCTTCTGTTTGAAGCGATGCGGGCTCGCGGCATCGACTTCGAAAAGATCGACGACCGCGAGGTCATTTTCAATCTGCAACATGTCTTGGCGCCCGAGCACCGCTTCGACATCATCCTGGAGCGCTCGGTCAATCATTCACGCGCCCTCTATGCGCTGAAGATTTTTAATGATTGGGGGATCAAGACCATCAACACGGCCGACGTGGCCCGCATCTGTGGCGATAAGTTTCTCACGACGCAGGCGCTGTTGCAGCACAAGGTTCCAACTCCCCGCACCATGCTGGCGTTTACGCCCGAATCGGCGCTGGAAGCGATTGAGCAGCTCGGCTATCCCGTGGTGCTCAAACCTTGTGTTGGCTCTTGGGGGCGGTTGATCGCCAAAATCAATGATCGCCAGGCGGCCGAGGCGCTCTTGGAGCATAAGCAGATTCTGGGATCGTATCACCACTCGATTTACTACATTCAGGAATATGTGCGCAAGCCCGGGCGGGATATCCGCTCCTTTGTCGTCGGCGATGAAACCATTGCCGCGATTTACCGGACGGCAGACCACTGGATTACGAACACGGCGCAGGGCGGGAAAGCGTCCAATTGTCCCGTGACACCTGAGGTAGATACCCTCTCGCGCGCCGCGGCGCAGGCGGTGGGCGGCGGGTTGCTGGCCGTCGACTTGTTGGAATCAGAGGATGGCATGCTGGTGTGCGAGGTGAATTACACCATGGAATTTCGCAACAGCATCCATACCACCGGCGTCAACATCCCCGAGAAGATGATCGACTACCTGGTGCAGGAGGCGGCAGCGTGAGCCCGATACAGGCCGCAGTGGTCGGCGGATCCGGCTACATCGGCGGCGAGCTGGTACGCTTGCTGTTGCAACATCCGGACGTGACGCTGACGCAGGTGACCTCGGAAAGCCAGCAGGGACGGTTCGTACACAGTGTGCATCCGAATCTGCGCCATTTGACACGGCTGAAGTTTAGCAGTCTGGAGCAGGTGGAGCCGTGTGATATGCTCTTTCTGGCGCTGCCGCACGGCATGACGCAGAGCCGCTTACAGGAATTTCGGCAGCTCAGCGACCGCATCATCGATTTGAGCAGCGACTTTCGTCTGCGGGATGCGCAGGCTTACAAAACCTGGTATGGGCGCGATCACGCTTGTCCGGACCTGCTGGACACGTTTGTCTACGGTATTCCCGAACTGCACCGCGCGGCCATGACGCAGGCGGCGTTGGTGAGCGGCGCGGGCTGCGAAGCGACGGCGACGATCCTTGGGCTCTATCCGCTGGCGCGAGCCGGTCTGCTCTCGGAGGCGACGCCGATCGTGGTGGAAGCGAAGATCGGCTCTTCCGCCGCGGGCAATACGCCCAGTTTGGCGTCACACCACCCGGAACGGCACGGCGTCTTGCGCTCGTTCGAGCCGACGGGGCACCGGCATACGGCCGAGGTGGTGCAGGAATTGAGTGGCGCGGGGCCGCTCACCGTACATTTCTCCGCCACGTCGGTGGAGATGGTGCGGGGCATCCTCGTGACGGCGCACGTTTTTCTGCCACGCCCGGTGAGTGAGAAGGAACTGTGGGGCGTGTATCGTGACGCTTATCATGATGAGCCGTTTATGCGCCTAGTGAAAGAACGGCGCGGCGTCTACCGCTATCCGGAGCCGAAGCTTCTGAGCGGCACCAACTTTTGCGATGTCGGATTCGAAGCGGACCCCCACAGTGACCGTGTCGTGGTCCTCAGTGCGCTGGATAATTTGGTCAAAGGCGGCGCCGGCAATGGCGTCCAGGCCATGAATTGCATGTTCGGCCTGGCGGAAATGTCCGGTCTTACCTTCCCTGGTTTGCATCCTATTTAACAGCCAACCCCATTTACAATGTCAATGAGGACTTAGGATGATTGTTGTCAAAGTCGGTGGCGGCAAGGACATCTCCATTGATGCGGTGTGCCAAGATGTCTGCACACTAGTGAAACAGGGGGAACGCCTTCTCCTGGTGCACGGCGGCAACCATGAAATCAATATGCTCGCGACCGCCCTGGGAAAACCCCCGCGTTTTGTGACGTCGGTTTCCGGCGTGGAAAGCCGCTATACGGACCGCGAGACCATGGAAATATTTAGCATGGCCTACGCCGGCAAGATGAACAAGCTTTTTGTCGAACGGCTGCAGCAGCTTGGCATCAATGCGGTCGGGATGTGCGGCGTGGATGGCCGTAGCATGGAGGGCGAGCGCAAAGACGCCATCAAGGTCGTTGAAAACGGCAAACGCAAAGTGTTGCGCGGCGATTTTACCGGCCGGGTGGAGCGCATCAATACCGATCTTCTCACCCTGTTGTTGGACCACGGTTACACCCCGGTCTTATGCCCGCCGGCGATCAGCTATCAGAGTGAAATCATCAATGTGGATGGCGACCGCGCCGCCGCAGCCCTGGCCGTCGCGTTTTCGGCGGACACGCTGGTCATTCTCTCCAATGTACCGGGCTTGCTGCAGGACGTCGAGGACCCCGACTCGCTGATTACCCGTATCGACAAGACGCGTATCGCGTCGTATCTCGACTTGGCGCAGGGCCGCGCAAAGAAAAAGATGATGGGAGCAGTCGAGGCACTCGAGCAGGGCGTGGGCACGGTCATCCTGGGGGATGCCCGGCTGCCCGAACCCATTCAGCAGGCGCTACAAGGCCGGGGCACGGTGATTCGCTAACGGTCTTGCCATTCTGCACAAAGGAAGCACCATGTCAACCATCCAGGAGATCGAGGCACAGTACTCCACGGGTGTCTATGCCAAACGCGACGTGACGATCGTGCGTGGCGAGGGGACACGGCTGTGGGATGAGGACGGCAAGGAATACATCGATTGTATCGGCGGCATGGGCGTGGCCAGTGTGGGACATGCCAACCCCGCGGTGGCGGCCGCGATTGCCGAACAGGCGCGGACGCTGATCACGTGTCATGAACTCGTGTATAACGATCGCCGGGCGCAATTTCTGCAGCGGCTAGCCCAGGTCACACCACCGGGATTGGACCGCATTTTCTTGTGCAATTCCGGCACAGAGGCCATTGAAGGCGCGTTGAAATTTGCCCGCATGAGTACCGGCAAACCGGGCATCATTGCCACCATGCGTGGTTATCACGGCCGCACCCTGGGCGCCTTGAGCGCCACCTGGAATGCCAAATCGCAGGAATATTTTGGTCCATTGCCTGAGGGGTTTACGCATGTGGCTTACAATAAGCTGGAGGCCCTGGAAGAGGCGGTGGATGCGCACACGGCTGCCGTGCTGATCGAAATCGTCCAGGGGGAGGGGGGAGTGCGGCCGGCCAGTGCCGAGTATTTGCAGGGGGTGCAACAGCTCTGTCGCGAGCGCGATGTCCTCCTGATCGTCGATGAGGTGCAAACCGGGTATGGCCGTACCGGCGCTTTTTTTGCCTGCGAGCATAATGGCCTGCAGCCGGATATTCTGACCATGGCGAAGGCGATGGCGGGCGGCGTCCCGATGGGCGCTTTCGCTATTGGCCCGCGCGTCCAGACGATTCACAAAAGCACGCATAGTTCCACTTTCGGGGGGAATCCGCTCGCGTGTGCCGCGGCTGGCGCGGTTCTGGATGTCATGCAGGAACAGCGTCTGCCGGAACGGGCGGCGGAAGTCGGCGCCTATTTCAAGGAACGGCTGCAGGCGATTGAGTCCAAGCAAATCCGTGAGGTCCGGGGTCTCGGACTGCTGCTAGGCGTCGAACTGCGCTCGAAAGTCGGGCCCGCCCTGCGCGCCCTGATGGAGCGGGGGATCCTCGCGGCGGCGGCGGGGACGACCGTTTTGCGATTCCTCCCGCCCCTCATCATCACGCCAGAGGAGGTGGACACGGTCGTGACGCAGGTGGCAGACGTCCTTTAGGCCGAAGTTCCTCCCGTGATTCGGCGACAACTTGTTGAAATAAAAGCTCAAAAGCCTGAAACGAATTGACCTTT
>CBCXVS010000102.1:17508-22601 GCA_965178525.1 uncultured bacterium | reverse complement strand
AAAGGTCGATTCGTTTCAGGCTTTTGAGTTTTTATTTCAACAAGTTGTCGCCGAATCACGGGAGGAACTTCGGCCTAACTGCCGAGCAGATGAACGCTTTGCCTCGGCACATTGCGGTAGGAAGGTATCGGCCCTGACGATCGGACCCGCGACAAGCTGGGGAAAAAACGTGACGTACAGAGCGAAGTCAAGAAAGCTCGGAGCAAGACGCCCATTTCCGCGAAAGATGTCAATCGTGTAACTCAGTGTCTGGAAGGTATAGAAAGAGATTCCCATCGGTAGAATGATATCCCAAGCTGCTGGCTGGTAGATGACACTAAACTGACGCGCGATCGCAACAAAGTTATCGAGCAGGAATCCGCCATATTTGAAGTAACTCAACGTGCCGAGGTTCACGAGAAGACTCGCAGCAAACCAAAGTCTCTTTGCAGACGGTTCGGGCGAGTGAAAAATGCGCTGAGCAGCAAGGTAGTCTACAATCGTAGAGAGCCAAAGCAGCAGGACGAAAGGCGGATTCCAGGCTGCATAGAAGAAGTAACTCGCAAAAAGCAAAATAGATTTTCTCGAACGCCATCCAATCGGGAGATAATAGACGACCAGGACAAGCGCTAGAAAGAGAATAAATGTAGCGCTGTTAAAGGACATCTCCTGAGCCTCCTTCATTCAAGGCGATCCCGGTTCATAGCCTCGTACAGGCCGGCGGAAGACGGGGGAGGCTGGGCGTTCTGAAGGTCCAGCGCCTTGCGCTAGCGCTTTCCCCTGGGCCGCACGGCACACGGCTCCACGCCGACGCCACCGGCTCACCCCATGCCGGCGCGGGGTGCAGACGGCGCGTGAAAATGCCGTTCGGAATTCCTATACTCCATCTGATCCGGCGCGACATCGAGCAATTTTCGCCCGGCGTCACTAGAGTTGTTCCTCAATAGCATAAGATCAGGTTCCCTAGCCCAGCCCAGATGCCCACCGAATCATCCTCAAAGTGATCTTTGCGGTTGCGGAAACGCTGCACCAAAATGTTGAAACGCTTCATACCGCCGATGGCATGTTCGATCAAGATGCGAACTTGACTCACGGCATAATTCGCCGCCTGCTGCTCCGCCGTCAATTCTGGAGTCGGATTCGTCTTGCTCTTCCGGGGTTTCTTGTGTGGAATCTCAAGCATTTCGCCTTTGTAGTCCGACTGAATCCCCTGATAACCCAGGTGCACCCAAACTTCTACGTCACTAAACCGGTCTAAGTCCGGTGGGAACTCTTGTTTTAACATGCTGTAATCATGGTTGTGACCACTAAACGTACGGCCCAGAAAGACGATCCATTTATCCGGCATCGACATCACTGTATTTTTCAGCGTATGGCTTTTTTTTACCACTATAGTGTTCACGTTGGGTCGTCTCATCTTGTGACCGGCGATAGCTTCTTTCAGTCGCATCAATAATCAGTTGATCCACACCTGACAACGCCTCCCTCAACGACTCTGGGGTCTTCAACTCTCGATAAGGCATGAGGTCTAACTGCACTAACGTGTCATACAGGATGGGAGAGAGCTTATGGAGATTTTCATTCGCTTTCGAACGTACCATACCAAATTGTGCACCAAGAACATCAAACGTCGGATACGTCTTGTAATAATATAGAACGAACAGGAGTTTGTCTGACAGAGTGGGTAATTTGCCTTTGATACCTGCACCCGGCTTTCGGCTGCGTTTGCCAGCTTGGACACCCTCCTCATAGCGTTTTTGCTGAGCCTGTTGATAGACGTGGCTGAAGGCGGGCAGCAAGAAGTCAAATTGCGTCTGAGACACACCGGTTAAGGCTTTCATCTGCCGATCATCTCGGATAACCAATGACCTGGCTGGGCTCCCTCCATCGTTTGGGGGAGGATAGCCTACCTCATTAACTATTGGGGAACAACCCTATTTCTCCAGAGGAGAGATATAAATTTAATTTTGCCTCAGTACTGAGTACAGGCCGGCGGAAGTCCGTTACCCCATGCTCGCCTCATGGCCATCGTGAATCCCAGCGGCCTGCCGCATTTGACCGATTTTCTCGCGCCAGGTCATGCGACATAACAGGGATGCAAGACGTGTGTCGTGGTCCATGAGTTGCGCCGTTTCCCAGATCATGTCTATCCGTAGCTCTGATTGACCCGGACGCGAGTTGCGCCTAATATAGAGACGAGACGATTTGAGATCCGGACTCGTTATGAAGGGAGGCAAATCATGCGCGAAGTCTACGGTGTCGGCGATTTTCGCTATGAGTATGTCGAGGGCTGGGCCAAGCTGCCCGCCGGGATCAACTTTCAAGAATGCCCCGGCGTCGCCGTCGATGCCCAGGACAATGTCTACGTCCTGACCCGGGGCGAACACCCCCTGATGGTCTTCGACCGCGATGGCCATTACCAGCGCTCCTTTGGCGAAGGGTTGTTTAGCGACCGCACCCACGGCCTCTACATCGCCCACGATAATTCGCTCTTGGTGGCCGACGACGGCATCCATACCATTCAGAAGTTCAGCGCCGCGGGCGCCCAGTTGATGGAGATCGGCAAGCGCAACGACCCGTCGACCCGCTGGGGCGGCGAGCCGTTCAACCGGCCGACATCGGCGGCCATCATGCCGAGCAATGGCGACATCTACGTCTCCGACGGCTACGGCAACTCCCGCATCCATGTCTACACCGGGTCGGGCGACTACAAATTCTCCTGGGGCAGTCCGGGCATTGACGCGGGGCAATTCATCCGGCCGCACAATATCGCCGTCGATGCCAACGACCGGGTGTATGTGGTGGACCGGGAGTGTCACCGCATCCAGCTCTTCGATCCCGCCGGGACGTTCATCACGATGTGGAACAATATCCACCGACCCGATGCCATGGTGCTGTGGCAAGACCACATCTATGTGGGGGAACTCAACGGCATGGGCGGGGTGGATGACGCGCCGGGTCTGGGGCACCGGGTGTCGATTTATGATCTGGACGGCAAGATGGTGTGCCGGTTCGGAGCGGCGGAAGAGGGGGAAGGAGCGGGGCAGTTCATCGCGCCCCATGGGATTGCGGTGGATTCGCACGGCGACATCTATGTGGCGGAGGTGTCGTACACGATTCGCGGGCGGCACATGACGCCGCCGCAGGAACTGCGCAGCATCTCGAAGTATCGGCGGGTGTCGTAAACGTCGTGCCTTAGAAGTGGTTAGGGGTTGGTTAGGCGTTGCCGGCCATCAACTAGCCACGAACCACTCTCCCTAAGGATTCATGAGAACGGACGTGGCAAGGTTGAAACCCTTGTTGCGGTTCAACTGATTCTTGCCAGGCTAATCCAGTTGAACCGACTGCGACCACGCACCGGAAGTAGATGACTGAGAACCTGCCTACACCACAATATCCCGCCAACCGATAGGCAAGGAATTGTTCTCCATCATCTTTTGCGTAAGTTGATGATGTAAGGTCTTGTGTACCTTCTTTATCTCAGCAGGAATGGTTTCCCCGTACAACAGGTTGTTTAGCTCGTGGGGGTCATGTTCCCTGTCATACAGCTCATATTGCACCGAATCCAGCATCACGACCGGGTACCAATTGGACGTGAAAATACTGGTTGACTCACCTCCCCCATTTACAGGAAATGTATTGCCGCTGATGACCCCCGCATAGTGCTCCCCTTTGGGTGAACCACCTTGCGGTGCGAAATAAACCGCGTATTTCCATCGCTTATTCAGATAACCGCATATCACATTGGCCGCCCCTGATGGATGGACAGTTGTGAAATTGGCGCCCGAATAATACAAAAAGATGAGGTCGTCATTCGTGTAGGCGTCGGGATCGACCAGCGTCTGGGCAAAACTTGTACCTTGTAACAAAAACTCCTCTTGAATCGCCTGGGCGTCCAAGCCGACCAAGTCCGCGATGGTTGGCACCAAGTCAATCTGTCCGACCAGTTGGTCACAGGTCTTGGGTTCCGGAAAAAGAATCGGGTTGCTGATAATGAGGGGAATGTTAACGGTCTCTTGATAAAACGTATTGGCTTTTTCCCTCAACCCGCCATGGGCCGCCCCCATTTCCCCATGATCGGCGGTGCGGATGATGATCGTCTCTTCCAACTGTTGTGGCGTCATGGCATCCAATACGTCACCTATCAATTTGTCTGGCAGGGTTTGCAGATAAGCGTAGAACTTCAGATAGTTCAGAGCCGTTTCTTCATCCATCGGGCCGGAGCCAAAACCGTTCAGCAAATTGAGCTGGGCATGCGGTTTGGTGCTTAAATTGTCCTCGTGATAGGAAACCGGTAACTGAAACCCTTTGTAATCCTTGATCGCGTCCAGGCAATACCCATAGGCCTCGAGGTCACCCGGATAAACGGAGATGTCGTGGGGATTGACCAGGGAGACAACCAGACAGTAGGGTTCGTCGCTATCCGCATGGTTTTTGATAAAGTCTACCGCGCTTTCCTGATATTCCGGGGCCAAAAAGTCTTTCCCGTGGACCACCCGATTGTCGTTGTTACCCTTGCCACCGCCCAGAGTGGCAACGGCGTTGGGGTTGGGCGTGTCGACCAATGAAGTACCGGCATCGGGCGACGTCCAGCCGCTGAAGCCATAAAGCGCCTCCATCTCTTTGTCTTCTTCTATCACCCTGGGCTTCGTCTTCCCATCAGTCACCGAAGCCCGCCCGGTTGAAAAGTGATCGAACTTTCCAGTCAAATGCCATTTGCCTTTGTAGATCCGGCGATAGCCTGCTTTTTTTAATATTTTGGGAAAACTGGCAAGCGATGGGGGCAAGGTGTCACCCACTTCCAGAACCTGACTGACCAAGGGGTAGACCCCGGACATCATCACACCACGGTTGGCCCAGCATGGGGCGGTGTTAATGTAGTTATGGCGGTAGGTCATGCCGTTTCGTTGTAAGCGGACGAGTGATTTGAGGTTTTCCGCTACCCATTCCGGCGGGAAGTCCCTGATTTCCCTTTGTTGATCCGTCGTGAAGATGATGATGTTGGGTTTTTTGTTGTTTAGTTTTAGTTCCACAATGACGCTCCTATTAGTTAGTTTTGTAGTGTTTGGAAACACAGATTTCCTTCAATTCCCCTAGTTAAACGTGGTATTTTT
>CBCXVS010000102.1:0-17498 GCA_965178525.1 uncultured bacterium | reverse complement strand
CATCTCAAACATATTCACATTCTCTGAGAAACCAGGATAACAGACAATTATAATTTTATACATGCAATTATAATTTTATACATGTATTGACTTAAAATCAAATAACGATTTATAGACATATTAAATTTATATTCTAAATATTTAAGATAAATATCAATATCACTGGTGGAACAATAAGTTGTCTTCATCAATGATAATAAAACTTCCTTCTCTACATCCTCATGCATTGATTACAAAGCGGGCTCCAGGCACGTGATCACAGGGTCAAATTGAGAGTTGTGTTTGAACGCTACTGGAGCCAGGCGAGATGGGGCTGGCGCCCGTGGAAAAAGCTGCTGACGGCATCGACCAGCACCTGGGTTGAGGAGCTCGTCCGGCGGCGAGGCTTCTTGTCGGATGAATCCGATGAGGGCGGTCGTGAAGACGGGGTCGAATCCTGGTTCAAGCGGGCTTCGAGCCTCTCCACCGGGAAAGCCTGTGGGCCAGTTGCGTGGTGCATGTCATAGTGACCTCCCTGGCTCCCGGGTAGCTCGCAGACCTGGTATCCCAGGGCCATTTAGTTTTCCAGCAGAGAACTAAATGGCTCTGCCTGGTATCGGAATGGGCACGGGGCGCTTCATTCGTGGCGTATATGAGGATACATCGGCAGCCAAGTCTGTTACAATGCGTGTGACATGCCGTCGAATGCGGGATTCGGAATGGTCCACCATGACATGCGCATCAGGTGTAACGTCAACCCTACAGGAACGGACTGGAGAGCCATATGTCAGAGCATATCGATCCGTATCGTCTACCTCGAACGGTTTTGCCCTCCCACTACGACTTGACGCTGCAGCCGAACCTGGATCGCGCCACGTTTACCGGCACGGTCGCCATTGCAGTTGACGTGACCGAACCGGTGGACACGATATGGCTCAACGCGGCAGAACTCGACATCACCTCCGTCGCGCTAGAAGACGCCGCGGGCAGCCGCAGGCCCATCACCGATGTGAGCCTCATGGAGGAGGAAGAACGTGCCCGCCTCGGACTCGGCCAGGCCGTGCCGGCCGGGCCGTACCGGCTGCTGCTGGAATTTGACGGCATCCTCAACGATAAGCTGCACGGCTTTTACCGTTCCGTATTTCAGGACGAGGATGGCAACGAGCACGTCATCGCCACCACGCAGTTTGAAACCACTGACGCCCGCCGTGCCTTTCCCTGTTTTGATGAGCCGGATTTCAAGGCCGTCTTCGGCGTCACCCTCATCGTGCCGGAGGATCAGTTCGCGGTCTCCAATGCGCCGATGGTGCAAGAGACCCGCACGGGCGATGGGCGGCGCCAGATCGAATTTGCCGACACCATGAAAATGTCGACGTATCTCGTGGCCTTCATCGTCGGACCCTTTGAGGCGACCGACGCAGTGGATGTGGACGGCGCCCCCTTGCGGGTCATCCACCCGGTCGGCAAGGGCCACTTGACGGACTATGCTTTGGACGTCGGCGCCTTTTCTCTGCAGCATTTTGCGGCGTACTATGGCATTCCCTATCCGGGCCAGAAGCTGGACTTGGTGGCCATTCCCGACTTCGCTTTTGGCGCCATGGAAAACCTCGGCTGCGTCACCTTCAGGGAGGTGCTGCTACTCGTTGACCGCGACCAGGCGACACAGCCGGAACTGATGCGGGTAGCGGACGTGATTGCGCACGAGATCGCCCACATGTGGTTTGGCGACCTCGTGACCATGCGCTGGTGGAACGGCATCTGGTTGAATGAAGCGTTCGCCACGTTCATGGCGACCATGGCGGCAGACGCCTTCAACACGGAATGGCAGCGCTGGGTGCAGTTCAGCCTGGAGCGATCGGCGGCTTTCGATGTCGATTCGCTGGAAAAAACCCGCCCCATCGAATACCCGGTGCGGTCGCCTCAGGACGCCGACGGCATGTTCGATCTGCTCACCTACGAAAAGGGTGGGGCGGTCCTGCGCATGCTCGAACAATACCTGGGGGAAGACCGCTTTCGGGACGGCATCCGATACTACCTGGACGTGCACCAATACGGCAACACGGAGACCAATGATCTGTGGGATGCCATCGAGCATGTGACCGACGAGCCCGCGCGCCGGGTCATGGACTCCTGGATTTTCCAGCGTGGCTACCCTCTGATATCGGTTGCGGACCGCGACGTCGGGAAGCTGACCGTGAGCCAGAGCCGGTTTTCCTTCTCACGTCTCGAAGGCGGCGATGAGACCGTGTGGTCGGTCCCTGTGGTGTTGCGCTACGGACGTGGCGAGCAGGTGGCGGAACGCCGGGAGTTGCTGGAGTCGGCGGCCGTTGATATCGATCTCGGTACGGAAGCCGACTGGGTGTTGGTCAACGCCGGTGGGCATGGCTTCTACCGAGTTCGGTACGATGCGCACTTGTTACAACATTTGACACCCATCATGATGCAGGAATTGGCGCCGATCGAGCGCTACGGCTTGGTTGACGATACCTGGGCCGCGGTGATCTCCGGGAGTACGTCGGCGGTGGATTTCCTCGAGTTTGCCAAAGGCTTTCGGGAGGAGACGGACCTCGATGTGTGGACCGTGCTCTCCGGCTGCCTGGGGCAGTTGGAACGCCTCCTCGATGGGGAAGCCCGGCAGCGTTACCAAGCGGTACTGCGCGACCTCTACCGGCCTGCGCTCGATCGCCTGGGATGGGAGGCGCGAGAAAGCGACACGTCGCGCCTGCGGGAATTACGGGGTCTTCTCATCCGATCTCTGGCCGTGGCCGCGCAGGATGCCGACGTGTTGGCCAGAAGTCGTGAGCGGCATCAAAGCTACCTGCAAGACAGCGCCAGTGTCGAGCCGAATATAGCCTCTGCGGTTGCAGCTGCCGTCGCCTCGGCCGGGACACGTGAGGATTACACGATGTTCGTCAATCGCTTTAAGAACGCCTCGACCCCGCAAGAAGAGCGCCGCTATCAGACCTTGCTGGCGTCATTTCCGGGGGAGACCGAGATGGCGGCGACATTGGCCATGACGCTGAACGGCGAGGTACGCACGCAAGACGCGCCCTATCTGGTGGGGCAATGCATGCGGAATCGAAACAACGGCGTGCAAGCATGGCGCTTCGTCAGAGACAGTTGGGATGCCATGTTGGAGTCGTATCCAGACAATGCGATTGTGCGCATGCTCGACGGGTTCAAGACGCTGTCCTATCCCGATACTGCGGCCGAAATTGAGGCGTTTTTCGAGGCGCATAAAGTGCCGCAGGGTGAGTTGACTCTGCAGCAGCATCTCGAGAAATTGCGGGTTAACGTGGCCTGGCGTGAGCGTGAAGCGGAGCAGCTCGCCGCGGCGTTGCGCGGCTGAGCCCGTTCGGTAAGGAGGCCCAATGCCGCCTGCAACCCAAGATCTCAACGTTTTGCTCGCCTTTGCCCATCCTGATGACGAAGGTTTCGCCACCGGTGGCACACTCGCCATGCTGGTCGACAAAGGCGCCCGTATCACCCTGGTCTGCGCCACCAACGGTGACGTGGGTGAGATTAGCGACCCGTCCCTGGCCACCCCGGCGACGCTGGGGCAGGTGCGTCAGGAGGAACTGCGTCGCGCCATGGCCATCACAGGCGTGCCAGACATTCGCTTTCTGAACTATCGCGATTCGGGCATGGCGGATACGGTGGACAATCACTACCCCAACGCCCTCATGCAGGCCGACCCGACTCAGGTGGTCGGCCAGTTGGTGGCGATCATGCGCGAGGTGCGCCCGGAGGTCGTCATCACCCACGATCCCACCGGCGGCTATGGCCACCCGGACCACACAGCCATGTGTCAGCATGCGACCATGGCCTTCCGTCTGGCCGGAGAGGCGTCCGCCTACCCTGAGCACCGGTCCGAGGCGCAGCAGCCGTGGACGCCTCACCTGCTGTATTATGTCTGCTTTCCCCGCAGCGCCTTCTGCCGCATGTGGCAGAACATGCTGGACATGGGCGTTAAGCCGCCCTTTGCGAGTAAGGAAATTGACGTGCTCGGGACACCCGACGACGAGGTGACCACCGTGCTGGACGTGGGCCGGTTTGTGGACACGAAAATTGCGTCGCTCAATTGCCACCGCACCCAGATCGACGCGAATGGTCCCTTTTCTCAACTGCCGGAGGACATGACCCGCGACATCATGCGTACCGAATATTACACGCTGGTCTTGCCCGAAGCTGCCGGCAAGGATGCCGATGTCCTGGCCGTGTTGTAGGCTTGCGCACGGTATTGACACCTCTGTTACCCGCACTCTATACTAGCTGCTGTTCCAAGCGAATTTGTATCCCAGCGGCAAGGTCTTGGCGAGCGGAGAGAGGGCCCTATCATGGCATCTGCAGAACTGCAGGCAGTGATCGATCAACTACGCGAAAATCCCATCGACCCGGCGGCCACGGTGGAAACGCTGCGTGGCGCCTTCCCCGAAGCCCCAGCGCCGGAGGGGACGACGGCCACGCCTGTCGATGCGGGAGGCATCCCCGCTGAGTGGGTGGTGGCGGACGATGCGGCGCCTGACCGGCGGCTCCTGTACCTGCACGGGGGCGGCTATGTCATCTGCGGCCCCGCCACCCATCGTGATCTGGCGGGACGGATATCGCAGGCGTCGGGCGTTTCCGTTTTAGTCCTCGATTATCGCCTTGCTCCGGAGCATCCGTATCCGGCCGCGGTCGATGACGCCCTGGCTGCGTTGCGGTGGATGACCGACAACGGACCCCATGGGGTCACGCCTGCCAGCGCCACCTTCGTTGCCGGTGACTCGGCGGGTGGTGGGTTGACCCTATCGACGCTCATTGCCGCCCGCGACGCCGGCGTCCGCATGCCCAATGCCGCCGTGACGATCTCGGCCTGGGCCGATCTGGCCTGCACCGGTGAGACCCTACGGACACGCGCTGACGTCGATCCCATGGTCACCGAAGCTCTAATCCGCCGCATGGCGCAAGAATATTTACAAGGTACCGACGCGAAGCAACCGCTGGCCTCGCCGCTCTACGCCGATCTCACCGGACTCCCACCGCTGCTGATGCACGTGGGCGACGCCGAGGTCCTCCTGGACGACACCACCCGCGTCGCCGAGAAGGCGAAAGCTGCGGGTGTGGACGTCACCGTCGAGATCTACCCCGAGATGATGCATATCTTCCAGCTTTTTGCGCCCATCCTGCCGGAAGGGCAAGAGGCAATTAACCAGATCGGCGCGTTTCTGAAGCCGTATGGGCGTTAAGTATAGGGGCGCGGCGGTTATGGTGCGCCACCCCGCTCCGCCATGTCATAGACCGCGTCCAGGTAGACAGGCTGCGGATTGAGGGCATACTCGTGCAAGCATGCCTCCGTAAGATCGCACCCATACTCCAGCCCCTCCCACGCTTTCTTTATTTTTTCATTCCGCATGCCGCATTCGTTCAGTCTTGGTCGATCCAGATATCGGGTGCCGTGTCGATGTCATGCGCGGCGAACACCGCATCAATCTCACGCATATCCGCGTACGAGAGCGCCCACGCCAACGTCCCCATGTTGTCTTCCACCTCTTGCACGGTGCGGCTGCCGACGAGCGCCACACTCACGGCAGGATGCGACAACACCCATCGCAGCGCCAGTTGCGCGATTTTCTTGTGGCGTTTGCCGGCGACGAGTTTTAACTCCTCGACCACCCGCACGTTGCGATGAAAATTCTCCTGCGCAAACAAACGCAAGAACAGTTCCGGCCGCCGGTTGCCATCCGCCCGCCAGTCATTATCGCCAAACTCGGTGTCTTCTTGAAACGCGCCCGCCAGCAGTCCAAAGGCCAAGGGGCCGTATACCATCACCCCGATGCCTTGTTCCTGACAGTAGGGGAACATGGCCTTGGTCATGCGCCGGTCGAATAAGTTCAAGCCGTACTGCACCACATCGATCCGCCGCGTCTGCATACATTCCTGAATTTGCTCCAGGGTGAAATTCGACACCCCAACATACCGCGCCTTGCCCTGCCGCACGATATCGTCCAGGGCCCCCATGGTCTCGGCTAATGGGGTGTCGACATCGGGCCAGTGGATGAGAAACACATCGACGTAATCGGTCCGGAGATTCTTCAAGCTATCGTCGAGCGAGACCTTGATCGCGGCGGCGCGGCTGTCCCGGCCTTTGGGCCGATCTTCATAGCCCACGCCGCATTTCGTCACCACCAGCACGTCCTGGCGCCGTGCGCCCAGGGCTTTGGCGAGCAGACGTTCGGATTCCCCTTTGCCATAGGCCGGCGCCGTATCAAAGCAGTTGATCCCCAGCTCGATGGCGCGGTGCACGGCGGCAATGGCTTGCTCTTCCTGGATGTCACCGTAGGTTCCGCCCATCTCCCAGGACCCGAAGCCGAGTGCTGACACGGTCATGTCGGTCTGTCCAAAGCTCCGGTATTCCATCGCTCTCCCCCCTTGGATTGTGGATTGCGGGTTAAAACTGGGGTGATGCCGTCCACCTTCTTTCAGCAACTCACATCCTTGCCTGCCGAGGTGCCGAAGAAGTTCCTGGCGTCTCATACGACAATAGGTGCTTCTTCAAAGCCCTCACCAGCGGCCTCAAGCGCCTCATGACGATTGAATGCTAACGCCTCTCGGAGCGTGATCTTCAGTGTCTCGAACAATTCTTCTTTTGTCTGCTCCTGGCAATTGATACCCGGCACTTCTTCAATCCATCCGATCCACCACGAACCGGATTTTTTAAAGACTGCTGTGTATGTTTCCTTCATTTCCTAGTCCTTTATTTCTTACTGAGATAACATCGCTGCTATCATCATCACTTCTATTCAGTCAACGTTTTCTAAAATCCACTCTAACGGGTCTTTGCCTGGCGGTCGGGGGCGGTCCGTCGGTTCTAGCTTGAGTTCTTGCAAGCGATAGGGAATCAAATGAAACGAGGACTGGACAATTCTACGGGATCTTGGGTCTGCCTGTCTATCAGGTCCGAAAAAGCTAAGGCCAATTAAATTCCACAGGCGGATGCTCCGGTCCCGTGCCCCCGATGCCAGGCGCTTGCCATCGGGACTGAAGGCGACGCTGAAGACGGCCTCCATATGGCCGCTGTAGGTGGCCAGAACCGTGCTGGTTTCGACATCCCACATGCGAATGCTCCGGTTCGTAGCTGTCTATTACAAAAGGAGATGCAAATATCGCTCAGACGGCAGGCGGATTGAGATCGGTGTCCGTCCATAAACCGAAGTTCTCCTGGCAGAATAGGCGGAGGGTTAAGTAGATCAACAGGTCAGCCCAATTCAAAAGTCCATTTACATGGGAACAATCCAACCTCCTGAAACGACATGGCTTATGGTCATACGTTTTCAGACGATGTCAAGCCCATCTTGCAGAATATGAGCGAAAATTTTGCGATTTACATGGGAACAAAGGTCAATTCGTTTCAGGCTTTTGAGTTTTTATTCCAACAAGTTGTCGCCGAATCACGGGAGGAACTTCGGCATAAACAGCCGCTCATAGGTAGCCAACCCGTCACGGCTGTTTTCGTGGGATTTTGTCACTTCTCCCATGAGGCGAGCCATAGCAACGGTTGCTGCGCAAATGAGCTTTTTCTGCTGTCGATCAAGTCAGGACTGCGGGCAAAAAAAATCGCGGCGCTCACCTGGGGGATGGTCACAGATGATTGCAGCCAGAGCTGTTGCATCGAGTCTCCCCCAACAAAAGCGCCAGAAAGACCACGACAGCGCTCCTACGCGGCTGCCTGACGCTGGGCCGATCTGCGCTGCCGCACGCGGGTGCTGATCGGGATGAGCAAGGGTAACCCCAGCACAAAGAGCCCGCCCATAATCCAGAAGACATCGTTATACGCCATCATCGTCGCCTGCTGCGAGACGTTGCTGTCGAGCAACTTCAGCGCGCTCGCCTCCGCCACGCCCGGCGGCAGACCGCTGCTAGCCAGGCGCCCGGCCAAGCCGTCGAGGGCTTACTGCGTGCCGCCATCATAGGGCGTGAGATTCTCGGCTAGGTAGCCGCGATGCATGCTGGCCCGATGCGGGATCTGCGTGGACACAAAGGCATAGCCCAGGTTCCCGCCGATGCGGCGAGACAGCGTGTAGAGCCCGGAGGCCGCGGTCAACAAGGCCGGGGGAATCGTACGCATACAGGTGGCGGACATGATGTTGAAGGTAAACGCCATGCCGGCACCGGTCAGCAGCATACCTGGGAGCATGTCCCAATAGCCCACGTCGAGCGTAAAGCGAGCCATATCGAAATATCCCAGCATCATCATGACAATACCGCCGGCCATCAGGATGCGGCTATCGATCTTGCCGAAGAGCCGCCCGGCGATGGGGGCCACGACGACCATGATCAACATGCGCGGCAGCTGGATGAGCCCCGAGTCCATGACCGAATAGCCGCGGATCTGTTGCAAGAATAGGGGGAGGATAAAGATACTGGCAAACGAGGTCATGCCAAAGACAAAGCCCAGGCTGGTTCCGGCCACAAAGGGCACATTTTTCAGCACCCGGAGATTGACCACCGGCTCCTCCGTGCGCAATTCCCAGATGACGAGCGCCGTCAGGGAGAGCAGCGCCACCAAGGCCATGATGGTAATGAACTGCGATTCAAACCAGTCCTCGCGCTCGCCGCGCTCCAGGAAGAGCTGCATCGTCGTCAGACCGATGACGAGTAGGATAATCCCGACCACGTCAATCTTGGACAAGCCGCGTTGCAGATACTGCGACTCGGGCAAGAAGGTGATGATCAGGAAGAGGCTGAGGGCCCCAACCGGAATATTGATGTAAAAGATCCAGGGCCAACCATAGTTGTCGGTCAACCAGCCGCCCAGGACCGGTCCCATGGCCGGGGCCATGACGACGCCCACCATGAACACGGCCATGGCCGTGCCGTGCTCTTCCTCTGGAAAGGTTTCCAGCAAAATCGCCTGGGCTATGGGAATCAGCGCGCCGCCGCCGAGGCCTTGCAACACGCGCGTGATAATGATCATCTCGAGCGACCGGGCCATGCCGCTGAACACAGAGGCGACGGTAAAGAGCACGATACAGGCAATATAAAAATTCTTGCGCCCCATGAGTTTGGTGAACCAAAAGGCCATGGTCACCATGACAATCTCTGTAATGCTGTAAGCCACGGCCACCCAGGTGACGGCATCGAGGGAGACGCCGAAGGTGCCGATCATTTGGGGCATGGCGACGTTGACGATCGTCACATCGATGACGGCGACATAGGTGCCCAGGATGACGGTGGCCGCAATGATCCACTTGTTGGCGCCCGAGTGGGACGCTGCCGAGGCCCTCATACGTTTATCTCCGCGCCGGTCATATCATGTGTCATCGCTTTCTCCTTCGTCAGCTATCTTGACGGTGCATGTCTGTGCAGTCGGTTCTCTCACTTTAGACAAACCGGTCACGCTTGGCAATATACGCGATCATCTCGAGCCCCTTCGGTTCCCCCCTTTCGCAAAGGGGGGCTGGGGAGCGTACAGAAGGGATGGTTTTCATCCGGCGTGTATGGGGAGAGCGTTAGAGAGAGGGGAAAAGACGTCCATATCCCATAAATTTGGTGCCGGGCTACGGTGTACTCAACGGATTCGCCGGATCGCTGCCGGCGAGCCGCTCATCACCATCAGGGAACCCATCCTCATCGCGGTCCAGCGCCATCCGTATGCCAGAGCCGAGTGGCACGCAGGTGTAGGTGATTTCACCAGCCGCACTCGCAGCGAGGGCGCGTAACGCGGCATCACGCAGCGCTGGCGCATCACGGCGGTCGGGGACAAATTGCCCGTTGTTCTGGTAGAGATAGCCACGGTCTTGCTGTTTGGCCACCAGATCACACTCCCTCGCCTCGGCGCGGGCGCGTAGCAGATCCACACGCGGTCCGGCAACCGCCGCATTGGCTGCGGCCAGGGTGGTCTGCTGGCCGACAATCGGCGCCAGATTGCTGTCGAAGGCGAGCAGGAATTGTTCCACCTGGCGTCGCTGCACGTCGCCTTCCGGCGTCACGGGAAAACCGTCAGGGTTGCCGGGATCAAGGCCGCCTGGAGCCCGGCGGACGAAAGCCACGCCACGGAGAAAACGGAAAATCGTGTCGACGCTGCCGTCGTGAAAAAATCCGAAACCACGCACCTCATCGCCCATGAAGACATTGTCCGACCCGATCGACTCAGGGAGGAAAAGCCGCGCCCGTGGCATACCGAACATCCCGATTTTCTGATACATGTTGCGTAAATGTGGAACCTTGAACACCTGCGGCTCGGCGTCAAAGGTGTAGCGCCCGTCCGTGCCGAAAAAGCCTGGCTGCGCCACACCACTGAACTCGGCGTTACCTGAGGGATCCAAGACTTGGCAACCGTTGCAATTGAAGAAGGTGTCCGACGCCCCTGCGCTAAAATAGATATCACGTCCCCTTTGCTGATCGGGCGTGAGGCTGTTATCGAGGCGGCGAATCGGATTCGGCGGATAGGTGATCTGCAAGACGAAATCGGTGAACGCCTGCATCTCCTCATCCGTGAGCTCGCTCTGCCGCCCCAAGAGGCCGACAAAGGCCGGGTTGAACTTCTTAAATGCCGCATCCTCGTCAAAGGTGCCACTATCTGGCTGGGCGCTCGCCGCGTCATTGCCGCCTAGCCGGTCACCGCGCCAGTGCATCGGGCCATGATTGGCGAGGCCGCGCAGACTCTGGGTGGTCATCGGGCCTTTCATGGGGCGAAAATGTGGGCTGATCGGACTGAAAACGTCCTGTGGGCTGAGGATAAACGGCCTCGGATTCGGGATGGTGCTCCCGTCCGGGTCACCCAGATCCCAGGCCAGGCTGTCGAAATCGGCAAACACATGGCAACTGGCGCAGGCGGAGTCGCCATGGCTCGAGGTGAACGCGGCATCGTAGAGGAAGGGACGGCCGCGCACGATACTCTCGGGCTCGGGGTTGTACATGGCTACATGCCCGACTTCGGCGCGCTGTGCGGTATCGATGATGGAGATGGCATTGTCGAAACGAGTTAGGACGTAGAGGCGCTGGCGGGTCTCATCGAGCGCCACCCCACTCGGTCCGCCGCCCGAGACACGAATGTGATGCGCCATATCCGGCGTGAACGTATCGTTCTCCAGCTCGGCAGTGTCAAACACGCCGATCTTGCTCGACCCCAAGGCGGCAACATAGAGCGTCGCGCCATTGCTGCTGATCGCCATGTCCATGGGAAAGGCGAGACTGCGCGCGTTTTTGTCATTGGGCAGCGCGGCGCAACAATCGTTGTAATTAATATGCTTGTTGAGATGGCGCGGCACGGCTTCATGGCCCCGCAGCACCGTGATGCGGCTCTCATGCAGGTGTCCGATGACCGTCGTATCCGCGACGACACCGAATCCCTCAAACCGCACCTCGTTCCGGGCCTCGGTATTGGCGACATAGACATGGCCATTGACTGGATTTACTATCATATTGAAGAGGACCGTACTCACCTGCGCGAAAACGCCGTCTGCCCCCGGAACCTGGACCGGCGGTGTGGCCATGGCATCGATGACGAAGAGGTCCTGATCCGGCAGCGAGAATTTGACGTGATTGTTCCACTGGCGACGGCGTTCATCGACCCAGTTGGCGCCATCGAATTTGACGATGAGACCGGTCTCGGGTTGCCATTCACCATCAATGTTCCGGCGCGGTTCAGGTAGCCCACCGTTGGCGCTCACGACTTCTTCAAAGACCGTGGTCGTCTGATTCCCGGTATGGAAGCCGGCGGCATAGACGCGCGTGCCGTCCGGCGTCACGGCGAGGGCCCGTGGCGTGTCGGTAAAGAGCGTCAAAATAGTCAGCGGCGTACCGCCGAGATCCGTGCCAAGGGTGTTGGCATCGAACACCCAAACATCCGCCCGCCCGATGCCGGGCGTCGTCAGTTGGGGATCGAACGGCAGATGCTGACCCCGATGCGCGGCCGTAATAAAAGCCCGGTTGCCTTCGGGCCCGGCAAAGACGATATCGCGGGGTTCATCGCCTACCAAGAGCGTGCGCACGACGCGACCCATCGGCGTCTCGCACGTATTCGGGTCAATCTGCACGACACTGACGCTATCGGAGAGGTGGTTGACGACCCAGACCTCGGTCTCTGTACGTATCGCCACCGCAACCGGCTCCAAACCAACCGGCACGGCGGCGCAGTGCTGCAGACCTGTGTCGGTGGCGCGAAAAATTTCCAGGCGGTTGTCCGGCGTGTTCACGGCGAACAAGGTCGCGCCGTCGGGCGAGAGGGCAAGGGGACGAACCTAGCCGGATTCAAAAAGTGTGAAACTATTCGCTTGCGCTTTACGATGCCAGCTTAGCAGGGTTACCACAACAGCCATGATCAGTATGACTGAGACCTTGCACGGAGTTCTTCTCATACCGTACCGCATATGCTCTCCTCCTATGCGCTCAAGGGTATCCATTGGAACTCAAGACTTTATCATAAACGTGCTGTGCCCCGCCCGTGAAAACGACTCTGCCACGAGCTGGGTTGACTTGAATGCGGAATGCGGAATGCGGAATGGGCAAGATGAGTTTGATTCCGCATTCCGCGACAGGAGCGTGCAGGAGGGGCTGGCGAATCCGGGGTTGGTATGTGGCGTCAGGCCGTCACACCCTGACGCGCTGAAGGGCCGGAGCGTCTGTGCGGGCCGCGGCCGCGGCCAAGTGCGCTTCGAAGGATCGGACAAAGGTCTCGGAAGAATAACAACGTTCCACTTTGTCGCGCGCCGCGTGTCCCATACCTCGAGCTAACTCGGGCTCGTGCAACAGTTGATGGATGCGGTCTCGCATGGCATTGGTGTCAGCCATGGGAAGGACGAAGCCCGTTTGTTCATGGTCGATGACCTCGGGCACGCCACCCACGCGATAGGCGATGCTAGGCTTGCCGCGCGCACCGGCCTCGGCGAACACAATGCCAAACGACTCCATCTTGCCGCGCCGCGATGGCAGTAAAAAGACATTGGCGATATCGAAATAGTCTACGACCTCGCGATGGTCGATGGTGCCGGCAAAGATGGCGTGGCGGCCGAGTCCGAGAGCATCGCGTAAATGTTCGAGTTTGCTGCGGTCCGGTCCATCCCCAACAATCAGATAGGTCACCCGGTCGCGTTCGTTCCGTGGCAGGCCGGTAATGGCGCGCAGCCCATCATCGACGCCTTTGTCCTCTGTCACGCGGGTCACGGTTAAAAGCACGAAATGATCCTCGGGAATGCCATATTGCTGACGTAGCGAAGCGGCCTTGGCCGGGTCGGCGGGCTGTGCCAGAAAGGCGTCATCCACCGCATGGGGCGCCAGGCCGATTGGCGTGGCCAGCTCTGGCGCGGCGTCGCGAATGGCCTGGCGTGTGCTCTCGCTTGCCACGAGCAGGGCGGCCGCGGCGCGATAGCTTCGCAACACACGTTGCCAGAGGCCGTACCGAATTCTGCCGCGCAACGAGGCATGGCCCGCCCTGGTGGCAAAACGTGGCGTACTCGAGTATGACACATAGGGGACGCCGATGCGTTCGGCCCATCCGCCCCAAAACAAATTCGCCCGGTTTTCGGTCATGATCATACCCTGCGGATGAAAGCGCCGGATAACCTTGTGGACCAGCCGGGCATGCGCCCGGAATAACGCGGTATTCAGGAAGATGCCGGTCAGGCTATTCATGGTGGCGAAGGACCAAATCGGCGCGATGTGGGTTTCGACATCGAGGCCTTCGGCATACTCGGCGATCCCCGTGGCGTTAAACACGATGAGTTGAACGTCGTGGCCGAGCTGCGCCAATTTCGTGACCACGAGATGATTGGAACTCTCAATACCTCCGATAGAAGGCGAAAAAAAGTCGGCATAGACCAAAATGCGCATAGCATACTCCACGTCCCGTTGTTTTAAGTGGACTGATTTAGGGAAAATCGTACCCAAAATCCCGATTGACCTTGCCGCCAATGCGAGCGATGACGCGTAGGTCACGTTCCGTCAGGCGCTCCTTCCAGGAGAGGTCTTCTCTGACGATGCCCTCGCCTTGCCGCCGCATCCGATTCCCGATGATATGATGTTCCGCCGTGTAAAAATTTTTCGGTATGGGCGCGCGTGGCACATCCATAAAATCCGCAATGAGATCGATACTCTCCTGGGGATCGGCGCACAGATTGGTATAGCGGAGCTGCAGCCACCGCTCCGCCGAGACATAGCGCCGCGCGTGATCGACCGCCAGGTTGACCCGACACCACCGGCGCGTCGCCCAGGCCGGGTTGGGCTTGCCCTGATGTTTCATCAGACTTGTGACCCCGGCGCGTACATCACGCACGAGATGGAGGACCCTCAGGTCCAAGGCGGCCATATCTTTTAAGAACTTGATGCGCATGGGATCCTTCAATGCATCCACGAAGACACGTTTGCCCTGGATCATCAATGCCGCCTGGGCGAGATGGGCGACGCGCTGACTGATCTCATCGATCCGCTGTCGGTATCCGGGATAATAAGGAACGAGCGCGTCCCTGACGTGCTCGAGAAAGACGCTCCGTAAGGGGCGCGCCAAGAGAATGTCCAAGGGCCGGTATGGGCTCAAATGAAACCGGGTGCGCCAATTGCCCAAACTAAAGGCGCTGCCTAAGTGATTGATGTGTTGCTCGAGTGTGGCAAAGAAGGGGCATTGCACCATGAGGACGCCACATGAGCAAGGGAACTTATCGACGTTGACTTTTTCGTACGGTCCCGCTTCTCCCATCGTGGTCATATCCGGGTGCGTGTTCAGCAGAAAAGAGAGCAATGTAGAACCAGAGAAGCTTGATCCTGCAATATATAGATACGGAATCTTCTGCTGTACAAGTGTGCTGTAGTCCGCCATGTCTACATATCCTGGATGAAGTTTACTTGTCTAAAACAACAGTTCACATATCATCAATAATGTTTGTCTATTCTCATGTATAAATGTAATGAAGTTGTTAAGAAGGGAAGGCAGTGAAACGTGTTGATTCAATTTGTGAGCATGAATGACAAATTATATACCATCGAGGGAAGTACACGCCAAAACGATATCGCCGTGGCCATTATAATTTGCAGAGCGAGCTGGATGAGCCAAATAAAGATAAAAAATAGCACGCCCTGGTCGGAGCCCGACCCCATATCTCTGTATTCAAAGACATGGAGAACTCGTGCCTTGTTTTCCCTGCGCTCGCGACAATTTTACAACGGCTTCTGAAGGAGATACTCATGTTCATCGTTTTATTGGTATAATTCGACCCATCTGCGGTAATCTTGTCTCCGTTCCTTGCAATATGATCACCATAGGTGCATACGATGCCTCCAAGCTCATCGGCAATCCGCATAGCAAACACGTCACATATCCTAGCCGTTGCAAGCGGCAAGGGCGGGGTCGGCAAGACCACGGTTGCCGTGAATCTCGCGCTCGCGCTGCACCAAAACGGCGCACGTGTCGGTCTGTTTGATGCCGATCTATATGGACCGAACGTGCCCCTGATGCTCGGCATGCGGCGCAAAGCGTCCAGCAGCGGCCGCCTGCAGATCCCCATCACCCGTACGGACCGCACCCCCTATATTCCGCCGATCGAACGCTTTGGGCTGAAAGTCATGTCCATCGGGCTCGTGCTGGGCGATACCGACACGATCAAGCTCGATGCTGGCGTTGCCGGCCGGCTGCTGCGGCAGACCTTACAAGACGTTATGTGGGGCAAACTTGACTTCCTGTTACTCGATTTTCCCCCTGGCACAGGTGAGCCACAGAACACCCTATTGCGCGCCATCGAGACCGACGGCGTCTTGATCGTGACCACCCCTCAAGATCTGTCCCTGATGGACACGGGCCGCTCGTTGGGCGTGTTTCGCCAGGCAGGTGTGCCGATCCTGGGTATCATCGAGAACATGAGCTACCTGTACTGCCCCCATTGCGGCGAAAGCGTTGAGGTATTTTCCCGCAGCGAGCGCGAGTGGGCCGTCGAGGACGTGGCGTTGACACAGCTCGGGCGCATCCCGATGGACATCGCGATCAGCCGTAGCATTGACGCTGGCCACCCGCTCATGCAAGCGGTCCCCGATGCACCCGAGGCGATGGCGTTTCGGGACATCGCCGCCAAAGTGGCCGGCATGTTCTAAGAGGTGCTCACATGATCCGTGCATACGCCCACGAAAAATCCGCTAAGGACACGAAGATCACGAAGAATCAAGACGGCTTCGTCCCCTTCGTGTCCCTTCGCGTCCTTAGCGGATCCCTTCGCCTGAAAAGCGTCAATGAGACGGCTCATTCGAGGATATACGCCAGCAGCGAGGCGTGGAAGCCGAACTCTGCGCCTCAAGGGCATGGCTCCCGACCCATGTGACGGCTCATCTTCGGACGAGGTCCGCGTGACCGTTAGGATTCCAGATCGCCATAGGAACTGACCACTTTGCTAATCAGTCCATATTCGACGGCTTCCTCGGCCGTCATCCAGTAATCCCGGTCCGTATCCTCGGTGACCTTGTCCAAAGGCTGCTTGGTCTCCTCCGCATAGAGTTCATTGATGCGCTGGCGTAGCTTCAGAATCTGCTCGGCCGTACGGCGGAGATCCTCAGCGGCGCCGAACGATCGCATAGACGGCTGATGGATCATGATGCGCGCGTTTGGCAGGGCGAGGCGATCTTCCTTGGCGGCGGCGAGCATGATGATGGTGGCCGCACTGGCGGAGAGGCCCACACTGACGATACGGACACGCGGGCGGACAAAGCGAATCATGTCATAAATTGCGAAGCCGTCATCGGCACTGCCGCCCGGCGAATTGATGAAGATTTTGATCGGCTCCTTCGGATCGGCGGCGTCCAGATGCAATAGCTGCGCCGTCACCCGGCTGGTCAGCTTGTGATCGATCTGATCCGAAATCAGGATCGTGCGGGATTTGATCAGGCTGCGCCCCAGAAACTCGCCGTCGCGTTCGCCTTTGCCCTCCTCCTCTTCGTTTTCCTCGTCGTCGTCGTCATCCAGAGACATGTTGTCCGGGACGCCGATGGTGAACTCAATGTCGTCGGTAAACTGTTCATCACAGGCCATGCGCCCTTCCCCCTTTAGATCGGCAACCTTACGGGTGTAAACTGGTGCAGCTAGCGTGCCAAAGCGTGGCATCGATGTCCCCAGAGGATAAGAATTTCACCCGCACTTTTCAAGCCGACTTGCGCCTCTGCCAGCGGAGACGATCGGAAAGCCTACACAAACCGGTTCGCGGCTATAGCGAGTCCCCGCTTTTACAGCCGAAATCGGTTGACTTCCTGCTTGAATCCCTCGCCCATATAGGCCAGTTCAGCCGCATGAGTCTCAAGGTCGAGAGTCAAGCTCGCCATCCCACTACTGGTCACGTTGACTTCTTGCATTTTCTCTGCCATGGTCTGCGCAATGGTTGCCACTTGGGTCACATTATGGGCGATATCCTTGGTGGTTACCGCTTGATCTTCCACTGCCGTGGCAATATGTGTGACGAGATCATGGACATCGTTGATGACTTTGCGGATCTGAGCGTGCGACCTGAAGACGCCTAACTTAAGTGGTTTGAACCAGTTGAAGGAAATGCAGGTCCGTGTGCGGACCT
>CBCXVS010000101.1:0-22672 GCA_965178525.1 uncultured bacterium | reverse complement strand
TGTGGTGGGTATCAGCCGTCATCTGATCCTTTTTGACGCCGATTCAGGGCCAGGCCATAGCGGTGGCCCCGTCTGGGTCTATAACAGTGACAGGAGACAGCGACGCGTCGTCGCGATCAACACCTTCGGCTCAACCAGAGCCAACGGTGGCACCCGCTTGGTCCGGGATAAAGAGCGGTTAATTAGGGAATGGATGCGAGAGCGGCCGCCCTTTGACTAACGGTCGACTTTCAGGCTCAGTGCGGCTATGCGGAGGGAAGCATCAGTTCGACTTGCTTCTCTCGGCTGTTTTGATGAAGGTCAAGCCAAGAAACGAGCTACCTGGGAAAAGCGGTTCTACCGGGCAGGGAAGAGTGTTCAGACGGCGATTCAGGGCAAATTGTCCAGCCGCGCCCGCCCCCTTCTCAACAACGGTTTCGTGGATGACATCTGGGATGAGGCTGTGAGCAAATACGGATCGTATGGGGTCTCTGGCGAAGTACTCGGGCGTTGATCGGCTCACGATCCCAAGTCCGGAATTTTGCAGGTTACGCTCTCTTGAATGCAGAGCGGTTCTGACTGTAGTACTTCAATCCGTCGGTGATTTCGGTGACAATGTATTTTAACAAGCCTTCTTCCTCTTCATCGGCTAACCAATCCACATCAGTCGCCTCAATGCAACGCATGATCATGTCCTGATGCCATGCTTTGAGAAATCCGGACAAGTAATTGATCAAGTCGTCCGGATTAGCTCGCTGACTCAGAGCAGAAGCACAAAAATGCGCTGCCTCCCGGAGCTTCTCCTGATCATCTGCGTCTATGAGATCCGCATGAAACCATGCGGTAAATTCCTCGAAAAACACCGGATCGATATCCATACTGCCACCTGCTTCATGACGTCATCGGCTTGTTTGTTGGATGTTGCGTCACGGGCTCCCATGTCCTAGTTTCCGGATTCCACTCTAGCACCACCAAGGCATTCGGCTCCTCGCCAGTTAGTTGTACAGGACGGCCAGGCAGAGGCTTTCCTTGGCTATCTCTCATCACTTCAACTCCCGCGCCATAGCCATCAGGACGACCATTGACAACAACGGTTTTCCGTGACCGTTGTACTTGTCCGGAATGGGTGATCTCGTCATTATCATTAGGCGGTCGCCCCGCTTTTTGCTTTGCTTTACCCACCGCTTCGAGTTCGGCTTCCGGGCTATTGAACGTTGTGACTCTGCTTACCTTTTTTCCGATGGCGCCATCCGGAGACTGGCCAGTTCGGACACGTTCTGTCTGATCTGCTATGGTGGTGTGACTTCCATGTCTGGCATGTCCATGCCCTGGGAGTTTCTGGACACTTTCCTCCGCTCGCCGCCTCCGGTTCCGGACGCTCCACTCCTCACGGGTCATGGCTCTCTCACCAAGTCGAGGTGTAGGTCATAAACCTCCAATCCAGGCGGTCGAGCTGCCGCTTCCTCGTGCGGAGAAAATCGGGGTCAGAGTAAATTTCTGCATGCACCCTGGGGCAACGCCTCTCTCGGCTCTTGCGTGTTGTCGTCGAGGAAGCCGCCCCACCGCTCGATCACAGAGCAAGCCACGTCCTTGGCCAGTTTATCCGAGCCGACGGCATGCCCGATGTGGATATCGACAACGGCCCGTGGCTCCTTTCCAAGGAGCTTGGTTAGGATCGCCACTTCGTGCGGTTCATAGTCGGGATAGAGGTCCTGACTGCTTGCGATATATACAGCTGCGCCCTCACGCTCAACCACACCTTGCTCAAGAGTTGGCTCCTCGTTCCAATATCCCCCGAACGTCTCTACGAGGTCCTTGACCATGGTCCTCGTGACATGCGTCGGTGTTACCACCAGGATATTCTTCATGGCTCACCTACAAGCATTTCCAATTCCTCAAGGGTGTAGATCACGATGGCGCCACATTGCTCAAGCTGGCGTACCAGACCAATCCGCAAATGCGGGCCGAATACCACAATGGGCTTACCTCTAGGATTCAGATCACGGTTGTGAATCCGCCTTTGAATCTGTTGAAATTTCTTCCTCCCCCTGCCACTTGCGACCTCGACAATGACATGCTCAAGTTCCACATCAATCTCTCCCACGCGACGTCCCTGGACTCGTATCTCATGCTGGAACGCACGCAGGAGATGTCGCAACCTTCTGGCTATCCGGCCCTCAAGTCGTAGGGTAGGATCGTCAGATTGCGTGGCCACCCGAACGCACCGGAGCAGCTCAAGCCGCGCTTCCCTGCTCGCCACCACTTCAATCCTCGCTTTGCCGCCACTGCACATTCGTCATGATGCCCCATGGCCTCGTATCAGTATACGATTTCCCATGGAAGTGCAACCCTATCCTACGTGACTTTCAGTACCGCAGCCAGGAGACCACTTGCCCCGCCCGCAGTTGAAATGCAATGCGCTGAGCATCATAGGCCCAATTGCCCCCATGCGGCAGGCTGTGACGCCGCGACGGCGGACCATAACGAGCCAGGACGTAGTCGGCCCGGTTCCCCAACTGAATACCCCGTGCGCTCGTTTCCCGAAAACCCGCTTGCACCCGGATCATGAGAATCTCACCATCCTGTGCCAGCGTCATGATGCCAACGGGATACGTCGCCAAGGTGTAGTGTGTCCCGTCCAACTGGACGATGCCTCGCGCCGGCTTGCCCCAGCGTGCCGGGAGTTCCTTCTGCACGGCGCCCGGAATCACCCCAGCGACGGTTTCCTCACGCGGATTTGTTTTCGACGAGGGTCGTGTCGCCGGTGGGGCTAACGTCTGGTAGAGCCGCTGATAGCGCCGCGCCTCGGCGTCGCGCTGTTCAGCACGTGCCATCATGGCTAAGTTGAACACGGGTGCCGCATAGGCTGGGGCCAGAGTACGCGCTTGCGTGAGTGTGGTCTGGGCCCGCTTCGCCCGCTCGTCATAAAACAACGCGACCCCCAGGTTATTGAGCAGTTCTGCAGACTGAGGCGCGTGCTCCAGGGCACGTGAGAGGATCGAGATAGCCTCAGCAAAATCGGGGTGTAGCCCCGGTTTTGGGGCATGCACACCGCGAAGAACGAAGGCCGCGCCGAGGTTGAGAGCTGCCGGGGTATACGTCGCATCTTGAGACAAGGCTTCACGATACCACCGAATCGCCTCCTTCAGATGCTGATGAAACTGCCGCGTGAGTTCGTTCCCCAGTCCACGTGTCCGGCCGAGATAGATCTGGCTGGCCAGGGTCAGCGGCTCGATGGCGAGTGAGAGGTGAAAGGGAAACGTCTGGGCCTTGGGTTGCCACTTGCGATAGGCTTGGAGGGCGAGTTGATGGTGACTCACCGCCAGATTGTGGTGCACCTCACGGCTGGGAAAAACGGTCCGAAAGTGGTCAAAGGCGCGGATGGCCTGTGGGTAATTGCCAGCATAATAGAACCAGAGTCCCGCCTGAAACGCCACGGTTTCATCGCCCACGCGACGCAGAGCGGCTCGGAGGGCCTCAGCCCGCCGCTGGGCTGTCGAGTCTCTGCGGTCTACCGGGACACCGATGATACGCCGCGGATCGAGGGCCTGAACCCAATCCGTGAAAAAATTCACGTCGTGGTTCCCCGAGACAATGGCCTGGGTATTGAACCCGGCCATCGCCGCGTAGATGATGCCATGCTCATCCGCCTGCAATTCTCTAGCAAGCACATGACTGGTTTCGTTCGTACCTCGTTGAATCTCCGAAAGAAACTCAGGCGAAACGGCGCCTTTGAGGGCCTCAAAGAAGCGGATGTGCCACAGATCGTCTTGAAGCTGATGGGCGAGTTCGTGCGCCAAGATAAAGGCGAGCCGGTCATCCCCCCATTTGGGGTGTCGGTAACAGCGCTCCAGCACGCCCTTGGACAAGATAATCCAGCCATCTTGGATGGCAATGGGTAAGCTCATATCCCACGGCTCGTCGGCAATAATGTAGAGTCGTGGAACGGTCCAGGGCCGTTTTCCGGCCACTTGCACGAGACGCTCGAAGATCGCGTGTGCCTTGGCAGCGCGTGGATCATCCTTGGGCTTGAGTTCTTGATAGGTCGTGCGCCAGTACGCGATCCGATTTAGAGACTGCGTCACCGCACTCGTGACGCCACCCGCTAGAAAGATCAGCGCCAGAACAAGCCCGCGCAGTCTGACTAACCGTCTGCTCTGCATCGTCCTTTTCCTTCTCTCCGCTCACTCGCTCAACCTCTGTTGTATCTTCTGCACCAGGGCGCCGATGGTGCTGACATCCTGCTCCGTCAGCGCCTGATGGGCGACGAGGGCACCCAATTGCTCCAGCGCGTCGAGCGTGTTGGGCGATACGTTGAGCTGGCGTAATGCCCGGTGTAAGGACCGAATCATCGGCTCTTGCTGCAATGCCGCCTTGTCGCCTGCGGCAGCCGCCAACGAGAGGTTCTCTAACCACGCCCCGACCCGAAATAGAATGACCTCCGACGCGACGGTCTGCCTAGCGTATGCGTCCTCGTACAACGGTCCGAAGAGGGCGGCGAACTGCGTCAACGTTTTGCTATCGTAGGTTGGTTGTGTCAGCAAGTCCTGCATGCCGTGGATGTATTGCGACAGTGCACGAGGCGCTTGCACGGTGGTCAGCGTCTGAGCCAAGCCTGCCAGATGCGGAGTCGCGGCCTGCACCGTGCCACTGTGGAGGGCCGCTAAGACGTCTGCATACAAGATGCCAAGGCGCACAAACGCCGTGGCCGGTACCGCGTGGGGGGTAAAACCCACCACAGGCGTCGGTGCGGCATGGGGCGTACGGGCCGCTACGAGGGGTCCGAGTGCGGTGGCGTTTTGCATCCGTGCTTGAAAGCGATAGATCGACAGCGGACTTGTCGTGTCAACTGTCTCTGCGCGTGTCGTCGCAACCTGCGAGGCCCCTTGTGCGGGTGATCTCAGGATGCGGTTGCCCCACCAGACATTCAGGGCGAGCGAGAGCAACAAGCATGCTGCCAGCCCTGTGGCGACGGCTGGCGTAGCCAGTGATGACAGCCAAGCAAAACTCATGCGCCGTTGTTGCTGCTCGATGCGGGCGAGCAGTCTGACGCGAGCGCCAGGCAGATCATGCGCCACAGGCGGTTCGCCTAAGGCGTGGAACCAGCGCTGAATGGTGGGATCTTTGGGTGGGTCATCCGCGTCGATTTGAGGTTTCCTCAGCATCTTACATCAACTCCCTGAGACGCTGTTCGGCGCGGGCGAGCCGTTTGCGAAGCGTCGGAACCGATTTGCCCACGATGTTTGCGATATCCTTCATAGGGAGGTCTCGCCAATATCGCAAGTTCAAAAGGATGCGGTCCTCATTGGACAGCTTCGCCAGGCTCTCATACAGTTGCTTGAGCTGGCCCACTTCTGCCGCATGCTGTTCCGGCGACGCTATATCCTCCGCGTGGGCCCGTTCCCGAATTTCTTCTAAAAACGTTTGCGCAATGGTGGATCGCCGAGTGCGATTGCGGTAAGCCTGCCGGCACTTGTTGTGGGCAATCCCGTACAACCACGTGCGTATGGGGCTGCTTTGCCGGTATCTGGGAAGTCCCTGCCAGGCCGCGAAAAACACCTCCTGGGTCATTTCCTCCGCCAGGCCACTCCCAAGCCATGTGAGACAGTATTGCCGGATCCCCATGTGATGCTCCCGCCACAGGCCCTCGATGACGTCGCGCCGATAGGCGTCATCGTGCAATCGTGACGTCTCCATGACCATATATTCCCTCACACCATGGCAATGAAAAATTCTCACGGCCTCCGCAACATTTTTCGCATCATAACACGTTGTTTTTCTTGACGGAAGAAGATGGCGTTTTTTGGAGGGATTCGCTTTGAGAGAGCAACCTTTCACCAACGCCCACGCGCCCGCTCTTTGCCTGGCAACACCTCCAGACAGGTCGTCCACCAGCCGGAGAGAATCGTTTCGACAAATTCCTCAGGCAGATCTTCATGGCGCATTTCTTGCGCCAGGGCGTGATAGTCGTAGTGCACCGGGATAAACGCCACCTGCAATGCCGGGTCGGCGCTGAGCAGCGTATACCAGACGTGCGTTTCGCCGTCGTTTTCCGGCCGGCCAAGCACACCCACGTTGATGCCATGCCGATCATGCGGAAGCTGCCGGCGCCATTTAATGCCGGTATGCGTGCAGAGGATGACGTCTGCGTCATAGTCCTGGCAGAACGTCTCCAGCAGGCAGTCCGGGGTGGTGCTCTCCCACAGAAACTCATTCACCTGCCGCGGGGAGCCGTGGCACATATACAGGCGGTAGCGGCCCAATTGTACCCGGAACGTATCCGGCAGCGTCGCCAGCCAGCGCTTGTAGACCTCTGAGGTCTGGCGAAAGGTGTACGCATAGCTGATCTCCGCGAAATAATTATCCCGCGGATCGGTATAGCCGCAGCCGCAATCCTCTAGCCCGTCTGCCAGTGAGATGTCATAATTCCCCCGCATGACATGGACGCCATGCTCCTGCAACAGGGGATAGACGCAGTCCGGGTTCGGACCGAAACCGCCGAGATCCCCGAGACAGAACAATGCTTCCGCCCCTCGCCGCTTGGCATCCGCAATGGCCGCGGCCAGTGCCAAGTGGTTATTATACACGCCGCCAAACACCGCAATCCGCCGATAATCCATGCTTGTCCTCATATTCTTCTCTGTATGCGAAGCCTACCAAGCTGAGAGCTAACAGCTAATAGCTAATAGCTTTTTAATAATTGGCACACGTCATCCCGGTAACATAGCACGTATGGCACGCCGTGTGATACAGCGTGCATGGCTGAAAGGCCTCCGTGAGCGACTCCGTAGACAGCAGAGCCTTGGCCTCCCCGACCAGGAGCGGGCAGGTGTACACGCCCCCATCCGCGACAATACGGGATGACGTACATTGTAGCGTCTCGACATCAAAATCCTGCATTATCTCCGGGGTCACATACGATGCGAGGGGCGCCGTACCTTCCAACTGTCCCATGGCAAAGACCGGAATGACCTTGAGCCGGGGTTTGTGAATGCCGTTCGCCAGCAAGAAATCCCGGAACTTTTGGTAAAAGCCACTACCTTCCCCGGGTTGCGGCGGCGTCTGTTGGGTCTCGTAAAGATATTCCGTCACCGCCACGATCGGCAAAATCCCATGCTCTTGGAGCAGCCGCATGGCGTGCAATGACTTGCGGAGCACACCTTTGCCACGCACGGCGTCATTGCGGGCTTCGTCGACGTCGTCCACACTGATCCGAATTTCAAGCGAATAGCGCGACTCAGCTTGCAGGGCGCCCAGGGCGTCGGCCACACTGGACGTCATCAGTGTGCCATTGGTCAGTACGGTGGTGGGCGCCACCTGCAGGGAGCGGGCCAGGATCGGCAAAATCTGCTTATGCAAAAACGGTTCGCCACCCGTGAAGTAAATCTCGCGCACCCCCAGGTGGGTGGCTTCGTCGAGGTAGCGATAGACGGTGTCCGGTTCGAGAAACTTCAAACGGTGATTCGTTGGGCTACAGGCGATGAAGCAATGCACACACGTCAAGTTACATAGCATCCCCGTCAGTTGGAACCAGAGTGCTTTGAGATGGCAAAACGGGGCGTGAGGGGGATTCTGTACAGGTGGTTCCTGCGGCTGCATCGGCAGAGACGCGGCAGGATTCGCAGTGGCTTTCATCGTGTTGTTACCTCAATGTGGTAAGGAATGTAACGCGATACCGCTACGCTTGGGCCAAGGCTGGACGAGGCCAGCGGCTGTCTGTCGCGCGTTTTTCGCTCTCGCGCACGGACCGCAGATGTATCGTAAAAATTGGACGTTGCGTCTGTGCCCATTCCGTATATAATAGTAACTCCTGCCGTGTCGCAAATCCTGTCGTAAGAACACCTCGTCGGTATTCAGACTTCCTCAATGGTAGATGCGACGCCCCTTGTGAGGCGACACGAGAACGGAGGAAAGCGAATGCACGCTGTGGCACCTGAACAGCTGGTACAAGCCATTAAGCGTTCGCAGACATATATCTTATCGCAGCAGCATCCAGAGGGCTACTGGGTTGGTGAATTGGAGGCGAATACAACCCTGACATCAGAATATCTCTTGTTTCGCCATATCATTGGCCATGTGGACAAAGTCCGTCAGGAGAAGTGTGTTCATTACCTCCTGTCAGAACAGTTGGCGGATGGGGGCTGGTCCCTGTATTATGGGGGGCCGAGCGATCTGAGCACGACGGTGGAGGCCTATTTTGCCATGCGGGTAGCGGGGATGTCCCCCGATGAACCACCGCTACAACGGGCCCGACAGCGTATCCGGGCGCTGGGCGGGTTGAGCCAGGCTCGCGTCTTTACCAAAGTTTTCCTGGCCCTGTTTGACCAATTTGCCTGGCCTGGCATTCCGATCATTCCCCCGGAGATCACCTTCCTACCTGCCTCGTTTTATTTTAATATCTACGAATTGTCAAGCTGGTCGCGCAGCGTCATTATCCCCTTGACGATTCTGTTTGCCAAGAAGCCTGTATGCCTGCTGCCTCCTGAGTGTCAGGTGACCGAGGAATTGTTTGTCGAGCCTCCGGGTCCTGCCCGCTATGCGCTGAAACGGCGGGATAAGGGTCTGAGTTGGGAGTTGCTTTTTGTCCTGATCGATAATTTGTTAAAAGCGTCAGAGCGGTACACTTCCCAGACCTTGCGGGAGACGGCGCTGCGGCGGGCCGAACAGTGGATGCTGGAACATCAGGACCATACAGGAGATTGGGGCGGCATTATGCCGGCGATGATCAATTCGGTCTTGGCGCTGGTCGCACTTGGCTATCGCCTCGACTCGCCGCAGGTGGCCAAAGGCTTGCAGGCCATCGAGCGCTTTGGCATTGAAGAAGATGAGACGTTCCGTTTGCAAGCGTGTGTCTCGCCGATATGGGATACCGTGTTAGCCGTCACGGCACTGGCGGATGCTGGCATCCCGCGTACGCATCCCTCCCTACGGCGCTCCTTGACGTGGGTGTTGGGCAAACAGGTGTTGCGTGAGGGCGATTGGAGCGTCAAAAATCGCCGCGGGGAACCGGGCGGATGGTCGTTTGAGTTCCATAACGACTTTTACCCGGACAACGACGACACGGCGGCGGTGCTCATTGCCATGCACAAAGCCGGATTGCCTGATGAGGAAAAAGGCGAGGCCATGCAACGGGCATTGCGTTGGCTCCTCAGCATGCAGTGTGACGATGGCGGCTGGGGCGCTTTCGATGTCAACAATAACAAAATGATCATCAATAAGATCCCCTTTGCCGACCTGGAGTCGTTGTTGGATCCCAGCACCTGCGATCTCACGGGCCGCGCCCTGGAACTGTTGGGACTGATTGGCTTTCCGCGTTCCCACCGCATTGTGCAGCGGGCCGTGCGTTTCATCCGGCAAAACCAGGAACCGGACGGGTGTTGGTATGGGCGTTGGGGCGTGAATTATATTTATGGCACCTGCCATGTCCTGTGCGGGTTGCACGCGGTGGGTGAAGATATGCGCCAGCCCTACATTCGCTGGAGCCTACAATGGCTCCTCGAACACCAAAATCTCGATGGGGGTTGGGGTGAATCGTGTCATTCGTATGAGGAGCCACACACCGATCGTGGCAAGGGGAAAAGCACGGCGTCACAGACCGCATGGGCCCTGATGGGCCTGATAGCGGCCGGGGCCGTGCGGCATAATGCCGTTGCCCGTGGCGTGGAATTCTTGCTGCGGACGCAAACGGTCGACGGCACGTGGTATGAGCCGGAGTTCACCGGGACGGGATTCCCGAAACATTTTTTCATTAAATACCACATGTACCAGCATTATTTCCCACTCATGGCGTTAGCCCGCTATCGCACCTGTTTGCTGGAATCCTAAGGCATGCGCCCCATGCAGGAACCTGCCCGTTTGGCGCTTGTGGCCGCGTCGGCGTCTGAGGCCGCCCTCGTCCGCCGGCAATTGGCTCTGCAATGTCGGATCGTGAGCGCCGCTGGGACGCTTTGGCAAGGCCAAGTGCATAGCCGGGAGGTGGTCTTGCTACGGTGCGGCATGGGAGCGGAACGCGCCGCTGCAGGTCTGCAGTGGGTGCTGCATCAGTGTCGGCTTTGGGGCGTACTCAGCGTCGGCTTTGCCGGTGGTTTACAGCCGCAGCTCGCGACCGGTGATGCCGTGCTCGTCACCGGGATCCATGCCTTTGCAGGGCAGGCCGCCTCCGTCGTCCCGAGTGTGATACCGGATGCGGCATTGACGCATCTCGCGACCACTGCTGCAACGCGTGCGGCGCTGGCCCGGCATGTGGGGGGATTGCTAAGTCACATTGACCTGCTCCCGCGCGCGATCGACAAACAAACGCTTGGCCGAAAATCGGGCGCCCTCGCTATTGATATGGAGTCGTACAGCCTTGGACATGTCGCCGCCGCCCATCACGTGCCATTCACCAGCATGCGCACGATTTTCGACACCAGCGATGAGGACCTCTGCTTCCCTGCCGAGGTGGTGGTCACGCCGGACGGCCGGTTCCCATGGAGCCGCTTCCTTGGCTTTGTCACACGGCATCCCTTGACCCTGACCCATCTCCCCCATCTCTGGCGCCATGCCCGCATAGCCGGCACAACCTTGAGGGTCTGGCTCCATCACTTCTTTACCCTACTTCATCAGGAACAATCGTAACCTATGGCGATGCCATCCATGATTTTCATATTCCGCATTCTGCACTCCGCATTCCGCATTTGGGACTTGAGGTCGTGACCACACTCGTCACCGGAGCAACGGGATTTATTGGAGCCAATATTGTCCGTGCCTTGCTCGACGCCGGGGAGACGGTACGCGTCCTTGTACGGCGCGGTAGTGCGACACGCAATATTGATGGGCTGCCACTTGACATTGCCTATGGGGATTTGCGCGATGGGCCGTCCCTGTATGCTGCCCTACGCGGCTGTGAGACGTTGTATCATGCTGCTGCGCACTATCGCCTCTGGACACCGCATGCTGAGGACGTCTACGCCATCAATGTGACTGGCACCCTGCAATTGCTGCAGGCCGCTCTCGACCTCGGGGTGCAGCGGGTGGTGTACACCAGCAGTGTGGCGACACTTGGGTTGCCGGCCCATGGCGTCCCGGGCGACGAACGCCTCACCCTGCCGCTTGCCGAAGCGGCAGGCCACTATAAACGCAGCAAAATTCTGGCGGAACAGCGCGTCCTGGCACTTTGTGAGCAGGGACTACCGGTCGTCGTGGTCCATCCTTCGGCCCCTGTCGGTCCGTGGGATGTGAAACCCACGCCGACCGGGAAGATCATCGTCGACTTTCTGCGGCGGAAAATGCCGGCCTATCTCGATACCGGGCTCAATCTCATTGACGTACGTGATGTGGCCCAAGGGCATCTCCTGGCGGCCCGGCATGGCGCCATTGGCGAACGCTATATTTTAGGTCACTGCAATCTCTCGTTACAGGCTATCTTGCACCTGTTGGCGACCGTGAGCGGATTGCCTGCGCCTCGCCTGCGACTCCCTTATAGGGTGGCCCTGGCTGCGGGCTACGTCAGTGAAGGCATGGCGCGGCTCACCAAGAAACCACCGGCCGTACCCCTGGTCGGGGTGCGCTTGGCCCGGCATCCGATGTATTTTACGGCACAGAAAGCCGTGCGCGATCTAGGGTTGCCGCAATCACCGGTCGAGGACGCGTTGCGGCAGGCCGTCGAGTGGTTTCGTACGCACGGTTACGCCTAGGGGAGCCATGATGACGGACGCGGAACCCACGCTCTGGACACTCCTCGTGAGTACGGTAGTGTTACGGCCGTATGTCTTCATTTTTCTCGCCGTTCACCTCGTGGCCAATACGCTCTCCTTCGGGCTCAAGCACACCCTCAGTTTCACCGTGGGGGGCTATGTTCTGGTATTTCTCTCGGAGTATTGTTCCACGCGCACCGGCTTTCCGTATGGATTTTATTACTACATCGACACAACACGCCAACGCGAACTTTGGGTTAGCAATGTGCCTTTTATGGATTCGCTCTCCTTCACATTTCTGGCATCGGCGAGCTATACCACGGCGCTTTTGCTATGTGCGCCGCTCAGGCGTAGCTGGCGCGATGTGCAAATCGTCGATACGGCCGCTATCCGGCGTTCGCCAGCGGTCCTCATCTTGGCGGTGACGCTTTTCGTCCTGCTCGATATCGTCATCGACCCCGTGGCATTACGCGGTTCGCGGTGGTTTTTGGGGCAGATTTACGGTTATTACGAGGAGGGCGTGTATTTCGGCGTGCCTTTAGCCAACTTTCTGGGGTGGGCGATGGTCGGGACGATCTTGGTAACGTGGCACCGCTGGCTCGATGGGGTGTTGTGGCATCGTCCGCAACCCCGTCGGGATTGGGGGGTGGCGTGGGTACCGTATCGGGGCTTGCTGGCGCCGCTCTTGTATCTCGGTGTGTACGGCTTCAATGTCACGATGACCTTTGTGATTGCCGAATATACGCTCGGCGTTGTTGACGTCTTCTTGCTGCTGCCGTTGCTGGTGCTCGCCGGCACACAGATTACACATCCGGCAAAGCAAGCGACGGCTGCCGACCTAGAGGCGCATTGCCGAGATTTTCCCGCGTCACCCCTGCGCCGTTTTCTGACATCTGACAGCCGCGAGCCATCTGGCACGAATGCGGCACCTGCTGTCCACAAGGCGCCCGACCCGGAGGTCACCTCACCGTAAACGTGCTCAGGGCCGCTTGCACCATCTTTGCCGGACTACTCACTGCGTCCATCACCGCTGTCGGCTCATAGCCGCAATGGACCATACAATCCGCACAGCGCGGATCACGACCGGTCCCGTAACGGTCCCATTTCGTATCGGCCATGAGTTCTTGGAACGTCTCCACATAGCCGTCGGCCATCAAGTAGCAGGGTTTCTGCCAGCCCAGCACGCTGTAATTCGGATTGCCCCACGGGGTACACGAGTACTCCCGTTTGCCCTGGAGGAATTCGAGAAAGAGCGGAGAGTGATTGACATCCCATTTTTTGCCCGCGAACACTTGGCGAAACAGTTCTTGGGTCCGTTCCCGCTTGAGAAAATGCGCCTGGTCGGGCGCTTTCTCGTAGCTATAGCCCGGGGAGACCATCATCCCATCTGTGCCGAGGGTGGCAAGAAAATCGAAAAACTGCCGCAGGTCTTCGACGTTTTCCCCTTCAAAAACCGTGGTATTCGTCGTGACACGAAAGCCAGCAGCCTTGGCGGCTTGGATGGCCTGGGTCGCGATATCGAAGGTGCCGTCGCGGCAGACCAAGTCGTCGTGCCGCTGCCGCAGCCCATCTAGGTGCACGCTAAAGGTGAAATAGGGCGAGGGAGTAAATTTTGTCAGAGATGCCTCCAGCCGCAAGGCATTGGTACAGAGATAGACAAATTTTTCCCGCGCCACGAGTCCCGCCGCAATATCGTCGATCTGCGGATGCAAGAGCGGTTCACCACCCGCGATAGAGACGAGCGGCGCACCGCAATCGTCCACCGCTTTGAAACATGCCTCCGGTGACAGGTGTTGACGCAAGATGGATGTCGGATGTTGAATCTTGCCGCACCCGGCGCAGGCCAAGTTGCAACGGAATAAGGGTTCCAACATCAGTACCAAAGGGTATTGGGTGCGCCCTGTGAGGCGCTGACGCATGATATAGGCGCCCACCTTCAAAGCCTGTCGTACCGGAATACTCATCCTGGTCGTTCCTCTGCTCGCTGTCCGTCTGGCATGGTTGGAGAGATGGCGTATCGTTGTCAAGCATTCTGACAAGTTAGGTTAGGGAAAGATACCGTCAAAAGGGTTCGGCCTGCAAGGCTTGCGCGAATTTTTTTAAGTGCTTGGACGGCATCCAATGCGGAATGCGGAATGAAACCATGAGCGCGTAAGCGGATTCACACCTTTGCAGGCAGATGGATGCATTGAGGGGAGGGCAAGGCGTTTGCAGTCATTCCGCTAGCTTGTCCCGCATCCGGCGGAGCAGCTCATCGTAAGAATGTTCCGTAATGATTTTGTGACATTGCGAACGCAGGTTACGCGCCAGGCTCACGTCGTCCAGAACGATATCGCGGATGCGCCACGTCCCATTATGTTGTTGCAATCGGTAGTCGACGGAAATCAACCCTTCTTTTGGATCGCTTACCGTCGTTTTGACCACGGCGCGTTCTCCCGTGATGCGTTCACCGGTCACCTGCACCTCGAGATCGTTGAAGAACTCTGCCGATTTAGGATAGGCGACATGAACGAAAAGGTCGGTCAGAAGCGTGGCAAATTCTTGCTGTTCTCTGGGTGTCCGTTGTTTCCAATAGCGTCCCAATACACGTTGACTCACCTGCGGAATATCGAGAATCGCATTGGCGGTTTCGGCTGCCGCGGCGTTTTGGGTCATCGCGTTCGGCGGCAAGGCGCCATTCTCCACCGCTTTCATACTGCCAATAGCTTGTACCAGATTGTTCACGACATGCGTTGGACTTTCTGATGCCGCGGCCACGCCACCACCGGTCGTGTACCACAGAAATAACATCACACAGACGACGTGCCCGGACCCCATGATGTGTCTCTGTGTTCTCGGGAAATGTTGGGCAGCTAACATTGGCCAGGTATGGAAAAGCCTATGCCACATATGTAAAGCGACTCCTCTCTCCTGCAGACATCTGTCACTGGGCCGGTTCCGGCCTCCTGGAAAGGAGGCGCCAGGGCGTTGACGGACCGCTCGTCTTGGGCAACGCTGCAGTACATCGTTAAGTAAAACGGACGTCTCTTCGTCTGTCAATAGGTTAGAGCAGCTGCCGCTCTCTTTCCGCATTGTTTTTGTGGTTCATATTTGCGATAATTCGGCGCCTTGCCAGAATTGTGGGGAATCAAACCAAAGAGCATCCGGCTAATGTGAGGCGAGGGGTCAAACGTGAGCGTTCAGGCAGCGGAAGCATTCGCATACTGTCATGAGGTGACCAGGACACAGGCGAAAAATTTTTACTATGCCTTCCGGTTTCTTCCTAGGCTGCAGCGTGAGGCGATCTATGCCATCTACGCCTTCTGCCGCTACTGCGATGACATCGCGGATGGCGACATTGCGCCGTCGGACCAGCCTGCTCTTTTACAGGCCTGGCGGCAGGAATTAGAGAACTGTTATGCTGGGAAGCCGACGCATCGCATCACGGTTGCTTTGCAGGACGTGATTGAGCGCTATCCGATCCCCAAGCAACATTTTGAAGAGCTGATGTGTGGCGTCGAGATGGACTTCGCGATTCGACGGTATGAGACGTTCGCCGATCTTGAATTGTATTGCTATCGGGTGGCCTCCGTGATTGGCCTGCTATGCATTGAAATCTTTGGTTATGCGCATGCTGGCGTGCAGGACTATGCACGCCAGTTGGGGATTTCTCTGCAGTTGACGAACATTCTACGCGATGTCAAGGAGGATGCCGAAAGGGGGCGCATTTATCTTCCTTTGGAAGACCTCGATACCTTTCATTACGCGGAAGAAGATCTGTTGTGTCAACGTTACACCACGGAATTTGTGGCGCTGATGCAATTCCAGGCGCAGCGGGTCGAGTCCTATTACCGCCGAGCGGCGGCGTGTTTGCTACCCGGTGATAAACGCCGTTTGGTTATGCCGGAAATTATGGCGGCGATTTACCGGGCCACGCTGCGCAAGATTGCCCGTCGCCGCTATCATGTGTTTCAGGGACGAGCGAGCCTGCCAGGGATCCGGAAGATTGGCATTGCCTTGCGCGTTTTCCTACAAATCTGGGCGGCAACGACACTCGTCCTGCATCGCAAACCGTCCATTCCGGGAGTGTAATACCACGATGCAAGCGGCAGTCTTGTACGGGCCCAAGCACGTTAGCATGGAAGATATCGCCGTACCGGCGGTTGGCGATGGGGATGTGCTGGTGCGAGTTGCCACGGCGACGACCTGTGGCACCGATTTGAAAGTGTTTTTGCAAGGCGGGCATGCGCGCATGATGACGGCGCCTTCGGTCTTTGGGCACGAATTTAGCGGCACGGTGGCCGCTATCGGCGCCAGGGTCACCGGCTTCCGCGAGGGCATGCGGGTGGTGGCGAACAATTCCGCCCCATGCCATCAGTGTTACTATTGCCGCCGCCACTTGCCTAATCTCTGCGATGATCTGCTCTTTATCAACGGCGCCTACGCCGAATATATGCTGGTGCCGGAACGTGTGGTTCGGACGAATCTCCTGGCGGTGCCTGACGCCGTACCCTTTCCGGTGGCGTGTCTGACCGAACCCTTGGCGTGTGTGCTACATGGTTTGGATCACGCGGCGTTCCGTCCCGGTGATACGGTTGCCGTCAATGGCGATGGCCCGAGTGGCCTGATGCTCGTCGCCATGGCCAAGCACCGAGGCGCCCGCGTCATTCTCTGTGGCCGCGCGCCACAGCGGCTCGCCATGGCCAAACCGTTTGGCGCCGACGTAGTGGTGAACTACGCTGCCGTGCCGGACCAGGCGAAAGCCGTGCGGGAGCAGACGGAAGGCGGACGCGGTGTCGACGTCGCGATTGAGGCGGTTGGCCAACCCGGCGTATGGGACGTCACGATGGCGATGGTGCGCAAGGGTGGACAGGCCATTTTCTATGGTGGATGCCCGCGGGATACCCATGTCCGCTTCCCCACGGCGCCCGTGCACTATGATCAACTGGCCCTGCAGGGAGTGTTCCACAACACGCCTTATCATGTGAGGTTGGCGTTGGCGCTTCTGGCCGACACGAGATTTCCCTGGGCTTCTCTGATCACTCACACGTTACTCTTACCACAACTCAGTACGGCCTTTGATCTTATGATATCTCGGCAGGCTTTGAAGGTTTCGCTGGCGCCGTAACTGGCAATCGCTGCCGTCGATTTATGATGGGTAACCGCTATTGAATTTTATTGTCATCTTAGAACTAGATCATTGTGCAATGGTAAGTTGTACATGGCCGTTTCGTCTCGGGAATGGTATAGAAACATAGCTTGACAAACAGGTGCCGACTTGAGTTTCCTGGGATTCCTGGTGGCGCCATATGATAACTCTAGGGAGGTGGAGGGCGAGTTGTCGTCACGTTTTTCCTAACAAAATCCTTGACGTATTGACCTAAGTCTGTATTCTTTACGCAGAATTATGGTGGGATTCCTAGTGATAGGGCCAGGGTGTCCGCACTAAAGGGAGGTGAAGCTCATGACCAAAAGTGATCTCATTGAGGCCGTACAGAAGGCGTGCCAGGATACGGAAATCAGCAAAAAGGTCACTGGTGACATCATAGACGCCGTCTTTGACACAATGGGCCAAGCTATCAAAAATGAAGAGCGTTTTTCGTATCCGAACTTTGGCACGTTCAAGGTCACGACGCGCGCTGAGCGCAAGGGGCGCAACCCCCGGACTGGTGCTGAAATTCAAATCAAAGCCAGTAAGACCGTCAAGTTCAATCCGGCGCCGAAATTCAAGGAAGAGTTGTACGAGGATGCATCGTAAAGCATACACGACGGGAAAACGCTGCGGTTTTCCCGCCGCCGCTTCTCCAGGCGGTTGCAACGTGTCCGAAGGTCGTTAATAGCCTAGGGCACAGCCGTCTTTACGCGAATCACTGCCGCCTTGCAGCACGCCACGGGTATGATCGATGAGGATGGCTTGCCCGCCGCCGTATTGCGGGCCAGGCGGGACGTGCTCGCTTGGCGTCACCTCGTGACCCATCGCTGCCAGTTCCCGGCGGATGGCCGGCGCAATAGCCCGTTCGAGCATGACCCGTTTTCCTCCCGTAATGCGATACCGTGGGGCCTCCAAGGCTTCCTGCACGTTCATGCCAAAATCAATCATGTTAATGCCAACCTGCACATGTCCTTGGGCTTGCATGTCACCACCCATCACACCGTAACATAGCCAGGGCTGGTCATGGTGCAGAACCAGAGCCGGGATAATGGTGTGGAAAGGGCGTTTGCCCGGCGCTAGCGCGTTGGGATGCGTGGGCTCCGCCACGAAGCCGGTGCCCCGATTTTGTAGGCAGATGCCCGTATCACCCGCCACCACGCCGGAGCCGAATCCTAGATAAAGACTATGAATGAGCGACACGACGTTGCGGTCGCGGTCGACACAGCTCACGTACACGGTATTGCTGAACGGCACGGGATCCCCGGGCACATACGCGCCGGCACGGTCGAGCTTGATGTCTTGCCGCCGTTGCGCGGCATAGGCTTTCGAGAGCAGACCTTGCACCGGTACATGGGCGCAGGCCGGGTCGGCGACATAGCGGTTGCGATCGGCAAATGCCTGCTTCGTGGCCTCGATGAGCAGATGGTAGTAGGCTGCTGAGCCATAGTCCAGTGCGGCCAGGTCGAAACCCTCCAGGACATTCAGCGCTAACAACGCCGTAATTCCCTGGCCATTGGGCGGGAGTTCCAAAACGGTGTAGCCACGGTAGTCGGTGCGAATCGGCTCCACCCATTCCGTGCGATGGGTGGCAAAATCTTCTCGTGTGAAAAAGCCGCCATGATCTTGCGAGAACTGCACGATACGGCGTGCGATGTCTCTCTGATAAAAGGCATCGCGTCCTTCCGCTGCGAGCACGCGCAGGGTCTGAGCCAGTTGGGGTTGATAATGCACGTCACCCGCCTGCGGCGCTTTGCCATCCGGCAGGTAGGTCTGCGCGCTGGAGGGGTATTGCGACAGCAACGGCGCGTTGATTTGCCATTGCGTCGCAATGATTTCACTGACGGGAAACCCGGTGCTCGCATAGTGAATGGCCGGCTCCAACACGTCGGCAAAGGTGAGCGCGCCATGTCGCTGCTGCACCTGCGCAAATGCATCGATCGCGCCGGGAACGGTGACGGACGCCAGACCACGCGTCGGCATATCTCGGAAACCCTGCTGTCGCAAGGCGTCCAGCGTGAGGCGTTGTGGACAGCGGCCACTGCCGTTGACCCCGTAAATTTTGCCGTCTGCAGCACATCGGTAGAGCAGAAACGCATCGCCGCCGATGCCGGTGGACATGGGTTCGACCACCCCAAGCGTCAGGGCCGTGGCAATGGCGGCATCAAAGGCGTTGCCGCCTTGCTTGAGGATGCTGACGCCAGCTTCTGTGGCCAGCGGTTGACTCGTCGCCACCATACCTTCGCGCGCCATCACCACCGACCGCCGCGGGGCAAATCCCGAGCGCTCGATACGACTGATGTCAAACATGGATCTAGTCCTTCCGTTCGTGCTGGCGGAAACGGTTCCAGATAGCGTCCATCTCGTCCAGGCTGGCGTCCTCCAACCGGCGTCCACGCCGGGCAAGTTCCTGTTCGATGCCATGGAAGCGCCGTTCGAACTTGGCCATACCTTGGCGCAGGGCTGCTTCCGCATCGACTTTGAGAAAACGTCCGAGGTTGACTAGGCTGAACAAGACGTCACCGAATTCCTCAGCCATGGCGTCAGTCTGCTCGGCGGCGCAGGCCTGCCGCAGTTCCTCGAGTTCTTCCTGCACTTTGGCCCACACCGGAGCGTTATCCGGCCAGTCGAACCCGACGGAGGCGGCTTTTTCCTGTAGGCGGCGGGCACGACTCAGTGCCGGCATGCTACGCGGCACACCATCTAACAGGGACGTCCGGCCCTTCTCGCGCTGCTTTGCCGTTTCCCAATGCTGCTTCACGGCTGTGGTATCGCCGTGCGATGCATCGCCAAAGACGTGGGGATGGCGGCGGATCAGCTTATCGGTGATCGTCCACAGACTGTCGTCCAGGGTAAAATGCCCGGCTTCCTGTGCGATGCAGCTCTGAAAGAGGATGTGCAGCAGCAAATCGCCGAGTTCTTCCTTCAGCCCCTGCTGATTGCGTTCTTCAATGCTTTCGATGACTTCATACGTCTCTTCCAATAGGTAGGGGATGAGACTCTGCGGTGTTTGTTGCCGATCCCAGGGGCATCCCTGCGGGGAACGCAGCCGATCGACGACAGCCAGAAGCTGTATAAACCGTTCTGCTTGCTCTGCGGCGCGCTCCGGAGGCGGTTGTACGGGGTCATATTCCGCTGCTGCCATGGTGTGTCCTCTCTCCAAATGCGGTGACGGAATTGAACGGTCGGACAAGGTTATGGGTACAAAATATGTGAATAAATGTGATCCGAAGTGTACCGGACTGGACGGTCAAGCCATTCCTTGGGCAGGCTTGTGAGAGCAGAAACGACACGGTCATCACGGTTCATCACAGAGTAAAAAGCAGTATAGCATACACCGCACAGCAGAGGTTCAAACCAGCAGCGCCACGTTCCGCGCGCGTCTTCCCCTGTTCTTGGCCCCTGTTCTTGGCCGGCCTGTAATGTTGCGGTATACTGGCTTCAGGGTTGTCGGCCGAACCATTGCAAAGGGAGCTCACACCTATGCCTGTCGTCGAAGTGAAGAAACACATATGGGTGCCAGAGGCCCCGGATATGGCGTTACCAAGCGAAGATGGAGAACGCTTGGAGAGTCAATGGCATCATCTGCAAATCAATCTGTTAGGGGATGTACTACACCAGCATTGGCATGATCGCACGGATTTTTTTGCGGGTGGCAATATGTTTGTGTATTACAGCCTGCAACAAGTACGCAATCAAGACTACAAAGGTCCCGATTTTTTCGTCGTCAAAGGCGTAGACGGAACCCGGATACGCCCCTCGTGGATTGTGTGGCAAGAGGGTGGACGCTACCCGGACGTGATTATCGAGTTGCTTTCACCTACTACGGCGGCAGAGGATTTGGGGGCGAAAAAGGATCTGTACGAACAGGTTTTCAAGACCTCGGAATACTTTTGCGTCGATCCGGCTGATCACACGCTACAAGGCTGGCAATTGGAAAAATCCCAATATATTCCCCTCGTGCCTGATGAACGGGGCTGGTTGTGGTCCGAAAGCTTGCAGGTGTGGCTGGGGTTCCGGGAAGGACGCTTTCAAGGCACGTTGGACAACTGGTTACGTTTTTTCGACCCTTCTGGCACATTGGTGTTGACCAGTGAGGAAGTCGCCGAAGCGGAACGCGCCCGCGCCGAAGCGGAACGCGCCCGCGCCGAAGCGGAACGCACCCGCGCCGAGGCGCTTGCAGCCGAAAACGCTCGGCTGCGGGCGGCGTTGGAACAGTCGCAAGGCTCGACGAACGATACCTAAGACAGGGACATGGTAGCGCTTAACAACCGGTAGCCGCTGGCACGGCGCCGCGTTGACGCTCCAGCAAAGCTTTGGCAGGCTCGGGCAGGGAGGTGAAGCCCAGACGGAGCTGCGCCGGGGCGGTGTCACTCGGGTGCCGTGTGATCACCTTGGCATAGACCTCCGGAATGGCCGGCGCGTCTGTCGGCATCAAACTGAGCTTGAGGTTGCTATAGAGTGCAACATCGGCTTCCAGCGTTGCCTCTGCGGCAGTTGCTGTCAGATGTGTAATCATGCCGTGAATCGCATGGTCTGATACGGTTTTGTCTTCGACCGGAAAGCATGCAATGGCCAAAGGCTTTGCCAGAGTGACAAACGTTTCCGGCGCGGTGTCCGGAAGTGACGCGGCGTACTTCCCGCGCAATCCCGCAATCTCGTACAGTGTCACCGGATGGTCGAGTCCTTTGAACTGGACTTCTTGCGTGCCGTGTATCTGCACCAAATCCTGCACTTGCGCATAGACACTTGGGCTAATCAAGATTTGTCCACCCACCGTGTACGATTCGATGCGGTAAGCTTCGTTAATCGCGTTGCCCACCGCGCCGTATTTGGTGCGCTTTTCTGAGCCGATATTGCCTACAATGGCTTCCCCAGTATTGATGCCAATGCCCATGTTCAGCTCCGGTAGCTGGCGCCGGCGCTGCTCCGCATTGATCTCGACCAGCGCACGTTGCATACGAATGGCGCAGGCGATAGCGCGTTCTTGATCATCGTCCGCCGCTAACGGCGCGCCAAAAAACGCCAGGATACCATCGCCTTGAAACTCGTCGACCGTGCCGTGATACGTGCTGATCATGTCCACCATACGTTCCAGGTAACGGTTCAGGATGTCAATGACTTCGTGCGCTGGCAAGCGTGATGACAGCGAGGTAAAACCGCGCAAATCGGACACCAGAAAAGTGACCTCGCGGGTTTCACCGCCCAGTTTCAAGCCATCGGGGGAGCCTAACACTTCATCGACGACTTCTTTGCTGAGATAGCGGCCAAACGTGTCCCGAATGAAATCGCGCTGACGCAGGCCAACCAGCATGGTGTTGAAGGTATTGGTGAGGCGGCCGACTTCGTCCCGGCTCCGCGAAGCAGGAATGGTGATCTCGAGGTTGCCCTGGGCGACGTCACCTGCGGCGGCGGTTAAATTTTTCAGGGGGCGTAGCATGCGGGCGGATATGTAACCGAAGAGGACGAGGCCGACAAGCAAAATCACTCCCGTGAGCCCCACGACCCGGAGTGTTTTGGTACGCACGGCAGCGGCCACTGGGTTGGCGAACTTGTTCAGCATTAAAATGCCAACGACTTGATCGTCGATCTTCAGGGGCGCGTTGATCTGTAAAAACTGATCGAATTCCCGTTCCTGGCCCTTCACCTCGCCCCCGAAGAGCTGGCTGTGCATCATTTTGCCTTTTTGCCAGGTTTCATTGGTCGATTTATACGTTGCCGGAAACCATCGGTGGATATGCACGGATTCCCCGAGGGCAAACCCCTCATAACTGCCTCTCCTGATGGCGCATGGATTTTTGATAGCACCCGGGTTGCACGGATTGTTGACAGCTGACCTGGGGTTACATGGATTGTTGACAGCTGACCTGGGGTTACATGGATTGTTGAC
>CBCXVS010000100.1:0-22917 GCA_965178525.1 uncultured bacterium | reverse complement strand
TGTCCCGCTGTGCCACGGGCACAGCGCCACTGCCTCTATACCGTTACGCGCTCCAGGGATTGCGCGTGCTTATTGTAGATGATAACGCCACAAACCGTAGTCTTCTCCACCATCAGATCACAACGTGGGGCATAGACAACGAAAGCGCGGCCAATGGCCCGCAAGCCTTGACGCTGCTACGCGCAGCACAGCAGCAGGGTACGCCCTACGACTTGGCCATTCTGGACATGCAAATGCCGGAAATGGATGGGGTCACGCTCGCCCGCATCATCAAAACAGACTCGGCCATTGCCTCGGTGCGGCTCATCATGCTGACTTCCGTTGGATTGTATGGTGATCTCCAGGCAGCAAAGCAAGCTGGCATCGAGAGCTACCTGAGCAAACCCGTTCGTCAATCCCAGCTGTATGACTGTCTGACGATGGTGATCAATCGAGATCACGAGCCCGCGAACGATCCATCTCGCGCAGACTGGACGTCTACCGTCAACGAGCCCGTGATGCACGGAAAAATACTGCTGGTTGAAGATAATCCGGTCAATCAGGAAGTCGCTCGCAGTATGCTCGAGAGCCTCGGATGTCAGGTTGATACGGCCGGCAACGGACGGGAAGCGCTTGCAGCTCTGGCCCACACCATGTATGACCTCGTCCTGATGGACTGCCAGATGCCGGAGATGGATGGCTTTGCCGCCACCAAGAGTATACGCGAGCGTGAGGCCCAGGATCGCTCTCATGGCACAACACGCCATCTCCCGATCATTGCCTTGACGGCCAATGCCTTTGAACGCGACCGCGAACAATGTCTTGCGGCCGGGATGGATGACTATCTGAGTAAGCCATTTCCTTTGGAAAAATTACGCGCAGTCATCGAGCGCTGGCTATCCAACCATGCCGTACTTTCACAGGAACGGACGTTCCCTTTGGTTACCCCAGCAGTGATCGAGGACACCGCCCACCGCCCAACGCACCTCGACCCGGCGACTCTTGACGGCATCCGCGCTCTGCAGCGGGAAGGTGAGCCAGACATACTGAGACGGGTGATACATATGTATCTCACCAATGCGCCTGAACTCATGGCTACCATACAGGACGCCGTCTGCCGCAACGATGCGGCAGCGATCCAACACGCAGCGCACGCCTTCAAGTCCAGCAGCAGCAATGTGGGCGCGCTGACCTTGGCAGCCGAGTGCAAGGAGTTGGAGGCCACAGGGCGCGCCAACGACATCGTCTATGCTGCGGAACTCCTCACGGCGATTGAGACGGAATATGCCGCCGTCCAAGCAGAGTTGACCGTCATGCTCGACAGCCGTGCGTGTCTGCCGCAGACCGCGCCGGCTGATCAGTCGAGTGCTGCTGTCGTACGATCAGATAAGACAGGGACGATTATAGCATGGAATTCGCGAGCCGAAACGATGTTTGGCTGGACTCGTCAAGAGGCATTCGGACACAAAATCTCGAAGTTGATGATGCCCAGGTCCGAAGATATACAGGATGCAAGTGCGGTTGATCCGTTCCTCATCATAGCCAAAAAAGCTATGGGGAATACACCCATGACGTGCATGCTGCAGCGCCGGGATACGAGCGAGTTTCTTGTTGAGATGACCATCACCTATGAGCAAACCAGCAATACCTATAGCATCAGTATCTTCATGAAAGAAACGGCCGAGTGCAAGGACACAGAGCAGCTTCTACCTAAGGCTAAAGAGACAGTGGAAGCTGTGAACCAGACAACTCGTATATGCCTCTCTATCCTGTCCCACGAGCTACAGACATCCTTACATAGCATACTCCATGTCATAGACATTGGATTGAAAAATATGGTATCGACTTCCCCAATGATACACGACAGCTATTTCCAGAAGATTGACAAGCATGGCCAGATCTTCCTCATGATGCTGAATAGCCTCTTAGAGATGGCCAGGCAAAAAGAGAAAGCCAATCACGAAAAAGTTGAGTGAGGAAAGATACACATTGAATTTTTCCTTAGTACTCAGCAGCTCAACGCGAGGAAAATGACAATGGGAGATGTTGATGCCCTCAGTAGCGATGCCTTGATACTCGTTGTCGACGACGATATCACCCTGCAATTCCTAGCACGGGAGTCCTTAGAACAAGAGGGCTTCAGGGTAGAGGAAGCTGGCGATGGCGCCACCGCCTTAGAGCTTTTTGAACGCATACGCCCAGACATCTTACTGTTGGACGTCAACATGCCGGCAATGGATGGATTTACTGTGTGTTCGAGGCTCCGTACGTTGCCATCTGGCGACGTCATCCCGGTCCTGATGATGACTGGGCTTGATGATGTGTATTCGATCAACCGGGCCTATGAGGTTGGCGCGACTGACTTCATCACCAAACCAATCAATTGGTTAATCCTGACGCATCGTGTGCGCTATCTGTTACGGGCCAGCAAAGCGTTGGTCTCTTTACGTATTCACGAGGCCAGATTGGCCAACGCCCAACGGGTTGCCCGCCTGGGTCATTGGGATCATGATCTCCATGCCGACAGCATGTATTGGTCCGATGAAGCCTATCACATCTTCGGCATCAGCTCCCAGAAACGCGATATCTCCTCCAGCATCTTTTCGCAGGCGATCCATCTAGATGACCAGGCCTCCGTTTACAACTCACGTCAAGGCGCCTTGCAAAACCACATCCCCTACCGCATCGATTATCGCATTCTCCTGCCCAACGGTGATGAACGCATTGTACATGAGCAGACGGAAATCATTTATGACGAGAGGAGTCGACCGCGACGCATCATTGGCGCCATGCAGGATATCACCGAGCGCAAACAGATCGAAGTGGCCATCCTGCAGGCCAAGGAAGCCGCCGAAGCCGCGACACGGGCCAAGAGCGAATTTCTGGCCAACATGAGTCATGAAATCCGCACACCGATGAATGGCGTCATCGGCATGGCGCGCCTGCTGGCGGATACGAGGTTGAGCGCCGAGCAACAAGAGTATACGGAAACCATTCGCCGCTCAGGCGAAGCGCTGCTGAGCATCATTAATGACATCTTGGATTTTTCCAAGATCGAAGCCGCCAAACTCACCGTTGAACTCATCGACTTTGAGCTGCGGACGGTAGTGGAAGACGTCCTCGATGTCCTGGCGGAAAAAGCGCACGAGAAAGATCTCGAGTTGACGAGTCTAATCCAGACGGAGATACCCCTTTGGATACAAGGCGACCCCGGCAGACTGCGGCAGATCCTCACCAACTTGCTTGGCAACGCGGTGAAGTTCACCGAGGCAGGCAAAGTCGTGGTACACATTATGCTGATGGAAGAAACCGCTGATGGCGTGGTTATGCGTTTCGAAGTGACCGACACCGGCATTGGTATCCCATCCGAGATCAAGAACGGTTTATTTCAGGCCTTCGCCCAAGCTGATAGCTCGACCACCCGCAGGTATGGTGGCACAGGACTGGGCTTGGCTATTTCAAAATCCCTTGTCGAGATCATGGGAGGACAGATCGGTTGTATCAGTGAGTTGGGAAAAGGCAGTACTTTTTGGTTTACCCTATCCTCTGCAAAGCGGCCTACCCCTCAGAATCAACTCTTACCAACGCCGCTACCCAATGGGCGCATATTGGTCGTCGACTCTTTTTTGATGAGTTGCAGCATCATGGAGGCGCAGTTACGCGCCTGGGGACTCCACGTACACTGCGCAACGGACGCCGAGCATGCCATGGCGCGGTTGCAGACCACGCGCCATGGCGCCCGCCCGTATGACCTCATCCTCCTGCATCACCGCACCCCAGGTGTCGATGGCATCGCCCTCGCACGAGCCATCAAAGCCGAACCGGCACTCGTGTCCGTCCCACTGATCCTGCTCAGCGCCTCCAGATGTCCTAAACACATGCAGGACGTGCAGAACGCTGGCATCACAGCGCATCTCGTCAAACCCGTACGCCGATCACAATTATACAATTGTCTGGCAACCGCAGTGGGCAAGACAGGAGAGTTTCCCCCCATCCCGGGAACAGGTCTTGATGAAACGGGAGGTGCGACGCCCAGCTCGCTATCCCCGAAAGTGTTAGTCGTTAAAGACAACATTGTGAATCAACGCGTCGTCCTACGATTTCTCGAGAAACTCGGGTGCAGCGTGGACCTGGTCACCAACGGCCGTGAGGCTGTCGAGGCTTCGGAACATACGCCGTATGCCTGTATTTTCATGGATTGTCACATGCCGGAGATGGATGGGTTCAAAGCGACGGCTGCCATTTGGGCACGGGAAGGCCACTCCGGCGGTCGTGTTCCTATTGTTGCCTTGACGGCAAGTGCCATGCAGGATGATTTAACGCGCTGTTTAGACCGAAGTTCCCCTGGCAGAATAGGCGGAGGATTAAGTAGATCAACAGGTTAGCCCAATTCAAAAGTCCATTTACACGGGAACAATCCAACCTCCTGAAACGACATGGCTTATGGTCATACGTTTTCAGACGATGTCAAGCCCATGGTGCAGAATATGAGCGAAAATTTTGCGATTTACATGGGACCAAAGGTCAATTCGTTTCAGGCTTTTGAGTTTTTATTTCAACAAGTTGTCGCCGAATCACGGGAGGAACTTCGGTTTAGAAGCTGGGATGGATGACTATATTAGCAAGCCCTTGCAAGTCTTCGACTTGCAAGCGGCTTTGAAACGCTATACCGCCGAGTGATCGAGACTCCTCAAACCTCCGGACTATTGCAGCAGGCAGCATGTGCCCGGAGTCTTGCGAGACGGGACGATCTCCTGTATGGTAGTCATATGGGATCGCTTATTTAACAACGTCTCCGGACATCTCTCAGTACCGACACAACATGACATATATATCTTTTCCCCTGGAGACGTGTAACCAGGTCATGCGGTCCAGGTATTGAAAGGTGGCGATATGAGTATCAGAGACATCTTTCCTCTGGAAACATATAGCCAGGTCATGCGGTCCAGGCATTGAAAGGTGGCGATATGAGTATCGGACGATTTTACGGTGGTGTGGCCGCGCTGCTCTGGTACCCACCAGACCACGCCTATCTTTTGCTCAAACGCGCACGTGATAAAGACTTCGCTAGCGGTATTTGGGAGTGTGTCACGGGACGCGTCAACCAAGGCGAAGGTTTTGAAGATGCTCTGCGGCGAGAAGTCCATGAGGAAATCGGCATTGATATCCAGATCGAGTTTTTTATTGGCACGACTCACTTCTATCGTGGGGACGCGACGCCGGACAATGAATTGATTGGCGTCACCTACTGTTGTTCGACCAAGACCCCCGCAGCAATCAGAATCAGTGCGGAACATTCCGAGTATCGTTGGGTGACCGCATCAGAAGCCTATCGCCTCCTGTCTGCCTCAGATCCCGGCACGCAATGGAGCAAGCGGGTTATCGAACGGGCTGAAGCGCTACAAACGCTCATACCCGCCACCTTACGAGCCTTTCATACGAACCACGGCTTTGAACTCGAGTGAGTCCTGCCCTACACTCCACGCAACTCAGCAATCGTGCCGTCAACATAAAGAAGCCGAAGCGTCGCAAACGCGCTAGCAGCGATCTGTTGGCTCTGTTTCGCCTCCTGGCCTTCACACAACGTACCCAGTAGCTCAGCGACCGAGCGGCGTCCGTCAATCATGGCAACCAAGATGGCGACCATGCGGCTACACGGTAGTCCCTCCGGATACCCCGCCGTAATCAAGACGTCCCCCCACACGAACTCTCCAGCGGCAATCACCGGCTTGCGCCGAATCGCCACATCTGCGGCCAGCCGTGGCACGGCCTGCGGAAGAGCGGCTTGAGACGCTTCCAGGCAGGCGCGGCGCGCGCGACGTTCCGCCTCCACCGTCCGCACGCCGTCCACAAACGTTTCCGGCGCATGTCCCTGTTCCAAGACCACACGTTCATAGCCACGCGGTGGTTGCCCAGCGACAGCGCGAATGAAGGTATGACGAGGCGACAGGGTGTCAGGCATTCCCAGCAGGCGTCTTGCTTCCCAAAAATACGAGTCAACGGTGCGATTACTCGCGTAAAAAAGCTGCGCCATGGCGCGAAAATGATCGTATTCCTTGTCATAGAGTTCTTTGTACACACGCCCGGCGGCCTCGTGCATGCTCGGATCCTTCAACGCCGTCGTCACATAGGCCGCAGCGAGCACCCCAGCCGTCAGTGCCAGGTGCACACCGGCTGAAAACAAAGGATCGACGAAGCAGGCCGCATCGCCCACCAAAATGTAACCATCGCCCACAACCTCTTCAGAGACGTAGGACCAATCCTTCACGACAACAGGACCGGAGACCAGCTCGGCCTGCCGCAACATGTGGGTCGTGTATGGCGCTTGCGCGATCTGCTCCTGCAGAAAGCCTTGTGGCCCATGCTGGCGGAGGCCCTCCTGCCCCGTACGGCTGTCTACCACCGTTCCCACACTCATCCAGCCCGTATGCAATGGGATATGCCAGAACCAACCGTGTGCATAGGACTCGATGAAAATATTGGTCGCATCGGGTTCGGGCAGCCGCTCAGCACCCGTAAAGTAGCCATAAACCGCTAAGTTCTGAAAAAATGGATCCCAGCGGCGCACCTGCAACCTGCGGCCAAGGAGCGCCCCCTGACCGCTCGCATCGACGACAAATCGCGACTGGGCGCTACGGATGCCGCCGTCATCTACCGTATACCGAACGCCCGCCGCCCGGCCCTCGTCGAAGAGAACATCCACCACATGATGCCCTTCCCGCACCTCGACCCCATGCGCCCGACTATTGTCCAAGAGCAACTGATCGAAATGGGGACGCCAAACCTGGTAGGCATGCGGATACTGCTGATTCGTCTCACGAAAATACCAGCTCCATGGCCCCGGGTCCTTGCCCCAGACCATGGTGGCGCCCCGTTTGGGCAGGAACCCAGCCTCCTGCACGGCAGGCAGAACCCCAAGCTCTTCAAGAACCGGGAGGCTGGCAGGAAGCAACGACTCACCTACGTGCTCACGCGGGAAGTGTTCGCGCTCAAAAAGCACGACATGCCAGCCTTTGCGCGCCAGCATTGTGGCGACCGTACTCCCGCCCGGTCCACCGCCAATGACCACCACATCCGCCGTCAAATCCGCCTGCTGCAACGACGTCATGCCATGATTCCTTCGCTCCACCACCCACAACACGCGGCATGGCACGCAAACAATGACCGCATCGGACTACTCCTCGACCTCAACCGCACTGCCGGCAGGCGTATTGGCCTCGGCACTCGCCTTCCCATTGCTTTCGTCGATGGGTTCGCCCGTGGCCGGATCCCTTTCAAAGGGGCCGTCGAGTTCCAATTCTTTTCCCATCTCGCGGACAGCAGGAATGACCTCTTCGCCCATGAGCCGCAAGCTCCGCATGGCGTCATCATGGTTCATGGCGCCGTCGCCATCCCAGAAGAAGATACTGCCGGGCCGAATGTACTCCAGAACGTGACGGATCTTCGGCAGCACCGTCTTCGGCGTGCCCGAGATGATCGTATAATCCTGAATTTGTCTTTCATAGGGGCGGCCCAAGACACTCGCGGCCCCCCCGCGAGCCCCTGTGGCTACTGCCTGTGTCGGCAGCACTCGGCGCCGTGAAGTCAGCCCCGGCAGAGACAGCAAGGCAGGATTGACTGTGCCCTCATTGCCAGCTAGGAAGGGATTACTCGGGCCTTGGACGTACTTCCGACCCGCCTGCTCAGCTAGCTCTTCGGTCTCATCGACATGGACTTTCCAGAGGTACCCAATATTCTGCGAGCCGGATTGATACCCCAGCTCAGCCGCCCGGTCATGATACAGTTGAAACGCCTGCCGGGTCGGTTCCATCTCGGTGGCGAGCATGATGTACGGAATCCGTTTCTCCGCTGCCCACATGAGCGAATCGCGGCTGACGACGCCCGGCAGCCAGACAGGGGGATGCGGTTTCTGATATGGCCGCACCCAGGGATTCACGTGCCGGTAGTGAAAATGTTTACCCTCCCAGCGGAATGGCCCCGGCTCGGACCATGCTTTCACGATAAACTCGTGCGCCTCCTGGAAGCGCTCCCAATTGTAGTGCGGCGGGGCATTGTGGGCAACGCTTTCCCGTCCGGTTCCCCGAACCCAGCCGGAGACGAGCCGGCCACGCGAAATCACATCGATCATCGCCAGTTGCTCTACCAACCAGAACGGATCATCCCAGATGGGCAGAATGTTGCCCAATAGCACGATCTTCGCTCGGTTGGTCATACGGGCGAGAATGGAAGCTTCAACGTTCATCGCCCCCCCCATACAAAAGGGCGTGCCATGGTGCTCATTCAGCATGAGGCCGTCAAAGCCCATCTCTTCGGCGTAGATCTTCTCATCGAGGTACCGGTTATAGAGATCAGAGCCTAACTCCGGGTCGTAGGTATCGTTGCTAACGGTCAAGTCCATAATCGGCTTACCCGTCGCGCCAAAATACCCGGATGAGGGATCCTGGTAGGGTCGCTCGGTAAAGTACCCAATAAACATCGCCATGCTCCTTCTGTCGGCAGGGATCTGAAGTACCTGGACAGCCATTCCTATACGGATAGTTCCGGAGGAATGCATGCCAACGCGTCTGGCCGAGTACTTAGCGCTGTGAACGCACGTCACACGGTGGACATGCAGCATGGTATATGGCGCGCGTCAGAGCGTCAAGTTTTCCTCGACGTGCGCCAACTTATCTCCGCCCCAGCCGCGCCTGGAGCTCGTCGACGCCAGGCCCATCGACGTCGTCGAGCACCGCGCTGCGGCCACCGATCGCCATGATCATAGCGGCGGCGGAGCCTCTAACTGCGGGCCCCTCACCCCATGACCAGTCGAGATCGTCGGGCTCCAGCCGTAGACCATCGATCCAGGCAGGACGCGTGATGACAGATGCCCTGCCGCTCGCGAGAAAATCGAGGATACGGCGAGCCCGTTCGCTCTCGACGCTCTGCTCGATATCCAGTGGGCGGCACACGTCCTGAGTATGCATCACGATATCGGCGAGCGGGGCCTCGGGCCCGACACCGGGCGGTGTCCACTGTGTCTCGGCGTGTGCTCGTAACGTGCTGACCAACTCGCTCGTCGGTCGCTGGGCGAGCTGCTTCGCCGCCTTCGCCATCATCTTGTTGAAGTTGAACCCGTTGCCGGCAAAGCGTAGCAACATCTTCGCCGTCCCCAGCTCGAAGGGCGTGATCAAGTGGCCGGCAACCTCACGGACCGTCCAGTCCGCGCAGAGGCTAGGCGTGCGCCACTGTGCCTCGGTCAGGCCGTCCAGCAAGTCAGCGAGCTGGCGACGCTGGTTGGTGATCATCTCCCAGATGTCCATAATGACCTCCTTTAGCAAATGCTGTCTCAGGGTGGTGAATATGGTAAGCTTGTGCCGGCGTATGTGTAAACGCCGTGAGATATATGGTATTACAAACACGGACCGGGGTGAAGATGTCCAATCAGGGTGAATGATCGATGCGTACATCCCACACGATTCTTGCAGAACGGCTACGGCGGCACCATCTGACTGAATCGCTTCAGGATCCGAAATCCTATCAGGCACTGTTCGCATTGTTGCAACCCGTTGCACCCATCTACTTTTCGTACCCCGGCACGCCTCCCCGTCTGGTGTACCGGACGACATTTGACGACAAAGTGGAAGCAGACCGGCTGCGAGCTGAACGCACGATCGTCAAGGGACGATTTCCAGGGGGAACGGTGGGATATGTCCTGGCGGATGACCTGGAGGTGTATGCAACAGCGTTTCGACGCCCGCTCGACAGGTTGAACGAGATACAGCAGACGGTTCTGGAGGCGGTACAGGCCCTGGACGGACTGTCACCGGACCAGATCAAAGAGGAGACCGGGCTGCTCAAGAAGCAGATCATGCCCGCCCTGCACCGTCTCCAAGAGGCGTTTCTCGTCTACGAAGACCAAGTGGCGACAGACTGGGATCACGCCTGGTATGCTTTTGAGGCCACATGGCCCAACCTCGACCTAGCGCGCAAGCCGTGGGAGACCGCAGCCGCGCAGGTGCTGCTGCGGTTTTTACATGGACACGTGTTTGCCACTCTGGAACAAATGAAGGACTGGTCCCGCTGGCCGTCAAGGGCGCTGAAGACTTTAGTTGCCTCGCTGGAAGAAGATGGGGCCATTGTCCCTGCTGTTGTGCAAGGACTCGGGGAGGGGTGGATGTGTGCTGAAGATGCCGAGTTGCCAGACGAGATGGCGCCGCCGTCGGTATGGATGCTGCACAAATCGGACACGCTGGTCCGATCTCACAGTCGTGAGTTGAACCGTCGGTTTAGAGCGTATGAGGTGCTCCAATATCTGCTGATTGACGGGGCATTCCAAGGGGCGATTCTGGGCCACTGGCGTATCGGTCCTCACGATGTGGAGGACATCGTGGTGGCATTGCCTACTGCGGAAAGACAAGAGCGGCGGGATGAGATCCTGGAAGCAGTCGCAGAACAGTATTAGCCGCCTCGCCATCATATTCTGAAGTATGATGGGCGAGACATAGCCGAGAAATAAGTACTGCGGTCTCAAGCAGCTGAGGCGTCATAACGATTCCGGGCGACAATCGTGCTCGCGCCGCCGTCCTCCGGAATACGCTTGACCGCAATAGCAATGCGATTGTCCGCGTCCAAGGCATTCCAATACACATCGAGTATCTCATCGACCTGGCCCGCACACGGCAGCAACAGCGGATCGCCGGTGAAACTCGGCAGGGGATGGCCATCCCCCAGATAGGTCGTCAGACACATCCCGAAGCCGGCCGGAGGCAGGGCGGGTCGAAAGGTCGTGCGGTCGGTATAGTCCGGATTTGCACGATTCGCTTTCAAAATACTGAGCAGGAGACGCCCGTGAGAATGTTGGACATCGAGCATAGCGCTAATGCGTGGCGTATAATTGGGCGGATCCGGCTCCCGCTCACGCGTTGCTAACGCCGCATCGAAGCTCGACCCGGCCTGTACAGCATCGTAGATGGTGCCAACCTGATCACCATTGCCTACAAGATAGATCTGGGGCAATTCAAGCATAGCATCGTAAATGATCAGGCTGGGATCGTCAACAAGACTGGCGTCCACCGGTTCCGTGCGCAAGGCCCTCCCGTCTACCACGAAGCGGCGATTGCGGCTGTGGGCACTGCGGCCCATGATCCAATAGATCATGAGCCAAGCGGTGTCGTCAGACGAGCGCCCGACGACTAAACCGCGTCCCGGATACGCATTCTGCTTCAGGTGACGCGCAAAATTTGCGGCGGCAATATCGGCGGCTTGCATGGATCCTCCGTTACACATCACCACGCAGCGTCGGAACGCCGGGAATCTTCATCCGCACACGCCCCAGGGTGGTCCGTGTGGTGAAATACAACGTCGACCAATCGTCATCCCCCCAGTTGAGATTTGTCGTGGGTCCAGTCGGAATCGTTCCCAAATGCGTCCCCGTACGGTCCAGAATCCAGATACCGCCGGGTCCCGTACAGTAGATATTCCCTTCCACATCAGCCTTCATCCCATCGGGATTGCCGGCGCGTTCGCCCGTCATCTGGCAAAACACCCGGTCTGAGGCCATAGCCAGCAACCCGGTGGGCTCCACGTCAAAGGCCCGGATATGCCGGCGGCGGGAATCATTGATGTAGAGAATGCTCTCATCCGGGGAAAAGCACAAGCCATTCGGGAGCACAAAATCCCGCACCAGGACGTGGATCGCCCCCAGGTCCGGCGAGACGCAAAAGACGCCACAGAAGTCCAGCTCAGAGTCGACGTTGAACGACATCGGATCGGTGAAGTAAATGCTGCCATCGGATTTTACCACCACATCGTTGGGCCGGTTCAAACGCCGGCTGCGGTAGTTGTTGGCAATCACCGTGATGCTGCCATCCGGATCCATCCGCGTCACGCGCCGGGCATCATGCTCGCAAGCGACGAGCCGCCCCTGGCGGTCCCGCGTCAGGCCATTGGCGCGATGGGTAGGCTCGTGGAAGACGGACACACCTTCATCCGGCGTCCACTTCATGCGGCGATTATTGCTGATGTCGCTAAACAGGAGATAGCCGCCTTCCTTCCACCACACCGGCCCCTCGGCAGGTCCCATCTCACCACCAAATCCGGTGGCCAATTCTTCGATCTCCTGGTCGATGGAGACAATGCGTTCCAGCGCGGGCGCGTGTTGCTCGATGACCATCATGCTCTCCTCCACTCTCATAGGTTGTCTTGTGTACCCTTCTCATACACCAACTGCTCCGCCCCCACGAACGTTCGGTATCGCTCCAACTCCTCGGTGATGAGCCGCGCACGGGTTTTCGTCCGTTTCACCCCTGGCTCGAGCCAAAACCCCTTGACCACCAGCGTGCCGTCACGGCGCTCGCATTTGAGGTCGATGCGCCCGATGAAGCGGTCACGCTCCAACATGGGCAAGACATAATAGCCGTATCGCCGTTGTCCGGCCGGGACAAAGGCCTCAAAGCGATAGTCAAAACCGAATAAGCGCAGCGCCCGTTGGCGGTCTCGGATGACCGGATCGAAAGGGCTGAGAAACCGCACGCGTGACGGCGCAGCGGGAATACCACTCAGACATGCGATGACATCGTCACGCGCGTAGGCCTTGCGTGCGGCGGAGCCGTCTGCTGACTCGACCATCACCTCCCGGAGTTCTTTGCCGACCCGGCGTTCACACCAGAGCCTTGCCTGTGCAGAGGCCGTATCGCCCCAGAAGGCGGCCAGCTCAACTGGCGTGGCGCACCCCAGACGGTCGAGCGCTGTAGAACAGGCCCAATCGACATAGTCTGACTCGCTAGGTGTTTGAGCCCGATACGGTTCCGGAACGACCCGCTCCGGCAAATCGTACACCTTTTGAAAATTGATCCGCTGACAAATCACCAATTCCCCCGTGCGCCAGAGATATTCCAACGCCGTCTTGGACGGTCCCCAGTCCCACCAGGCACTCGCCCCGGGCGCGCGCTCATCGGCAAAATCTCGAGCCATGACAGGACCATGTTGGCGCACATGCTGCCGGATGCGGTCGAGAATCTGGCCCGCGTTCGCCCCCAGTCGGCGTTGCCACGATTCACGGGCGGCATAGCGCGCACGGGTCTGGGCAAAACGCGGCTGCCAGTAGGGATACCATGGCATGGGGATGATCGAGGCATCATGGGTCCAGTGCTCAAACAGGAAGCGGTCTTCTTCCAGCAGCGCTTGCAGCATGTCAGGCCGATACCGGGCGTTGCGGGCCAACAGCGTGAGATGATGCGCCCGCTCCACGGTACGAATGCTATCGATCTGCACAAAGCCCAGGTGCACAATGAGGTTGTAGAGATCGGTGCGGCCGAAGCGTGTGTTTGGTGCATCCGAGAGTCCTTGGAGATGGAGGAAGAGATTCCGCGCCTGCATGTTGGAGATGGTCGTGCTCATGGTCTATGTCAGTTTTTGATGGTTGATCTCACGGTGCTTCTCGTCTAGAACAACCGACTTATAGACGCCTTTGGTGTACCCTGGCAAGTAGAAAAAGATGGTATCCACGAGGCTTCAGCGGGTTCAGGCCGAATATTATCCCGTTTCATTGCGCTCCGGACATGCTACACTCATCCGCACGATAGACACCCATGAGTACCGAAATAAAATTAAATCTATAGCTTTCTCCGGAAAAATGTATAAAGGTAATTCTGTCCAGGTACTTAAACAGCGAGGTACCAACATACATCCCGGTATGTTCAGTAGAGAAGATACGAACCATGGTCACCACGCCTCATCACGATATGGATGACCCAGAGTCGCCTCAAGCTCTGATCGAACGGCTGTTTCTGCAAGGACCACAGCCCCGGCATCGGGAATCTTGGATGATCGTGCGGATTGTCCGCGAATTTCTCGAAGGCTTCCGCGCCCTACATTTCGTCGGTCCATGCGTCACGGTGTTTGGTTCGGCACGGTTCACGAAGGAGCATCCGTATTATACTCAGGCCCGAGATATCGGTTCCGCCCTGGGCCGCCTCGGCTTCACGGTCACCACGGGGGGTGGACCCGGCATCATGGAAGCAGCCAATCGCGGTGCCCAAGAGGCAGGCGGACGCTCGGTGGGGTGTTCGATTCTGCTGCCACACGAAGAGAAGCCCAATCCGTATGTGGATCGCGTCATGGCGTTTCGGTATTTTTTTGTCCGCAAGGTGATGCTCGTGAAGTACTCGTATGCATTTGTCGTGCTCCCTGGCGGCTTTGGGACCATGGATGAACTTTTCGAAGCCTTGACGCTAATCCAAACCGGCAAAATTCAAAACTTTCCCATCATCCTCATGGGGACGGCCTACTGGCAACCGCTCCTTGAATTTCTTCACCGCATGGTGGACATCGGCACCATCGGCGATACGGACCCAGACCTGTTTTACATCACGGATTCGGTCGATGAAGCCATGGCCCATATCCAAAAACATGCCGTTGAGCGCTTCGGATTGCATCAGCGCCGGTTTCTGCGGCGCTCCAGCTTGTTGCGTGAGCCGTTGTAAAAAGACACGACCCCCATCAGGTCGTCTCAGGCAGCGCCGCAGCGGCGGCCCGGTAACGAGTCGCCGCAGAACGGAGACGCGAAGGACGCGAAGGGACGCGAAGAAACGGTTAGGTTGTCCCTGCAATGGTGAATTCCGGCTGCAAGACTTGACGCCAATCGGCGTCAGCGGGTAACACGCTCTCACCCGCTTGTATCGTATAGTACGCTGGCTCGATGCCGCGCGGCGTCCCGCCTTCTTGCACGCTCTTGATCGCCTGTGACAGGAGTCGCCGCGCCTGGATAATGGCTCGGTCGGCAGGTCCCAAGTGCTCCCGGCTACGGTCGACGATACGGCCCATACTTTCCTGGATGGCGCGATCCTGTTTGTTGACGCCCTTGATCCCAGTAAAGGTCTCATACTTCTGCACGTGACGATCCAAGCCGTAGTCATTGTGTCGATTGTCATATGAGCGGAACGTGCCCTGGTCCACATCTGACGGCCCATTGCCCAGGCGGCGTTCAAGGCGGTCTTCTTCAGTCAGCGGGTCGCCGTTGAGCGCATACTGCCAGTTGTAGACCATGCAATTCTCGTCGTCCATCGGCACCCAGATATGGCCGGCGACGGCGTCATGTCCCTGTTCCGTCGACGAGGGCCGCAACTGATGGAACGGCAGAACGAAATGATAGGCGCGGATATGGTTGCCCTCCGCGCCGAGCGACCGAATGCCGGCATAGCGATATCCGTAGTCGGTGACATCGAGGTCGAGGTGCGGCGCGCCGCCGCGGACAAAGGCGGCGGCGGGGCTGATTCCGGGTTGGGTGCTATCGGCCGAAAGGCCCCGGTGCAGAATGGGGGCGTGGGACGTGTCAATGCCGCCTTCGAGCGCCTGCAGCCAGTTGCACTCCTGAATCACCTTCGTGACATGCCGATGCGTCTCAGGCGCCTGGGTCCAGGCAAATTGGGGCAGTGGCGGTTGCAAGGCCGCCAGCCCCATATAGGCCCAGATGATGCCGCCGACTTCCACTGTCGGATAGGCCGTGGTGCGAATCTTCTGTTTAAAATCGAGTTCAGCCGGCTCGTTCATCATGTCGATGCACCGGCCCTCGGCATCGAATTTCCAACCGTGATAGACACAGCGCAGCCCGCATTCCTCATTCCGCCCGAAATACAGCGACACCCGCCGATGTGGGCAAAATTCGTCCAGCAAGCCGATACGGCCCTCGGTATCCCGAAACGCCACGAGGTCCTCACCCAGAAGCTTCACACGCACCGGCGGACAATCCGGCTCCGGCAGTTCCCATGCCAGCAACGCCGGAATCCAATACCGGCGCATGGTCTGTCCCATGGGCGTCTCGGGCCCAACTTGGGTCAGCAATTCATTCTCTTCCCGCGATAGCATGCGTCTATCCCCCTAACTATACGTGACACCGTGACCAAGTGGACCCATTCTAGCACCCTATCCCTTCCCTGTCACCCGCAACCCGTATGCCTATTTTCTTTTTACTCTCTCCCATCTCCCCTCAATTTTTTCTCCTTCGCGCCCCTTCGCGCCCTTCGCGGATAACGCCTTTCCGTCTTCAAAGCCCCCCAAACCATTACCCGGCCACAATGGCTTCCGCCTCAATTTCCACCAACATCTCGGGGACAATCAGCCGGCTCACCTCGACCATCGCCGTCACCGGCCGAATTTCGCCGAACACCTCGCCGTGCGCCCGTCCTACCTGCTCCCACTCGTCGATATTCACCACGTACATACGCGTCCGCACGACATCGGCCAGACTGGCTCCCGCCCGTTTGAGGACGTCCTCGATATTGCAGAGCGTTTGCCGCGTCTGCTGGTACGCATCGCCCACGCCGACGACCTTTCCATCGGCATCCGTTGCGGTTGTGCTGGCGACATGAATGATATTGCCGACTCGGACCGCTCGTGAATATCCCACGATTGGCTCCCAGGGCGCTCCGGATGAAAAATTTTCGCGTTGCATAATAGGTTTCCCCTCTGTTGCTTCCGACGCCGCATCATCGCCGGCAATGACGACCCCACGCTTGCTAGCCATGTTCGATTGCCTCCGGAGGTGACAACGTGAGCCGCTCTAGACTTGCAAGATGCTCACGCGATGAGATATCTCTGTATGATCGCTGAAAGCCGATAGCGGGCTTCCTTGAATAACACGACGACTCATGTACTGCAAGTCCCACGATAAAGTCAACGGCGCATGTACTTCCAGCGCCTCGTGTTATAATAGGCTGAATAGACACAGAGACGCCCATGCATGAGGCGTAACGGCCATACCGATTCGCAGAGCTGACACGACGCAAAGGAAGAGCAGATGCGGACATCAACCCTCATTTTTTCAAAGGCACCGCCGTCGAAGGAGCCGTCCATACACGCCTGGCCCAACTGGGACAGTAAGCGGACACGCCCAGTGGAAACACGGCCTCGCCCAGCGACCGATACAGAGTGCCGGAAACGGAAGTACAACCATGGCTGAGAATGCTGACCATGCGACAGGTCAAAAGCAAGAGACGCCTGTCTCTTCTCCCCCACAGGACGGAGACCGCCCGGCAACTCAGGAGTTGCCGCCTGTAACACCAGCCCAGCGGAGCAAGCGCATCCGGTTCATCCTCCTTGGTCTGTTGATCCTCGCTCTCGCGGTCGGCGTGCCCTACGGTTGGCAGCTCTGGCAGTATTATAGGAGCCACGAATCGACCGATGATGCCTATGTCACCGGTGATATCATCCCGATCAGCGCCCGCGTGTCCGGTACGATACTCTCGGTGCTGATCGAAGAAAACCAGTCGATAGAAGCGGGGCAACTGCTGGCCCAACTCGATCCGCGCGACTTCGAAACCAAGGTGCAGCAGGCGGAGGCGGCAGTGGCAGTGGAAGCGGCTCGCATGCGTCAAGCCGAGATCGAGGTGGTGCAAGAGCAGGACAGTACCAGTAGTGACACGGCTCGCACGAGTGCTACCCTACGGGCGGCCCAGAGCGCGGTGCAGGAGGCGCGGCATGGAACCGACGAGGCGCGGGCTCGCCTGCGCACCCTGGGCGCCGCGGTGACCGTCGCACAGGCTGAAGTGGACGCCCGCAATGCCCGTCTTGACATGGCGCGTACGGCTTTCACCCGGGCCAAACAACTCCTGAACGACGGCGTGGTGGCGCAACAGCAGTATGATGAAACCCAGAGCACCCTGCAGGCGGCCGAGGCCGAACGCCGTATGGCGATCCAAAAACTGGCGCTGGCGCAACGCGAAGTCGAGCAGGGGCGCGTCGATCTGCTGACCAAACGGCAATCTGTGGAGCGAGCGCGGGCAGGGGAGGCCGAGGCGCAGGCGCTATTGGCTGGCTCACAGGCCATGCGTCAGAATGTGGACATCAAACAGGCCGAGGTGGACGTCATTCGGGCGCGGTTACAGCAGAAGCAGGCCGATCTGGATTACGCTCGGCTGCAGCTGAACTACACCATGCTACGTGCCCCGGTATGGGGAGTGATCGCCAAAAACAATATCCAGATCGGCCAAGTGGTGCAGCCCGGACGGCCCTTGATGGCACTGGTACCGCTGCAACATGTCTGAGTGGAGGCGAATTTCAAGGAAACGCAACTTCGCGACATGCGCCCCGGACAACAGGCGACGCTGAAGGTCGACGCCTATCCCGGCGAGGTCTTTTACGGTACGATCGAGAGTATTAGTCCAGGTACAGGCGCCGTCTTTAGCCTGCTGCCGCCCGAAAATGCCACGGGGAATTTTGTCAAAGTGGTGCAGCGCGTTCCGGTCAAAATCGTGCTGAATGGCGCCTTTCCCCACGGCTCGGTGCTCCGTCCCGGCATGTCGGTCATCGCCACCGTGGCGACGCGAGAATAGGCTTTCATATCGGTAATGGACGTCAAGCACCATCAACGTGGTGCTGCCTGCAGGCGAATGTGCTGCACCTGATGCGTGACGAGCCACTCGATGAAGATTTCCTGTTCCTCAGAGAGTTCGATGGTCGTCATATTTTCGCTATCGAGGGGCGAGACGAGTTCGAAGACGCCCTCCTCTGACCACTGTGCGGCCTGGTCGGCATCGATCCAATAATCGTTTGCCTCCAAGGGCGGCACATGCGGGGCATCAGGAGGCGTCATGAAGTAGACCAACTGCGAGCGCAGCCGCGCGGAGATATCGAGTGGCGGCGCCGCAGGATTATCGACAGACATCACACGGGACAATGGCATGATTCTTACTCCGTGCTGGGACGTGTTTAGAACGGGATAGGGTTTGAGCATGAGCGATGATTTTACTGTGATCTGGCAAGGGTTGTCTACGCACATGAAGGGAGCAAGGTATGGCTCGTACCGATTCATTAGGTCTCGCCGTTTCCACCCCATCGTCGGACGCTCTCGCGGCATACGAGCACGGGGTGGAACGCTCCTTGCGCTGGCGCAGCGGGGCATTGGACGCCTTGAATAGCGCCGTTGCTCACGATCCCCTTTTTATCTCAGCCCATTGTAGCCGAGCCTATATTGCCTGGCGCATGGGCAAGTATGACGTAGCCTCAGAAGCTCATCAGCAGGCCATGGCGTTGGCGGACCACGCCTACGACGAACGCGAACAGCAGCATATTCGCATCGTCGATGCGATGAGCCGTAGCGCCGGGACAGAGGTCATGGCACACCTGGAACAGCTTGCTGACCTGTGCCCGTCCGATCGCATGGGCCTGCGATTGCTCAGTATCAACTATCTGGCCCGCGGCGATTATCAACAGGGTGTCCCACGGGCGCGCCGCAGCCTGGAGGCCCACCTAGACAACGCCCAGTTTCAAACCATGTTGGCTTTCTTCCTGGAGCAATCCGACGAAGACCCCGACGAAGGTTTGCAGCTTGGCCTACGCTCTCTGCAAGCGGATCCTGGCAACCTCTACACCTACCATGCCGTTGGGCATAATTACGCCGCCCGGGGCGATTATGCGGAAGCGCTGGCAACATTTGAACGCGCCAATTCGCTCGAGCGCTACCCGCATCTACTCTGGCATCTGGCGGAGGCCCACGCCATCCTTGGGGATGAACGGATCACGCAAGACTATTGGTCCTCTACCGCACAGCCGCTGCCGTTGTTCGAGCGCATCGAGCTGTGCTGGCGCCGGGAGCTCCTGCGCCATGCTGTGGTGCCGATGTCCACCTGGAAAGAACTGGCAACGCAGGGTGAACAATTGCTCGAGCATGCAAATTTCCTGACTATCTGGATGCATCATTGGATTGGCTTGGCCCTGGCGAGGGCGGGCGAAACGGAGAAAGCCGAACAGCAACTGGCACGGCTGCGCCATCTGCCCGAAGGACGGGCCAGCGGCTACTGGTCCACTCTGGGCGCCGACCTGCTTGAAGGCGAAATGGCGCTCATCCGTGGCGACATCGCTACCGCGGTGCAGTGGATGACGCCAACGGTACAGCGGATCCACGATATGGGAGGCGGCAGCCGGGAACAGAAAGACATTTTTCAAGATGTGTGTCTGGACCTGCACCGCCGTCTCGGCCATGTGGATACCGTGCTGGAACTCGCCCAGCGACGCCTGCAGCGCAATCCCAATCACTTCCACTCGCTCGCGGCTTTGGCCTGGGCGCATGGGCAAGCCGGGCACACCTCGAAGCAACAGCAAACATACCGAGAGATCCTCAGCCGTGCCGAAACGGGGCCGGTATACGGCAATACGCCGGCAGTGGCCGAGGCATGTCAGGCGCTACAGGCTGAGACGTAAAATGGCCTGTGTTCCCGTGTCTGCACTTCTCCCCCCTTTCGTCAAGGGGGGAATCGTATGCAAGTGGAAAACGACATGGCCCTGAAACTGGAAATCCGCACATTTTTTTCGGATGTGATACATTTGTCAATGTTGTGGAACTACCTCTGAAGGCACTTGCACACACCAAACTAAAGATTGAGGCAAAACTGAATTTATATCGTTGTCCTGAGGCATCACAAGCGACACCCCAACGCGCAACGAGAAGCAGGAGGAGCATACCCATGGCGTCCCGATGGCTGATATGCTTAATACTTAGCGGATTCTTCAGTGTCGTGCTGGGCAGTGGGATCACCACAGCCGAGGTCAGGCAACCGCCGGCAAAGAAGCCGACGGTCCTCGGTACGGCGGCGTCATCTCATGGCGCGCAACGTCTGCAGGAGATGCAGAAAGCCCTCAATGCCGAAGTGCTGTCACAAGCGTTTAGCGTCCCGGACCGCAAGCAAATCCGCGACACCACGGCGGAGCCCCAGCAGCTCAAAGCCGTCCCACGACACACGATCCGGTCCCATTGGATTTTGGGGCATCCCTATTGGGATTTCAGTTGGCATGCCCCCTATCATCGCTTCTCCTTCGGGCGCCACTATCGTTACGGACGCCATTACCGATGGTAAGTCGTTGTACCATATGAAGGAGCATACCACGATGCAACAGATATGGCATGATCGTCTCGCGGGGCTCATCGCTGCCCTCATGCTGCTCGCGATGTTGTCCGGCTGTGCCGCGACGCACACGTCGATAGCCAAGAAAGATCTCGACGTGCAGACCAAAATGAGTGATGCGGTCTTTCTGGAGCCTGTAGCTCCGCACAAACGCATCGTTTTTGTACAGGTGCGGAATACATCTGACAAACTCAATTTCGATATCGAAGGCCCGATTAAAGCCGCGATCTCAGCAAAGGGTTATCTCATCACGGAAAATCCTACCGAAGCGACTTACAAACTCCAGGCCCAGGTGTTGAATGTGTCGAAATCGAGTCCAACCGCGGCCGAAGCCGCCCTCAATGATGGGTTTGGCAGCACGGTACTCGGGGGGCTAGGTGGCGGCGTGACGGGCGCGGTGATTGGGGGCGTTGCAGGAGGCTCACGGGGGGCCGTGATCGGGGCTGGCGTGGGCGCCATTTTAGGCGGCGTCGTGGCCAGCATTGCGGATGCGTCGGTCAAAGACGTCACGTATGTGGCCGTCACCGATGTGCAAATCTCAGAGAAAGTCCCGCGAGGCGTGGTGGGACGCCGGAATACCCAAATCGATACCAAACACGGCAGTGGCGGCAGTATACGGCAGACATTTGCGGAAGCGACGACAGAGAAACAGCATCGCACGCGCGTTGTAAGCACGGCAAACAAAGCCAATCTGCAGTATGAGGAGGCCGCACCGCAATTAACCGCAGGTCTGACACGCTCTCTGGCCGGGCTGTTCTAAAGAGCTGGCCCTGCCTTCTCCGCCAGCGAGGGGGTGGGATCAAAACATCCTGTCTGCTTCATGTGTGATCCGGAAGCTGTTGTCCCACGATCACCAAACCCTGGAGCGCGAGATACGGCTCGTGCAAGACCACCGGCGACAACTGTGGCACCAACAACCGGCCGGCACCACCTGTGACGACGATGAGCGGATCATCAGCCAGTTGCGTACGCAAATGCCACAACAATTCTTTCACGGCGCCCAGTTGTCCCCAGAACAAGCCGCTGCGGATGGCATCACGGGTGTTTTTGCCCAGTGGCAATGGCGTCTGCTCGGCCAATTCGCTGTTCGCAATATGAGGCAGGAGCGCGGTGTATTGATGGAGCGCGCGGGAGCAGAGTTGAAAACCGGGCAAGATGGCGCCGCCTTCGAAGACGCCTTCCGGGGAGACCACATCAACCGTCGTCGCCGTGCCGCTGTCGACAATGATCATCGCCCTGCCAGCCGGGCGAATGACGTTCACCGCGATCGCATTCAAGAGCCGATCCATTCCCACCGTGCGAGGCGAATCGACATTGAGCGTCAGGGGAAGCATAAAAGGATTATCGATCACAACGGGATTGGGCCAACATGTCGCTGGCCAGCCATCAAGGACTTTGTCTCGTCCACGTGGATTCACCCCTCCCAAGACGACCATACTCATGCGTCCCTGGACCTCTTGCGTCCATTGCGCCAACTCCGCCCAGGGAATCTCCTCATCGACCTCGACCGCCATGGACCGGATGTATAGCGGCAATTGACGGGTCGCCTCGTCTTCACGCGACTTTTGGAAGAGTCCGAGTTTGATCCGACTATTCCCCACATCGATGGTAACCAACAGATGAGGGGGCGACTGTGCCTTTGCTCCGCTCTCCAACGTTACACCTTCATCTTTCTAGTCCACAAGACGCATGCAAATTCGCTGTACTGTCGCTGTCACCACAGGAGCTTGATCACTCGACACTGCTTCGCTTCGTCGCTATTGCCACGGCATACCGTCAGCCTAGGCGCCGAGCGTGTCTCTGACGCCTCCACCGGTCAGGACACCATGTCGGCACCCGAGACAGCAGGAGACACACCGCAGCTGCAAGGGACCACGGTTGATCTTTCCCCGTTTGTCATGGAATGGTATTCACGTCAAATGCGCCAGGATCTTAGCGTTTTACGGCATATTGTCAAGTCGTGGGCCGCTACCAACCGTAGACAATTTAGACCGAAGTTCCCCTGGCAGAATAGGCGGAGGGTTAAGTAGATCAACAGGTTGGCCCAATTCAAAAGTCCATT